>JAPLUI010000098.1 GCA_026397725.1 Verrucomicrobiota bacterium | reverse complement strand
TCCTGCGGACGTCAGCCGATCCTCGCAACCCAACCCCTCTGACCGCCAGTCGATTCAGCCTCTAACAGAAGAAATCCAGTTTTGCTCCGTCTCTGTCCAGTTTTGCTCCGTCTCTGTCTAGTTTTGCTCCGGCCCCGACATTCCGGGAGAACTGGCCTGTGACTCGGGCCGCTATTTCAGGGAGGTGCTGGTTACTTGATCTCTGGCGCCAGCACCAAGCGCACGCCGTTGATGCGCATTTGGTGGTCGCCGCGGAAACAGTTTCGCGACGCCGAACGCAGGTAGCGGACCGCCGTGCCGGGAACATCGGGCAGGTATTGGGCGGCTTGGCCGGAGAGGAAACAACCACCCCGGGCGATGCGTCGTTTGGCGATGCTTGGTTCGGCGGGGCCGACGGGGTCGGTGACGGCTCCCTGGGGATAGGGGCCGTACCAATCGTGGCACCACTCGTACAGGTTGCCGTGCATGTCGTATAATCCCCACGCGTTGGGGGTGCGCGCACCGGCGACTTCTTCCGGTGTATCGCCATGGAATGGTGGCGGGAGGAACTTCCGATCACCGTTGCAACCTGCAAAACCACCGCACACGGCGAACAGGAGCATCGGATCCGCCTTGACATTGAACGGTCCCGTGGTTCCTGCACGGCATGCGTATTCCCATTCGGCCTCGGTCGGCAACCGATAGACATAACCTTCAGGCAAGCGGTTGGCGGCGCGTTCGATGGCGGTGATTTTTTCACCGAACTGGTTGGCGTCCTCCCATGTCATGCCGTCCATCGCATAACGCGAAAGGTCGCGGCGCTGCCGCTCGATCGTCAGGAACGACCCTCCTTGATGCAGCTCCGGCACCGAATATCCATAGCGCCCGGCACCCACCAGAATCTGCCGGAAATCCGGCCACATGATGGGTAGATATTGAGCGTGCGTGGTTTCGGTTTCCGCCATGTAAAACGGTTTCGTTAGGGTGACCGGATGCTGCGTCTCATCATCGCCACGGCCTGTTTCAGTCGGCGGACTGCCCATCGTAAAGGTGCCCGGCTTGATGAGAATCATGCGGATGCCGCCGGATGCCGGGACGACGAACGATGGGACATTGAGCGACTTGACCGCTGCCGCATCGAACGGTTCTGGTTTGGCAGCGTCGGTCTTTGGGGTCTCGTCGGCCCGCGCTACGTGTGCCGGAGCTAACATCATGCCGGCCAGGACAAGGATGGTTGCTGTGGATTTCCATTTCATATCAGTCCATTTCCTACTTATAAATATACGGTTTCACCCGTTTAAGCCAACGCAATTGGTGCGGCGCGAGTTTTTCCGGACCGTCCATTTCGAACTCCAGACGGGAGTCCCAGTCGATTTCGGTGATCCACTGGCTCTGTTGTGCGTCAAGGACTTGTTGTAATGTTCTCTCGTCTTCGGTAAGCGCAAACTGTCGATACCGGGCCAGGTAGACTTCGATGCTACGCTCGAATTGATTCCAGCCTGAGCCCCACGCATCGAGACCGTAATACTCGTCGGCGTTGTTGAGCATCTGGAATCGCTGTCGACAGGTGTCTACAGCCGCTTGTTTCTTTTTCAACTCGATGAGCATGGCCATGGAGTTTTTGCGGATAAATTCGTCACGCGCCTGATTCTTGCTAGATTCTGTCGCCTTGTCCTGTTGTGGAAGGGCGTCCGGCCGGGCGTCAAACTTTTTGCCCTGTTCGATGCGGAACTCTTCGTACGCTTTCTCGAAATCCTTGGCGGCCTTGGCGAGTTCGGCAATTTCCTCCTGGCCGAGACTCTCGCGCTCCTTGCGAATCTCGGCGACTTGTTGACTCCAGGTTTTGAGACGTGACGTGTCGACGTTCGGGGCTTCCTGGGCCACAGGGGAATCCTGCCACGCTTGGAGCCGCTGGGCGTTGAGCTTCTTGAAGTTGTCAAAGCGACTCAGGAAATTCTTGTCTACGCGGCGCGAGCTGATCTCGGGCACGATGCCGTCTTTCGCGAAATCCTGATGAATCACCGAGTAAATCCGCACATGATCCATCGTGCCTTGGAAACACTTGGTGCCATCGCGCGTGGCGGCGATGAAGTTACGTTTCACGCACCCCCCCGGAAACGCATCCAGTGGACGGAACGCTGACGCACACGAGGCGACTTTCTGATTGTCATATAAGATGGCCATCGTGGTGCCATCGATTTCGACACGGACGCTGGTCCACTTGTCGTTTGCGATTGCGGGAGCGGTCAGCATTGCCTTCCTGCCATTGACAATCGTGACGAGTGATACCGCGCCGGACGGGCTGACACCCAGCATATAACAATGGTCAGCCGAACTGCCGAAATCAAAGATCGTGCGCTCGCCGCTGCCGCCGGGCTTCAACGCCAGGTCCACGGTGATCGCCCCAAAGTCGGCCACCATCGGCGCGAGTTCGGCGTACTGGTTGGTGCCGTTGTAGGTATACCCGCGGCGTTCACCATCGACGGTGAAACCCGGCTTGCCATACATGACGCCGTCATAGCACAACAAATCCTCGAGCGGCTTGCCCCGCTCCTGGAACAGGTCTTCCAGCAACACGGTTTCCTCCCGATCCATGCCATAGTTCGCCTCGAGGCCGACATACGTTGCGAGATAGCAGAAACCGCGCTGCTCGGGGCCGGTGCGCTGAATTGGCATATCGGGATAGACCTTGACCTCGTAATCCGGAGCGTTGGGATGTCCCTCCCTATTATAGGTGAGATGCACATACCGGTTGCTGATGTTGCGGCTCACGCGGGCAAAACCGCAGACTTCGGCCGCGCCACAGACAACCGCGCCACCAAAGATGCGCGCGTTGTCCTTGATCACAACATCCTTGCCGCTCACGATGGCGTTGTCTTCGAGGATCGCCCGGTCCAGCACCCGGGCACCGTCGAGCACCATGCAGTCGGGACCGACATAAGCGGTTGGCGCAACCATGCAACCCGCGGCGACCCAGCCACCACCGTTCGGGTGACGCGAACCCATGGCATTGACTAACAGATGCCTGGCGCGGATGTCCTGGAACAGCGCACTCACCAATATGCGGTTATGCCACCAGTCAAAACGACCAGCGAACCATTTGGGATCGAAAAGCAATTTAGCATAAGCCGGACAGGCCGCAATGATCGGCTCAAGCTGCTCTTTCATCCTGGAGTATTCAGGCGTGTCGGACGGATGCGGCCAGTCATAGCAGCGGCCGCGCGGGCCCCCGGTGATGGCTTGCGTGGTATAATAATCCGGTCCGTTCAGGTTCCAGTTGTCGTGGGTGCCAACGGGCCCATTCGGACCGCCGGGGCGGCATCCTGTGAGTTTGACGTCATACGGGTATTTATATGCATAGTCCTGTTCGTACAGCAGGTTGGCAGCACTGCCGATGTCAGGCTTGGCTGGCAGCAATGCCGTCGGCGTGGCGGTCACGACGAGCCAGTAACGCAGGTCGCCTTCATTGATATCCATGGACATTTCACCCTTGTTCCACAGCGGGCTGTAGCGGCAGCGGCCCTGGTCGTCGACGCCGACGATGCAGACGCGCCAGTCACTATATGTTGCGGCATCAAAGTGGCCGCGGAAGTCGACCGTGATATTTTTCGCACCCTTTGCGGGTTTGAGCAGGATGTGGTTCGTGCCGAACGGTTCGGGTGCCTCGGCCATGTTGCACCGATACAGCCCCTGTTCATGATCGAGTGGATAGAGGAACTGATCCAGCGGTGCGGCAAACATCTGACGCATGCCGGCTTGCAGTTCGCAGTCGAAATCGGCAAAGCGGGATGCACACTGCGCCATCAGATCGCCCATGCCCCGGATGGCATCGCCCGCTTGCCACAGCCCGCGATCGCGACCGATGCGTGCGATCGTGTGCATCGGCGTGTTTTCGCAGCCGGCGGCCTGACTGCCGACCGTGCTGCTGAAGGCGTATCCCCAATTCGGGTCGTCGGCCATCAGCATGTATGCCAGACAGCCGGGGTATGAGCCGTGGAAAAGGTTTTTGTACGGGCGGTCCACCTGATGGACCGCCTTTTCCGTGACGGCAGGGTCGCCGAGCGGTTGCAAGGAGTCACACAACGTCTCACCGCTGCCGATGCGCCAGCCACCCGTACGGACACCATGTCCCCATTCGTGGAACAGGGCATGCCACGCCGCGTCACGGATTTCACAACCGCCGCCTCCGCCACCGGCAAAACCGGGGATTTCACCAAAACCATCCCGCATCGTGCCGGGCACCGTGACGAAGTAGCGGACAAAGCCGTCGGCACTGCCATTCCAGTGCGGCATGAGGTGGCCGGCGTATTCGTTATAGCCCCAGAAGTCTTCGAAAACTCCCAGCGTCGCGTTGCGGTAGTGGGTGGTTTCCTCTTTGCGTGACGCATCGACCCACGGACTATGGGCACCGACGGGACTTTGCGACCCGGCGCACACGACAAAGTGTTGTGTCTCGACCCGGAACGTGCCGGGTTGATAGATCTCGCCTTGCGGCCAGCCGGTGATCATTCCGGCGGGAGTCGGACGCGGCTGGTTGTCGAGTGTTTCGTGAACACGCTGCATCTCCTGAACATATAACTTGAGGATATACTCCTGATCGTTATTGGATAAACTGCCGGCGGTAAAACATCGTTTGCGGCCATCCTCCAGCCGCAAGACCACCGCCGGGCACCAGCCTTTGCCGTGGGTGCCAAAAGCGCGTTGCAGCGCCGCGGCCTGGAACGGGTTGCCCAACCCGCTGCCGATACCACGGAAACCCAACAAGTGGGCCTTGAATTGCCTCTTCCCCTCGAGCGTGGCATCCCACCACTTGGATAGATAACCCATCGCGACCAACGGTTCTTCCTCGACCGTGCGCATCGTCCATGTGCGAAGCGGCACACCGTCAGGCACATCCACCATGTCGACACCCCGCTTTGGCCACCACATCACCACCCGCCGTCCGGGTTGGCCGGTGGCGGCGGGCGCTTGTTCCACCTTGTCGAGACCGACGTCATCGCGCAATTTCCCGGGAAAGCAGGCATTGCGGAAGTAGTCATACTCTTGCGCCGCAGCGGTTGAACCGCCTACCGCAACACACAAGAGAAGTGCAAGGGGTCTCTTCATATGGATTGTCAGGAAATTGCTTGCGGAGTGGGCAAGACACAAGCGCTCAGGACAAGCGCCGCGGTGGGCAGGATGGACAATAACGCGGAGCGATGAATTGTTGTCATGTTTTCAATCTGATAGAAATTTGTTTCTTCAGGGTGGCGTTGGACGGGGATCGGGGAGAGAGGGGCTGCCCTCAATGAGCATTCGCCCGCGCGTTCCGCGCTTTGGGGAGAAGATCCGGTGCATCGTTGGCGGATCAATGCGGCTGGGCATCCCATTCGGCGGCTGTCATGGTTTTCCAGTACACGGTGAAGCGCTGGTGGTGAAGGTTCGCGAGCGGGATGAGAGAAACCTCCTTCGGCTTGCCAACGCCCACCGTGCTGAACCGCAAGACTTCACCCGGGTCCCGCTTGAGCCAGGCGGAAGGATCCTGGGATGCGCCGACAAGTGCCGGCACGGCCGGCGCCTTGTTGCTAGCTTCGGCGACGTTGTTGCCATTGCAATCGCTGACGGGCATCCCCTCGCGGCCCAGTTCACCCGCCAACACCAGCGGACCATACATGACGGCAACACTGGTCTTGTCGTCCCGGGCCGGCTGCAGACGCAGCCCCATCGGCAACTGCACCTGGATCGTGTCGCCGTCCTTCCACGTGCGCGAGAGTGTTAGATAGCTCTGCGGTTTTGCATCGACCGCCTGTATTTCGCCGTTGACGGCGACTTGCGCGTCTTGCGTCACCCAATACGGAACGCGGATCTTGACGGTGAACTTCTGCGCTTGCTTGGTGGCGACCTTGATTGTTGTGATGTTGTTTAGCGGAAACCCGGTTTCCTGCCGGATGGCCACGTCCTTCGCCTGCCACTTGAGTTCCGAGGGAATGAAGAGATTCACCCACAACGTGTCGGCGTCGTGGCTGTAGATCGTGTCGGCGTACTTCGAGTGGTTCTCCATGCCCGAGCCCACGCAGCACCACATCGAATCAAACGGCACGCTATAGATCTTGAAGTGCCCCGGCTTCAGGGAATTGAAGTAGGTGAATCCGCCGCTGTCGGGATCCTGAGAGCCGAGAATCGTGTTATACAAAGCACGCTCGTAGTAGTCCATGTGTTTGGCATCAGGCTGCCACCCGAACAGATGGCGCGTGAGTTTCAACATGTTATACACGGCGCACGTCTCGCAATTGTTCCAACTCAGGTTTTTCGCCTCTTCCCCGGGCGCGCAGAAACGCTCGCGCAAATCCATGCCTCCCGGCGCAAATGTCCGGACGTCGATGACGCTATCCCACAAGAAGCTGGTGATCGTCGCGTCGCGCTGCTGGCCGGTCATTTCATACAACCGGGCGGCGCCGATGATCTTGGGAAGCAGGGTGTTGACGTGCTTGCCGGTCAGTTCGTCCTTTTTCTCCGCCAATGGATCGATGATGATTTTGTGGTCAAAGCGGCGGGCGAGAGCCAGATAGTCCATGTTGCCGGTGAGGGCGTACAGTTCCGCCAGGGATGCGTTCATGCCTCCGAATTCGCACAGCAGCATCTTCTGAAACTGCTCGTCGGTCAGTTTGTCGGTGCCCTTCTTCGCCCAATCCGCAAACTTGCAGACCACTTCGAGCGCCTGCTTGTTGCCTGCGTTGACATAGGCGTCGATCAAGCCGGCGTAAACCTTGTGCATGCAATACCAAGGCACGTAGCCTCCCCCCAGTCCCCAGTCATTGACGTCAAAGGTACCGGCAAAGGTCTTCTGCCAGACTTCCGGCCGCACCGGTCCGGCGTAGCCGTCGCCGTGCTTGGCCTGCACTGCGGCCAGCTCGCCCACCATGTAATCCACGCGTTGTTTGATCTCTTCATCGCCGGTGCTGGCATACATCAGCGCGCAGGCACTCAGATAGTGTCCGGCTTCGTGGCCGACACAGTCTTTTTGTGCCCAACCTCCATATCTTTGCCCCTTGGTCGGCAGGCCGGCGTACTGATGAAACGGCCACAGCATCCGGTCCGCATCCAACTTGAGCAAGTATGTCTTGTTAGTCTCCATCGCCTTCTTGAACGGGCTGTCCAGCAGACGCACCTGTTTCAAGGGAAACGGCTGCGCCTTGATGGCAACCGCCGGCTCGACCGCGCCTGCAGGCAGGCAACTTCCCCACACCGCCACTAAAATACCAGTCAGCATTAATTTCGTTCTCATCGTGATTTCTCTTTCTGTTTTGTTTGCTGTTCGATTATAAGCACCTACTTGCGATCCGGCCACTGCAAGATCCTCTCCCAGAGCGCGAAGCGCGCGGGCGAAAGGTTTTTGAGGGCGGTGAGATGTTTAGGGCCGGCACCCAGGCAGACGGCATACACCATGGCGAATTCCGCCAGATCTTCATGGCGCACGTGATCGCCATAGTCGGAGATTGATATCTTGTCCTCCTTGATGGCCCCCTCCCACATGTCCAGCATCTTCGGCTCCGAGGCCCGGGCGAACTGCTCCAGTGTATGGCCTGACTCGTGGGCGATCACGAGGGCGTCGGCATTGGGAACAATGTTGATATAGCTCTGGCCGCCGTGAGCGGCTGCACCGCCCAGATTGGCATAGATCGCGATGCCGTCTTCCCCGTCGTCGGACACGACCGCGCAGGCCTTCATATACGGGCCGGGGAGCTTCTGGAGACGTTCCACCAGTTGCTCGAGTTTGACGCCCGTCGCATCCTGAATGGTCAACTTGAACCGATGCTTTCCGAACGTCGCGATCCACTGTTTGCCCGGAACGCCGCCATTGTTCATTTTGACTTTCTCGGGACCGGAGACAATCTCCACTTTTGTGGTGCTGTTCCGGCCGAACTCCTTGAACAACGGCTCGAAGTGTGCTTTCACCTTGACCTTCGCCGCCTCGCTCACTTCGGGCACCTTGAGCAAGAGGGCTTTCGTTGGAACGGCACAGCGCACACGAAACCCGATGTTGAAGGAAACATCCCCTTCACTGAGGCGGCATGCGCAGCGACAGGCCCCGGGATAACTGCGCCAGGAACCGCCGCGCAAGACGTGAGAGCCACCTTCGGACGGTCCTTGCGGATCGCTTGCGGCAGCGCTGCCGTATTTGCCATAGAGGTCCGCACACCACTCGCTGACGTTTCCATGCATGTCATACAATCCCCATGCGTTGGGAGGCAGGCTGCCGACCGGCAAGGGCATTTTGCGATAGACGCCTTTCTGGCCGTCGCCGTAGGTGTAGCCCCCGTGGTAGTTCGCCTGGTCGGTCGATAGCGTCTCCCCGAAAGAAAACGGCGTTGCCATGCCCGCCCGGCAGGCATATTCCCACTGCGCTTCCGTGGGCAAGGCATACTCGCGGCCTTGTTCGTCGGCTTGGGCGTTCAGGGCCTTGCAGAACTTCTCCGCGTCGTTCCACGCAACCTTCACGACCGGGTGGTTCGCGCCCTTGAACCCGACGGGGTAATCGTTCGATATTTTCTTGTCAGTTGGTTTGTCACTCTTAGGACTAACAATCGTCTCGTAAGACCCTTGCGTGACTTCGTGAATGGCGATGTAGAACGCGCTGCTGAGCGTCACCTCGTGGCGCGGATGCTCGTCTGCAAACCAACCGGCATTCGCGTTGGGCATGGCGCAACGGCCGGCGACTTCCGCCGCCGGATCCCGGGATCCCATCATGAACTTTCCGGGGGGAATCAGTACAAACCGCATCCCCAGCGAGTTTTCGAAAGCAAGCGGCACGCCGAGTTTTCTCGCCGCCGCCTCCTGTTCGGGCGAGACCTTGGCCCACGGTGGCGTTTGGGCCTTAACTCGGGATAAGGCGGTCACGGCAAGGGCCGCCGCCAGAAAAAACATCGTTGTATTTCGAATGCGCATTGGTTTCTCTCTTTGCGGGTGTATTACTTGTGCTGTTCTTTTGTTTTGGCCTTTTCGGCTTCTTCCTGGTTGTAGGCATCGACAACCTCGGACGGCCACCGAAACGTGGGCGCCATGGCGGGATCGAAGCCGCGCAGGTGCGGATCGTCCAAGCGCTTCGCCACGGGCAGGTAAACCCACTCGTTTTGCCGGAACGTTTCGTCTAGCAGTTTGGCGTACTCCGGCAAGTGCGCTTGCAACTGCTCGCGCGTGGCAATGTGGCAGACGTGCTCGCCTTGGGGCCCGAGAACCTCGAACGAACTTTGACCTCCGCCGGACTTCGGTCTGATGGTCCCGTTGCAGTTGAACCACGCCTGGACGCCCTCGGCCCAGAACTCCGCGATGCCGCCTTCGATCGCGTAACCGCGGAAGCGGCCGCTTCGCTTGGCTTCATCGTACCACGCCGCCAAGCACGCGATAAACGGCTTGTCGATATCGGCGATGATGCCTTGAATTCCGTGGGCGAACTCGTGAATGAAGATATTTTCGCCCTGCCAGGGGTCGCCTTGGAAGCCAAGCACGTTTTCTTCGCCGCAACTGACCGGCCTGCTGCCCAGTCCCCGTGCGCGATACGCCCACCAAAGTGACATTCCCCGGCAGTCGGGCAGATCGGGCTGCATTTCGCTGTAGGCCATTACGGCCACGAACATCCGCCTCTTTTCGCAAAGGTTTTTCATCACGTCGGGCCGCTTGGCGAGCACCTTCCTGGCCAGATCCGCCACTTCGCGCAGAGCATACATGGAGACCTTTTCCGAACCGGCGATCACCAGGCCGCCATCGCCCACGACGTGTTGCTTGTAAAACGGGTCGAGCGTTTTCCACAGTGCTTCGGCGCTGTATGGCGGCTCCTCAGGAGTGGATTCCGCCGCCAAACAGCCATACGTCCAGCAGCAACCGCAGAGACCGCTTGCCAGCAACAAGATGTTTGTTCGCAAATGCCTCATCTCCAAACCAGGTTTCCTTGTGATGACTGACTTACTGAGGCTGCCTGAGCCGTTGCTGTGGGCGGTGGTTCATTTCCCGACCAAGGGCAGGGCGCGGAAGTTCGGGTCGTCTTTGTCTGCGAGGGATCGCATGCCCCGGTAGGTGCCGTAGTACGGGACGTTGGCGTCGATCCAGGTAACGATCTTGATGAACTCTTCGCGGGTGAGATCCGCTTTGCAGGGATCCTGAAGCATCTGCGCGGTCAGCTTGCTCCGATGCGAACCGTGGGTCAGCGGCGGCACGGCCTGGAAATGGGCCGCGCCGTAAGCACAGTCCCTATAACTGATCAAACCCTTGCCGATGAAGTTATCGTAGGAGCGGCTGTATTTTTCGGTCGGCACACCGGCAAGGTCCAGGTGGCCCTTGGGTTCCTCCCCACCGTGACAGCCGATGCAATGCTTGTCCAGGGCCGGTTGAACGTCCGCGGCGAAGTCAACCGTGCGCGGACCGGTATCGCCGGGCTGTGGCGCCAGCGTCTGGGCGGGCTGGTCCAAGGCCAGCGCCCGGACGCTGGTTGTGCCCGGCGCATTCCCGCGCGGCTCGTGGCAGCCGATGCAGGACCGTTGCTCGCCCGGCATCAGGTTGATGAACGTCGGCATCTGCTGCAATGCCATGAAATCCTCATCCAGCGCCTGGAAGAAGAGGTTTTCGTTAGCCGGGACGCTGAAATAGACCGATCCGTCTGCGTGGACCTTCACCACGCCATAGGTCATCTTGCGATGAGGGTCCGTGCCGAGCGACCACGAAATGCCGTCCTCATTCCAGAGCCACGGCAGGGCTCCCATCACCCGCACGTACTTGACCCTGCCGCGCTCGATGCCCGTCATTCCCTGATAGATGTCCTGGATGAACAGCGAGGCCTGCCCATTTTCCTTCGCGTCTTCCGCCAGGACTACCGGGGCAATCTCCGTGGGCCTGCAGCGCGGCCGCAGCGGGATCGGCTGAAAACATGAGATGTCGGGATCCCGATAGATCTCCGCCCGGTTGCCCCACGCGTCCAGGGCGTAGATCCCATAAACGATCTCATTCCCGTGCTTGGCACCGGGGTTGTGAGAGACGAGAAAGAATTTTTCGGACATTGGGTAAGGGTCCATGTAAGTGCCGAACTTGGTGGTGGGAAAACTCATGGACGGCGGATAGCCGGTCTCGGGCGTGAGGCTGGTCATTGCCTCGGTAGCGCTGCGGCTACGGGTCGAGTCCACCACCACCACCGAGCCGACGGCCGCAGTATGGTGCCCACCCGCGATCGTCACGATCTTCTGGCTACCCGGAATACTGCGGGCGCTGCTCATCGCGGCCGGCCAGACCGTGTTGTTCTTATACACATGGTCCACGCCGCTGCCGTCGGGACGCACCGACCAAAGGCCCTCCCCGTTGCCCAGTCCCTTGTCCACATACTCCCATCGCGTGTAGAGCACCCGGCCGTCATCCATCACGGAAGGGGCGGTTTCGTTGACCGGGCTCTCTGAAATGCGGTGAAGATTCCTGCCGTCGGCGTCCATGAGGTGCAGCGTCGTGACCGTAGCTCCCGGAGCACAGAACACGATCCGCGTGGCACGGGTGGAAGCGAACATGATCTTGCCGTTAGGCAGATAACACGGGTCGATATCGTGAAAGCGTGTGATCCCGTTGTTGACGATGTTGCACCGGAATGCCTTGGCCTCCTCGTCGGTGCCGAAGGTGAGCTGCCGCAGACTCCCCGGCACCATCAACCCGGTCGAGGGATCCAGGTCGATCTCGTGAATGCGGAACGGCCCGTCCTTCTTCTTGTAGGCAAAGACCACTTTCATGGCATCGAATGACAGGTCGAACTGGCCGAACAGCCCGCCGTCGAGTTCCGGCACGAGCGTGGTGACTTTGCCGTCCGGGGTCACCGGCGAGAGGATGCAGAGATTGCCGCCCATGGTGTTGGAGTCCTGATCGTGATAGGTGTGGCCGTAGAGATCGGCCGACCGCTTGAGAAAGAGGAGTTTGTCGAACTTCAACGCCGGATGGGTCAGCATGGCCCGGCGACGCAGCACCGCCAATGCTTCCTCGATCTTCTGCTGGTCCCCGGCCGCGCCGCCCTCTGCCGCGTTCTGTTGGGCTTCCAGTTCGGTCAATTGTTTCAGGTGCTGCTCCCCATCCGGATAGCCCGGGCCGAATTCTGTCATCGTGTCTTGGATGGCCAGCCGCATGGCCGCCACGTTCACGGCACCCGGCGTTAGAAACGCGGCGCGCTGCGGTGCCGGGACGCCGTCGAGGTTGCGCACCTTGCGGCTTGGCTGCTTCCAATCCTTCGGAAAAGCCGTCGGCGAGTCCAGGCGCAGGGCCACCAGGTGAGGCAGCGGACCGCTGCGGGCAAGCTTCAGCGTGTGCCTACCCTCGGCGACCGACAGCTTGAGAGGCCTTTCTTCCCACTGCGCGCTTCTGCTGCTCCACGAGAATCTAACAGGCAACTCGGTGCGCGACGAACCGAAGGTCACGCCATAACAGCTCTTGCCCAGGTTCCTGCCGTCTAACAACACTTCCACCGGCCGCGCCTCGGCCGCCGCGTAGGAAATCTGTAGCGTGTATTCGGCGCTAACGGGGAAGTCGATGTCGTATTCTACCACGCCTCCACCGGGGGTCAGCGGGTTGCTGCCCACCACCGGTCCGTCATCGGCATATTGTTCGGGGCTGGCGAAGATCCGGGCATTGCCGCGATCGAATGTCCAGGCGGGAATCACCAAGGATCCGGCGACCGGGGTTGCGGTTATATCCTTGATGTACGGAGGCAGGGCCGCGTCGCTAACACCACCCGGAGCCAAGAAGGCCGTACGGGATGCGGCCGGGATGCTGTCGAGATCCCGCACTTGGTACTGGGGTGGCTTCCAATCCTCCGGAAAAGCCGCCGGCGTGTTCAGACGCAGCGCCACCAGGTGAGGCAGCGGCCCGCCACGGGCAAGCTTCAGCGTATGCATCCCCTTGGTGATCGCTAGTTGGTGGGGAACCTGCAAACTTCCCTGGTTATATAGTCCTTCCCAATTTGCGCCGCTGCTGTTCCATGTGACTTCGGCCGGCTTGTCAAGGGACGCCGGACCGAAGGTGACGCCAATGCAGCACTTATCGACCAGCATCTTGCCGTTGAAAAAGATCTCCATGGGACGCGCCTCGGCCGCCGCGTAACAAACCTGAAGGGTGTAATTGCCGGTAACCGGAAAGTCGATGTCGTATTCGACCGCCCACCCCCAGGGTTGCTCGGGGCCGCTGCCCACCACCGGTCCGGCATCGGCATAGGGGTGCGGACTCGCATGGACCCGGGCATTGCCGCGAGCGAACGACCAGGCGGGAATCACCAACGATCCGGCTTCAGCCCGGGCAGCCGGGAACATGACACTCCAAACGGCAAAGCACGCAGCGGCGAGCGCGATCCGCAGCGACCGGCGGGAGCGCCTTGGCGCGGTCCCGCCACAGAGCACGCGGTTGGGAATGAACTGCGGTGCCACTGCAGCGGTAATCACGCCACCAGGAAATTGACGGCGATGGGTCTGTGACTCAATTTCCATGTTAGGGATTAGGGACTGGGGATTCAGTGTCACAGGTGTTGGGAGAGAGGTTCAGGGCTGTGAATCTTACGTTTCAATGACTTCATGCCTTTCAGATTTGAGTGATTGCCAAGGAAATTGCTCTTGGGATTGGCGTGCATGAGAAAGCAAGGCAGTTGCTCCCGACGTGAGCCACCACGCGCAACCGGTGAACCGGCCCCGCCTTGGCCCATGCTTTGAACATTTCCAAGCGCTCGGCGCGGGTCAGCGAATGGGCCTCGCCGGTGGGACCGGTGATGAAGGCGATACCAACACCGTGTTTTGCCAGGTGAGCGGCTTGCAACACCACCACTTCAGGTGCCAGCGAACCGTCGGGATGAAAGGGGGTGTGGGTGGCGGCCACCAGACTGTGGAGTTGCGTTTTCATCGATGAATCAGGAGTTGAATTGGCGGTTGGCCGAGTCGAACGTCGCGGCCACGCTGCCAGAGCACCCATGCCGCATCAAGCGATTGGCATTGGATTTTTTAAAACCAATACAAAGGGCTTTTGTCGGAGGCACCTGCCTGACATAATTTCAGCAAGTAGAACAACCCCATCATGAAGAACCAAGCAATCACACTCACAACCCTCGCCCTGTTGGGGGCATGCGGTGCCGCGTTTGCGGCCGATAGCAAGTTCGAGGGCAGTCTCAAACCGTTCCTGGGAGAGCCGAAACTGGATATCCAGCAGGTCTTCAAGGGCGACCGTTTCCCCACCATCGTCACGACCGTCGACGGCACGGTGCTGGCGGCTTGGGGGAGCGTGCAGGTGCGCCGCAGCGAGGACGGCGGCGTGACCTGGGGTCCTGAAATTCCGGTTGCCACGGGACACATGGGCGGCGGCGTCACGGTCAACGAGGCCAACGGAGACATCTTCGCTTTTGTGGGCAAGGTGCATCCCCCCACCACGGAAACCGTTTACCGCAGCCAGGACAACGGCAAGAGCTGGACGGCCGTGGAGGCGGTGATCAAACCTGACAGCAAGGGCAACAAGCCGGAAATGCACATGAACGAGCACGGTATCACGCTGCGGCACGGCACGCACAAGGGCCGCCTGATCCGACCGACCCGCTACTATGGAAAGGCGAATGCAGGCAGTGAGTGGCCCACCCATTACACCAACGCCATCTACAGCGACAATGACGGCAAGACCTGGCTGACCAGCGAGCCGTTTCCTGCCATGGGTACCGGCGAGGCAACACTGGCCGAGCTTGCCGACGGAAGGATCTATTATAACTCGCGCCGGCACTGGGCACCGGAGGGTGTCGATAATCTCAGGCGCTGGACGGCGTGGAGCGACGACGGCGGGGCAACCTGGAAGGATCTGGCAAACTGCCAGGTGCTCCCTGACGGACCGCAGAACAACGGCTACGGCTTGATGGGCGGATTGGTCCGCCTGCCGATCAAGGGTAAAGACATCCTGATCTATAGCAACTGCGAGAGCGCGACCGGACGCGACAAAGGCACCGTATGGGCCAGCTTCGACGGCGCCAAAACCTGGCCGCTCAAGCGTCTGGTCACCCCGGGCGGTTTTGCCTACTCTTCTCTCGACGCCGGCCGCCCCGGCACCAAGGGCGAAGGCTGGATCTACCTGCTCTTCGAAGGCGGCGGCGGCCAAGTGGCGCGCTTCAACCTGAGCTGGCTGCTGCAAGGCGAGAAGACCGGCGACGGCGAAGTGCCGAAGTGGGTCACTGCGGAGAAGTAAGCCGTCATCAGGGGTTAGGGATCAGGGATTATTGGTGAGATGATGAAATTTCCGATGATATCCAGGCTATGCATAAGCGGGTGCCTGTTAGTGCCAACCGGTCTCAGCGCCGGGGACGGGTACAGCCAAGCCGTGCAGAGAGGAATCCGCTTGCGGGAGGCGCCTCTCCTCGACTTTCCGATCCGCAAGAGTATTCATGTGAAGACGTACGGAGCCATCGCCGGGGATAACAATACGGATACCCGCGCGATCCAGCAGGCCATCGACGATGCGCTTGCCGGCGGTGTTCCGACCGTGATCGAGTTCGATCCGGGAATTTACCGACTCGATGTATCAGAGGGTCGAACGGCTCTGAACATCGACAAGGCCGCAAATCTCATTCTCGACGGCAAGGGGTGTGAATTTCTGATCCTGGATCCGACCAAGCAGTTCATGGCCATCCGGCGGTCCGAGAGAGTGATCGTCAGGAATTTTTCCATCGATTTCGAAGTCCTTCCGCACACCCAGGGCTGGGTGACGGCGGTGGACCAGGAAGCCGGGACTCTGACCGTCAGGCTCGACCCGGCTTACCCTGATCTCGATCAGCCCCATTTTCGTCAAGCCGCTTACAAATGGGGCTTTATCAAGGATAAGAACGATCCGGTGGCCTTTAAAGAGGGGACGGAGTTCAGGATCTATCTAACGGAATGGTTGCGGCTGGAGGCAGACAGTTACCGTCTCAAGGTTCAAAACAAGAGCCCACTGAAGACCGTCGAGGTGGGTGATCCCTATGTGCAGATTTCCAGGGTGGACGGGGCACTTCTGTCCGCTTCACGCTCCCAAGACATCACCTTCGCGGATCTGAGGGTTTACGCATCTCCCAACGCTGTTCTCGCGACCGACTATTGCATCCGGCCCAATTTCATTCGAGTCAAGGCAGCCCCCAGGAAAGGACGGTGGCTGACTTCCGGAGCCGACGGATGTTTCAATTTCGGTGGACGGGAGGGCCCCTGGGTCGAGGGCTGTTATTTCGAAGCTCTCGCCGATGACAACCTGATCATCAAAGGCTATCCGGCATATTGTATCAATGTCGTCGATCCATACACCTTTGACCTGGTTCATGCCGAGGTCCGGTTTGATCGGCCCCAAGCCGATATCGAAGCCTACCGCCGCCAGGATAAGGACAACAAATGGATGGTCCAACCCGGAGATACTCTAACCGTCATGGATCCTGTTGAACGGGCGATCGCATCCAGACCCGTTGTCCTCGAAGTCAATGATCTAACGTATGGAGTGAGAGTGCATGTCGACCGGAAAATCCCCGGGCTGAGGGCCGGGACCGACTATGAAAGGGCCTCGACCTTCTTCAATGACGATGCTTGTCTTGCAGGATTTGTCGTCAGATACAACGTTTTCAAGAGCGCCGTCCGCTTCGGTTTCCTGCTCAAAAGCCATGACGGACTGGTCGAAAACAACCTCTTCGAACGGCACAGCGACCAGTCGATCTGTGCCCTCAACACCTATCAGGAGTACAATAACATTCCGTCCAACCTGCTCATCCGCGGCAATACGTTTCAATTGGCCAGCGGCTGGCCGGTCAGAACCGCCACCACCGCCCAGCACAAATTGAACCCCGATCGCAACATTTTCGGCGTCGTCCAGGCTTCGGTCAACTGGCCCGTGGGGCAGTGGGATATCGAGGAAACCGGCCTCCGCGAGATCCGCAATCTCTTCATCGAGGACAATCGGTTTGTCAATTGGTGGCAGAATCCGGCCGTGGCCGTCAACAACGGCCTCCATGTCCGGATCACCGGCAACACCTTCGAACTCGATGAGACACACGCCGCCACGGCCCTGACCGGAGCGCCGATCGCGGTCAAAGTCGTCAACTCCACCGACGTTCTCATCGAAAACAATACACTGCGCGGGCCCGCATTGAATCTGATAGACGGCATCCGGGTTTCCGGGTCCGGCAACGTGATCAACCGCAACAACAAGGTGGACAAGCTATCGGTGCGTTGACGCTGCTCAATGGTATACATTGCCATGCATGTCATACAGCCCCAAGCATTGGGCGTTCGGTCCTTCCCCAATGAGCGTGTGCCCATAGACGAGCCAGCGCCCGCAAGCCAGGCAAACTTTGCATCTTCATAGTATACCTTTCATCGTTTTTCATAAGCGATGGCTGTTTTCCGAACTGTCACTTACCGATTGTTCGGTTCCGCGATGCTAGGCCCCAGCCTCCATGCCTGTCAAAGTCGAGTTATCCGGCCTCAATACCTCACTCCTTCGGGTACAGCGCGGTGAACCGGCGCTTCTGCTGTTCGGTTGGGGCCGCATCCGTGTGCGGGCCTCCGGCGGTAAAGACGTCACGCAACGCATCCACGTAGCCGAAGCCCGCCAGCGCCGACGGCATTAGAAATTGGCCCTCGCCAAACTCATTCCAACAATAGGGAACGCGGCGATATGAAAGAACATTGCAGCAGGTAACCGGTGGTCACATCGCGGAAGAACGGCGAAGGAGCACTCCCCCCGTTGCCATGTCCCCTAACGCCCAAGTCGCAGCACCGGCCAGCATCCCGGCCAGAACCCTTGCCCTCACAGAATTATTACAGTTCATGTTGTTCTTTTCGCCTTGATCTCTCTTCATTTACTCAACCATGAACCCGTACTCTCCCGAGCCAACATCAAAGGTATAATAGCCGGCTTCCTGCTTGCCGGCCGTGATTCCGACCACTCCCTTGACATAGGTGCCGTCTTTCCAAACCGTCTTGCCGCCTTCGGTAATGGTGGCGTTATTCAGGCCTAACGAGGGCACGCTCACCCGGCCGCATGCGTTGGCGGGGATGGTGACGTTCATGACCAGTGAATCGCCCGTCTTCTTCCAGTCCGATGAAACAACGCCGCGGATTGTTTTGATCGAGGCGCTGGCGTGCGTCAGGTCACCGAGCACATGGGGTTGATGCGGATCACACCGTAACCGGGCTCGAACTCCCGCGTGCCGTAGAAATTCGGTTCCTGGATACCGGCGATACTGTCATAGAAGAACCGGCAGACGCCGGCCAGCATGGTCATGCTCTCTGCCCTGCTATACCCGCCATTAACCATGCTCCAACCTTCCCATACTGTAGTCGCACCCTCGGAAATCATGTATCCCCAACCGGGAAACTCGGTGGTGTTGACCGTCTTGTACACGATCTCACCCAGCCCATTCTCAACCAGCGACTCCATGTAACCCGGCAGCCCCGCATGCCCGACCCGGAATTTTCCGCCATCCGCCCCGGTGATCGTTTGGGCAATGTTATCTATCAGTTGCTGCCTGTGGTCCGGTGGCACGATCCCTATGGCCAGCGGCAGAATTTCCGAGGTCTGCGATTTCGTGGCATAATGCCCGGTCGTTTCATCAAGCCAGGTCTTGTTGATCGCCTGCCTGATCTCTTCAGCCAGCGCCGCATAACGCTTTTCGTCCGCTTTCTTTCCCAACACCCGGCTCATGCTCGAGAGGACCCTGGCATTCTGATAGTAGAAGCATGTCCAGATGAGATCCTTGGGCGTTTCCTTGCTGATGAAATCCACCCCCGGGGCACCGCGCTTTGGCAACATGTGTTCGCCCAACCAGCCCTTTTTGACAATATGAGAGGGCTCCGCCAACTGTTGCCCGATGAAATCAACCCACACCCTGACCGTCGGATAATGTTGTGCCAGCAGACGTTCATCACCATAACATTCGTATAGATTCCAGATGAGCATGGGATAACTTGCATTCTGGGACACGTCGCTTTGCCGTTTCATGCCTGGCATCCGCGGCACGACATCTGATAGATCACCGTTCTCGGAACCTGCGAGCTGGACGCTATGGGCAAATTCCATCCAAAGCTCCGGCATGCATTTGCGTGTCGAGGGCGATCCGAAAAAGCTCGCCGGCTCATTATAGGCAATGGGCTCCCGGTGCAGGCAATCGAGAACGAACCCCTTCAGGCCGACCCTCAGTGAACACTGGACAATTCCGTGGATCTTGTTCAAGAGTTCGTTGGAGCAGGTAAAGCTTCCATACAAATCCACATCACTGTAAACCTCCCGGCCCGCGAGCGTATCGAGCATGGGCTCCCCTTCGAGTCCCGTCACCAAGACATGCCGCACACCGTGGAGCGCAAAACGTGGTTCATAGACTTCGCCCTCAGGGGCACCCTTGAGAATATAGACATCCTTCTCGCCCTCCTCATGATTCAGGGTGATGGTGGTGCCGGGCTTGCCTTTGACATTCAGCCGCACCCAACCCGAAAAGTACCGCTCAAACTCAAATATCCAGCCATCCTTGCCGTCAGGGGTCACTTTAACGGGTCGCAGCGCTTTTTTGCACCTTCATGGGCGGGATGGCCCGGCACGTCAAGCGGCCCTTGCTTGGAGACATGACCGAGGCATGGCTCCACTGGTGGTCGTCATAGCCCACCATGTTCCATTGTGGCTTCTCAAGCCTGGCGTCATACACCTCTCCGGGATTCTTCTGATTGGCGACGATAGCTCCGCCAGCCACCTTCCATGTCTCGTCGGTCAGGAGATGTTTTTCGGTGCCGTCCTGATAGGTGACGGTCATCTGCAGAATCGCCTGCGGCCGGTCCGCCCATGGTTTGTTACCGAAGAATGTCGTAGCGGAAAACCAGCCGTTGCCCAGCATCATGCCGAGCGCATTCGAACCCTGCTTGAGCAAGGTCGTGACATCATAGGTGCAATACTGGATCTCCTGCGCGTAATCAGTCAGCCCAGGTGAGAGCACATCATCCGACACCTTCTTGCCGTTGATATATAACTCGCTCCAACCCAGGCCCGACACATAGACCCGCGCGTGCTTGACCTCGCCGGTGATTGCAACCTCCTTGCGCAATCAGGGAGAACCGCGCTTCCCTTCCGGCCCGGCCATGCCAATCCACTTGGCTTTCCAGGCATCCGTCTCGAGCAACCCCATCTCAAATGTGGCCGGCTTGCTCCATACCGCCTTTCCATCCATGTCCCACACCCGCACTTGCCAACAGCACGCCATGCGCGACTTCAGTGGTTTCCCGGCATACTCCACTTGGATGCTTTGGTCCGACACCACCTTCCCGCTGTCCCACAAATCACCCTGGTCCTTGGCTAACAACTCCGGGGACGACGCGACCAGCACCTGATAGGCGGTTTGTTTCTGACCGCGGGGAATGTCCGATTTAGGATTTTCCATCCTCCAACTCAGCCGCGGCTTCACCACATCCATGCCCAGCGGGTTCTCCCGGTATTCGCAGCGCAGATCCTCCACCGTCACCGCATGCAGCAGGGTCAGTGGCGCCAGCAGGGCTGCCAGAACAAGTGCTCCGAGATGCTTCATGATGGTTTCGTTCCTGTCTTTCTACTGACCGGTCAATCGAAACGAGTAGGAGCCGGAACCTGTGTCGAAGGCAACGCAGTCGGCGCTCTGGCTCGCGCCGCTGATACCGACTACACCGGCCACGTACTTGCCGGTTTTCCAAACCGGCTTGCCGCCCTCGGCGACATCCACGTTCTTAAGTCCCATAGTGGGAACACTCACCTTGGCACGGGTGCCCGTCGGGATAGTCACGTCAAGGGTCAGCGCGTTTCCGTCCTTCTTCCAGCCGGATGCGATCACGCCTTGGACCGTGCGGACGGAGGCCCGGGCGTGGGTCAGATCGCCCACCACATAGGGACGGATTTCGATTTGGCGAAAGCCGGGCACCATGTGACCGGGCCCGTAGTATTCGGGTCCCCGGATGCCGGCCAGGTCATTGTAGAGGAACCCGTCGATGGTGGCCCACATGACCATGCTTTCGGCGCCGGGGTATCCGTGGGACATCGGGCGCCCCGCCCAGGTTTCCCAGATCGTCGTTGCGCCCTGGTCCACCATATATCCCCAGCCGGGATAGGTTTTCGCGGTGGTGACGCGATACATCAGGTTCCCTTGGCCCGCTGCGGCAAGCGTGTCGATCATGCACGTTGTGCCCGTGTTGCCGGTGTGCAAGTGCCCGTCATACTCGGTGGCAATACTCTTGACGATGTTCTCCAGCACTCCCGCCCGCTGGTCCTGCGGGATGATCTGCAGCGCCAGCGGCAGGAGGTTCGCCGTCTGCGAACCGGTGACATATTGGTGGGTTTCCCGATTCAGCCATTTGCGGTTGAATGCCTCTTTGATCTGGTCGGCCAACTCGGCATAGTGTTTCGCGTCCTCGGTTTTCCCTAACAGGCTGGCGGCCTGGGAGATGACCAACGCGCCGCGATAGTAGTAACCGGTCCAGATCAGCGGCGGCGGCGTCTCCGGCGAGATGAAGTGCTCGTCGCCGGGGAACTTGCCCGGCAGCATGTGGTCGCCGTAGATTCCGCGCGAGATGATGCCGTTCTCGGCAATAGTCGTGTGGTAATCGACGCAGCGTTTCATGCCGTCGTAGTGCCGCCGGAGCATGCGCTCGTCGTCGAGATACTGATAGAGATACCAGACGAGTAGCGGATAGTTCCCGCCCCATGCCGGATCGAATCCCGGGCGGGCATCGTAGTTAGGGCAAATTTGCGGGACGTTGCCGTTGGGCTGCTGCGCGTGGGCGATGTCTTCGAGCCACTTGGTCCAGAACAGCGGCATGTGTTGTCGTGGATAGAGAGAGCCGGTGATGGTGGCCGGGTCGGTCCACGCCCAATGTTCGCGGTAGAGGCAGTCCAGCGGCATGCCGAACAGGCCGTTGGTCAGCGTCCAGCGGACATTCTGATGGATCCGATTGAGCACCGGACTGGAGGAGTCGAAGCGACCGGACAGATCGACGTCGGTATAGATCACGCGCCCCTGCAAGTCATCGACTGTTAGTTTGCCGGGATGGCCCTCGATTTGGACGTAGCGAACCGGATGATAGGTGAATCTCGGCTCGTAGATCTCTTCGCCGTCACCTTTGAGGGTATAGTGATCGGTCGCGCCGCCGCCTTGATAGCGGCTCTGGTCGATCAGGCCGCTGTCTAGCAAATGGGAAGAATACTTGATTGTTACGTCGGTGCCGGCCGGGCCGCGCATCCGCAGGCGCGTCCAACCGCCGAAGATCTGCCCCAGATCATAGACGTACACGTCCGGTTTTGGAATGGTTAGTTTCACGGGCTGTAGTGTCTGGTTGACCTTGATGGCCGGCATCATCTGCGACTGCATGAAGCCGCCGGGGGCCCCTTTGACGCCTGCGGCCGCCCACTTCGCATCATCATAGCCAGGCAGGGTCCAGCCGGATCTCTCCAAGCGCGCGTCATAGACTTCCCCTTTCCAGAAGTCGTTGCGCCGGATCGGGCCGTCGATGGTCTTCCATGTGGAATCGCTGGTTACACTGGCCGTGCTGCCGTCTGCGTATTCGATGTGCATCTGCAGCAACACGCGCGGCGAGTCACCATATCGCAGCCGCCCAGGTTCGCAATACCATCCGTTGCCCAACATCACGCCCAACGCATTGGAGCCTTTTTTCAGCCGGTCGGTCACGTCGTGGGTAACATATAAGACCCGCTTGTCGTAGTCGGTCGCGGCCGGATCGAGCACGCGGTCGCTCACCTTGCGGCCGTTCAGGTATATCTCGCTCCACCCGATGCCCGAAACATAGACACGCGCGCGCCGGACGTCCTTGGTCACGGCGAACTCCTTGCGCAGCAGCGGCGACGGGGCGATGGCGGCGGCGGCCAATGCGGCAGGTCGGTTGACCTTGACCACCGGAGGAAACTTCGGTGATTTCCCGGCATCGTAAACCTTGAATTCGAGGATGCCGGTGGAACCCGTTTCGAGGGAGTCAAATTCCAGTTTGAGTATTGAGGTGGTAACCTCAGCGAAAGTTGTTGTGTTATACTTATTACCTTCAACGCCGAGACCGATAGGATTCTTGACGGGTACGAATGCCGTGCCATCCCAGTAGAGGAGTCGTGATGCTTTGGGCAGTAGCACGCCGGCACCATCGCTGAACCAGTAAACATCGATCTTGGCAAAGTTGACCGGCTTGCTCCATTCATATTGAACCCATTGGGTGCCTTTTTGAGCCCAGTTGCCGTAGGCACCGTAGCCTTTGTCACCGGAATTGGCCGGTTCGAAGCCGTCATTGATTGCGTCAAGCGTCTCATGCCCCGACACAAAGGATGTGGACGGCTTGGCGGCCAATGCGACATTTGCAGCATCCTGCGGCGCGACGGCCGGGCTGCTAGGCGCAACCCCGATCCATTGGCCCTTCCAGTCGCTTGGTTCCATCAGCCCCATTTCGAAGCTGCCCGGCTCGCTCCACGTCGATGGCTGGCCCTGCTGGTCCCAGACCCGGACCTTCCAATAGCACTTTTCCCCGCTGGCCAGCGCCTTGCCCTGATAGTCGAAGTTCACCGAGCGCTCGGAATTCACCTTGCCGCTATCCCACTTGTCGCCGGCATCGGCCCCGAGCTTCGCCGCGCTGCCCGCCACCAGAATCTGATAGGCCGACTGCACCTGCCCGCGCTTATCCGACTTCAGAACCCAGCCAAAGCGCGGCTGGGCGGTATCGACACCCAGCGGATCGGCCGCATACTCACACGTTAGTTCCAACGCGCTGAGTTCGGTCGTCCGCGCGTTCGTTTCAGCGGGGCCAGCCGCAGTCAGCAGCATAGCTCCGAGAATAGCCAAAGTTACCGTAGGTCCGATCATCATAATATCCTTTCGTGCACTCACTTGTCCGCCGGAACACAGGAGACGCGGAAGCCGATGGCCATGTTCTTCGTCCCGGGCGCTTCGGATTCGCGAATGATGGACACCAGGCCCTCCGCCTGATCGGCCATGCAACCGCCGCGAAACACGCGGGAAAAGCCCGATACAGGACCACTCGGATCTGTCACCTCTTCCGCCGTATATGGACGTTGCCAATCCTGACACCATTCCCATACGTTCCCGTGCATGTCGTAAAGCCCCCAGGTGTTCGGCTTCTTCGTGCCAACAGGATGCGTCTTGAATTCCGAGTTACCAGCGAACCACGCATACTCGCCTAACAAGCTCTTGTCGTCGCCAAAGCCATACTTCGTCGTGCTGTCGGCGCGACACGCATATTCCCACTGCGCCTCGGTCGGCAAGACGAACTTCCCGCCTTGTGCGCCCGGCTTCGCATTGAGCTTATCGAAGAATTTCTGGCACTCGTCCCAGGAGACGTTTTCCACAGGGTTCTTTCCCCCCTTGAGCTGGCTGGGGTTGACGTCCATGACTTTTTCCCATTGTTCCTGCGTGACCTCGTGCTTGCCCAGATAGAACGGTTGGGTGAGGTTCACCTTGTGGATCGCCCCGCCGCCTTCACCACTCATCGTGAAGGAACCGGCTGGGATCAAGACCATCTCCAGCTTCACCCCGCCATCCAAGTCCACGACAAGTTCCTTCGGCAGCACTTGAGACGTGCTGGAAGCGGTGTTGGCGGCCGGCTTGGATTTGCCGGGTTCTAACGGAACGGTCTGGGCGGCACCGCTGGTGGCCGGGACCGGGATCTTGCCCGCGTCCACCGCAGGTTTCTTCGGCGCCGCTTTCGTCTTGCTGATCGCGGCGGCCCAGATCGACTGCAATTCGTGGGCTTCTAACTGCACGAGTGTGGCGTCGCCGCCGGTGGCGGTGACCGAGATGTTTTTCACATCCACCTTCTTGCCGGGGCCCGCGCCGGAAATATAGACCCGTCCGCCGTTGCCGACGATCTCCATCAGGGCCCGGTCGACCAGGACCTGCAAACTGATCTTGCCGTCAACCGGCTTCATCCCGGCTTCGTTCAGCTTGCCGGCTATCACGTCATACTTGACGGTTCCGCCCGGCACGTTCAACTCGATGGTCGCGGCGGTTCCGACCTCCACGGTGAGGCGGATGTCCAGCAGGTCGCTGCCGACGGGCAGGTCGAGCGGCTTGTTAGCATCCAGCTTCTGCGGCTTCGCCGTGTTGCTCTTGGCGCGCAGAGTTTCGATCTCCTTGATGGGGGTGGCAAGCATGCGGATGCCGTCATCCGTCTTGTGCAGCGTCAGGCAATGGGGGAAGCTGAAGTGCTGGTTGTAAGGTCCCGGCGATCCGACCTTGTTCCAACCGATCTGGATCCTACGTCCGTCGGGCGAATTGTCGTAGGTCTGGGACGCGTAGTATGGCCCGTAGTGGACCTGGTGCTTGCCCTCGTGTTCGGGGGTGAAGGTCTTGCCGTCAAAGCGGCCCACGGCATATTTGGCATCGGCCGCAAAGACGACCCAGCGGGTGTTGTTCGCATCGCCATCAACAGGCAGTTGAAAGAGGTCGGTGCATTCGTAGTATCCGGGCAGATGGCTCTGTTCGGTCCAGTCCTTCAGGTTGGTCGAGGTGTGGAAGGCGGCGTTCCTGCCCACACCCTGTTTCTCGTCATAGACCACCATTATCCAGTGGCCGCCTAGAGCCTTCGCCTTGTCGTCGAGCGGCTGGTCTTCCTTGCTATAGGCATACCAGCTCACCTTGGGATCGCGGCCGTGGTGTTTCACCACCGGGTTTTTTTCGTAATAGGTGAATGTTTCCCCGTTGTCGGTGCTGTAGACGACGCACTCGCCGCAGCCGGTGTCGGTTAGAAAAGCCACCAGGGTGTCCGCACCCCAGCCGGCGGTGTTCTTTTTGTCCACCGTGGCGCTGCCGGAGAAAGCGTCGCCTTTGCACATGGTCTTGGGAAACACCTTGTCGGGCTGCTGCTCCCAGTGGAGCAGGTCCTTGCTTGTCGCATGCCCCCAGGTCATGTTGCCCCATGGCAGACCCACCGGGTTGTGCTGGAAGAAGAGGTGCCACTTGCCGTTGTGATAGACCATGCCGTTAGGGTCGTTGTTCCAGCCGACTTTCTGGGTGAAGTGGAACTGCGGACGCTGCGGCTCCTGATAGAAGTTCTCCTCGCCGGGGATGGTGTCCGACGGCCCGATCAGGGCGAAGCCCGCTTCGGTGGCCACCGCCTCGACCCGCGCCTTCCGGCCCTTGTAGTTCCCGATGGTGAAGAAGGCATACCAGTCCGCCTCCGCCGCGGTGGGTGCCAGATTCAGGCCGTATTGGCGCACCGCCTTGCCGTCGATATAGAGTTTGATGGTCGAGCCCTTGCCCTTGTTCTGAATGGGCATGATGAGGTACTTGTTTTCGACCGTGAATTCCTTCTCCCGTTTTTCCGGGGCTGTCGGCTGGGCCGGGACCTCCGGTTGGGTTTCCGCGGCCGCCACATGCCATGCCAAGCCCAGAATCACACACATTGCCACAATCGGTTTTTTCATCGTTTTTTCTTTTTGTTATTCATTATCCATGTTGCCGGTATCGCCGCGCGGCAGCCCTTATTCACCTAACATTTTTTTCAATTCCGGCTCAATCGCCCGGGCCCATATTTCGTAGCCTTGTGCGCTCGGATGCGTGGTGTCGGGCATGATCCCTTTCAGCAAGAATCCCTTGTCGTCGAGAAACTTCGGGCCGATGTCCAGCAGTGTGACGTTCTTCATGTCTTTGAGCAATTCGGGGAGGCAGGAGTTGAGTTCGTTGATTTGTTTGCGGAAACCGTTATCAGGCTCGGCCCTGCGCGGAAAGACGGCGAGAACCAGAATCTTCATTTCCGGATAGAGTTCCTGGAGTTTCCTGGCCACCACCCGGACCTTTGCGGCTGCTAGTTTGGGTTTGTCACTGCCCCAGCAGATATTGTTCGTGCCGATCAGGACGACGGCACCTTTCGGCGCTCTTGCGAGTTCCGGCAGATTTTCCAAGCGCCACAGGACATTTTCCACCCGGTCGCCGCCGAACCCGAGATTGATCGCTTTCCTTGGCCCGAAGTATTGCTTCCAAGTTGCGGCACCCACTTCTTCGAACCCTTGGGTGATCGAATCCCCGACCATCAAAAGGTCGATATCGCCTTTGTTAATCTCGCTAATGTTGGCAGCGTGACGGGCAAACCACCAATCCTCAATCCGACACGCGGGCTTGATCCCAAGGCTCTCGTCGGCAGCCCGCGCCTGCTGCATTGCATCGGTTTCCTTGAGCGTGAACCTCGTGCTCACGACGGAATGTTTGTTTTTGTCAGGGCGGTACTTGATGTAGGTGGTGGCGACGATCGTGCCGTCGGGCAGCAGTTCCATGCCCGGATAACCGCAGTCGCCGCCAGCGTTGGAATTGAGAAGTTTGATCCGGTATTGACCGGGCCGGCAGTTGCGGATGTCGTCATACGTGCCGACCCAGGCGACGAAGTGGTCCATGGTCGAACTGCCTTGGGCCTTGTCGCGGAAAGCGATCACCAGGCGTCCGTCGGGCGCGTACACGCCCATGTGGCGGTCGCCTGTTAGACCCCGGGGCGTGTCTTTCGGTGCGCTCCAGGTTTGGCCTTCGTCTGTGCTGAACATCACCAGACTGCAGCCCTGGTGCGTGTTCTCCCGCATCAGGCAGCATAGTTCTTTGCCGTCGGGCGAGCGGAAGGCGAACGGCTCGCACGGCGCCTTGTCCTTGACCTCGGCGACCACGCGGGGTTCGGACCAGGACAGCCCGCCGTCGGTGGTTTGTGTCTGCATCACCTGCAGGGCGGGCCCTGTTTGGCGGTGATAGAAACCGAGGTAGCTGCCGTCCTTGAGGCGCACGACCGAGCTGAACGTCATGACGCACTCAAAACCCAACGGCTTCATCTCCTGCCACGTCTTGCCCGCGTCTTCGCTGACAATGCGGGGCATGAGCGGCTGCGCCGAGAAGACCCACAGCCGCTCCTTGTTTTGAGGATCGACCATTCGATAGATGCTCGGACAATTCCGGTGCGTTTTGAAAGCCGGCGGCAACTCGTCATCCAGACGTTGCCAGGTGAGTCCGGCGTCATCGCTGCGGGCCATTTGACCCGCCGGTCCGCCGTGCCCCAGCGACCAGACGCAGAACATCGTTTTCCCATCCGGCATCAACAAGGTCGTGGGATGGCCCTGGTAAAGCTGCTCCGTGCCGGTGGCCACGATCACGTGGTGTTGGGCAAGCCGCGAGATGTCCACCACGGGCAGATTTTCCGCATCCACCCCGGCGTTGGTGATCTTATCGTCCGCAGCCTGGGATGATGCGGCGAGGGCAAGACCGACCGCCGCGGCCAGCCAGCCTCGAACTATTGGATGCTTATTCATGGGATGCTTTTCATGGTTGGACGCCAGAAGCGTGGCGGAAGGGGATCGGCTTGGCATGACGCGACCAACCCTGTCAGGCGGGTGCCTCCGCCCAAAGCCCTTTGTATTGGTTTTTAAAAATCCAATCCGGACGAGGCAGCGGAAGCCGATGGTGCCGCCGCTCCGGGTTTCGGTGGAGCCGTCCGGGCATGGCAGCTAGCAACCAAGACACGAAGGCCTGCTCCACCGCGGTCTCTACCGCCTTCAATCCCGCCGCCGACAGGTATCCCTCCCGGTGCCACTGCCGGGCAAGCGAAACCGAAGAGCGAATCCGGATCTCGCCGGACTGGTGAATTAACCTCCAAAAAATGAATATCGATCCCTCTGTCACTGTTGAGCAAAAATCACAGCAAGCAGCGAACGCAGAATCTGTCCCTCCTACCTGCCGGCACGCCAGCGCGTGGCCGAACTCATGGTTACTGCCAAGAACGTCTTGTGACGTGACAGCCGTTGAAGACCTCAGTGGCCGGACCGGAGGACGGGAGTGTCCACTTTGAAGTTCTCCCCGACGGATTGATCGCTGCCAACACCGGTGCGCCATTTTCCAAAGCCGGAGTCCCGTCGTTCCGTATTCCCCACACCAGTCCCAAGTCTGGCGAAGATCCTCAGATGGTCGGTAACAAAGGGCTGGGGTTTCGCGCCGTTCTCATTCGCCACAACGTTACCGCCGCTTATGACCTGCCCGGCCTAACAAAACGATCCGTCTCATGGCATTGTTGTCAGGTCGAGAACAAAGATGCCATGGCCGACGCCTGCGGCCTCGCTGGCTTTTGCCATTTGGAATGCGATGAAGCGGCCGTCGTCGCTCACCACCGGGTTGGACGCCTTGTAACCGGGATAGTCGCTGAACTTCGTGAGCCGCTCGGTGGCACCGCTGCCGTCGAGCTTGAGCTTCCACAAGTCCACCTGCCCGGAACCCTTGAGGTTCTGCTTGTCACATTCGACCAGCGTGTGCTCACCGTCCGGGAAAATGCCCTCGGGCTCGTCGTATTGGCCGGGTGCGTTAGAGTAGTTGGTGACCTTGTGGGTGACCAGGTCGATCCCGGCGACGTCCGTTCCTTGATGGCCATATGCGCTGAATGTCAGTTCCCGCTCTTCGGGCGGACGGTAGTTCTGCGTTTCCAGCGTGCATTTGAACGGCAGGTCGCGGCTGTCCACGATGAGCCGCTGGTTTGCCAAGCGGGGTTTGCCATCCTCGTAAATGATGTCCGCTTCCTGCATGCGCGAACTCCCGGCGGGCATCTCGTCAGGATACTCGGCCGCGACGTGCGTCCAGGCCACACGCATGCGTTTGCGGGATACGGCCGGGCCTTCGGAGCATTTGGTGCCCAGCGGCACGGCGGGTGTGGTTCCGGTTTTGTCGAGGACGTATAGCCCGCACTGCATGCGGGCCTCACCGGGCTTCTTCGGGTCGAACTGCACCGGTCCGGATAGGAGGATGTCGCCGTTAGCCAGATAGAGAGCACGCGTGTATCCGTGGTGCGGGTAATGCGCGGTGCGGTTGCGGATGGTCTGCCGCGCAAGGTCTAACTCCATGGCGTCGCCGAAGGTCTTCGACAGAAACAG
Organism: Verrucomicrobiota bacterium; assembly: GCA_026397725.1. Taxonomy (GTDB): domain Bacteria; phylum Verrucomicrobiota; class Verrucomicrobiia; order Verrucomicrobiales; family Akkermansiaceae; genus Luteolibacter. The sequence goes on along the minus strand of JAPLUI010000098.1, from coordinate 44,741 downwards.
AATTCGCGTTCCATCGTGAGACCAATCGGCCCGCTCGCCGAACCATGTCACCTGACGGATGTGCGGTGGCAGATGGTCGGCGGGACTGCCGCCGGGAGCAGGCTCCGCGGCTGTTAGGGTGGCGAAAATAGCCAGGGTCAGCCAGGTGGCGGGAATTCGATGTTGTGGATTCATGGGGATAATCGTTGGTGCCTTTGAGCATACCGGCATCCATGCCGCAGCGCCAAGGATTTCTTTGACGTTTTTCCTCAGTCAGGGCTCCGCGATTTTTCCCGGGGATTTTGCTCGCGGGGATGGCGGGAAAGCGCTACCCGGCAGCAGTAAAGAACGTGCTGCCACACGCAAGCATCGCCGGAATCCGCCCTGCCGCGTCGCTGTCGCACCACCACCGCATGCGCAAGAGCGCAAATGACATGAGTATCATCGATGAATCATGAGTGCTCATTATGGAACAACAAGAACCCCGTTTATGACATTACTGGTCTTGATCGGGTCCGAGGTTAATCTCGCCGACGCGCAATCCATCCGCCAACAAAACCCCGCAAAGGAACTCCTGATGGATCTCGGGGGCGGGGTGAAAATGGGTCGGTTATGGATCCCCGCCGGGTCATTCAAGAGGGGCGACGCGAAAGGCCCTGGTTATGAGCAGTCCGTTCACCAAGTGAACATCACCAAACCGTTCTATCTGGGCAAGTACGAGGTGACGCAGGAACAGTGGCAAGCAGTCATGGGGAACAACCCGAGCTACTTCAAAAATCCAACCAACCCCGTCGAAAGCGTCAGTTGGATCGATTGCCAGAGGTTCGCACGACGGATGAATGAGAAGTTTGCCATTCCGGGAGAGAAGTATGCGCTGCCGACCGAGGCCCAATGGGAATACGCCTGTCGCGCGGCACGCGGCACGCGGTATTTCTTCGGCGATGATGAAAAGGCCCTCGGCGATTACGCCTGGTATGATGACAACTCCGGCAATAAAACTCACCCGGTGGGGCGCAAACTGCCGAATGCCTGGGGTTTGTACGATATGCTCGGCAATGCCTGGGAATGGTGTCAGGATTGGCACGCTGCGGATTATTATGCGAAATCACCTCCGGATGATCCCACGGGGCCCGTTGCCGGCACCTGCCGCAGCATTGGCCACGTCGCCCGCGGTGGCAGTTGGGATTACCCCGCAGGGCAAGATCGCACGTTGTTACGCGACTACGATGCGCCAGAGTACAAGCTCGACGATCTGACTGGCTGCTAAGAAATTGCTTTTCATATGAATGCCGTTGCAAGAGTCGGTGGCCGGACCGGAGATCGGGGAAAGAAGTTGACGGCAGTGAGTGTATCACGGCGCACAAGCGCCGCCGCTGCCTTCTCATTTAGTCTTGCTCGGCACTTCCTCCAGTTCGACCTTATCGGTCGCAGCATGGCTGCTGACATCCACTAAGTCCGCGCCAATCTTACCCGGCGGCGGCAGTTGCAACCAGTTCTTGATGGTTGCACTTCGGCCTATCTTGCCGCCGGGATTGAGCTGATTGCAGACTTCGTCAGTATTTCCGCCCTTCTGGGATGGGCGGAATTTGGCACGTAACACATTCTTTACAAATGTATTATAGAGTTTCATGTTATTGTCACCGAAAATGGTATCCGCACCCCTGCGGCTACTAGGGGATCCGAAGCGCAGTTGCCGCTGCCCCGCCCGCCAGATCGAGAACTACCGCCAGCGGATCTCCGGGCCGTTGTTAGACAGGGTTGACATCCACTCTGAGGTGCCGCTGGTGGACTTCCGGGAGCTGACTTCAGGAGTTCCCTCGGGCGAGTCATCTGCCGTCATTCGCGGGCGCGTGGTTGCGGCCCGACGGATCCAGCAGGAACGGTTCGGAAAGTCCGGGCATACCACCAACTCCGCCATGTCATCCCGCCAGGTCCGCCAGCATTGTCAACTGGATACGGAAAGCACCGGCTACCTGGAACACGCCATGGAGGAAATGAGTTTCTCCGCCCGCGCCCATGACCGGATCCTCAAGGTGGCCCGCACACTGGCAGATCTTGCTGGTGCCCCGGACATCCGCCCCACAGACATTCTGGAGGCCATCCAATATCGCTCGTTAGACAGAAAGCTGTTTTGCTGAGAATCTCGTGGGGGTTTTACCACTAGTGACACGATTGGACACGGATTTCGCATCAAATCTGACGCCAGAATCCACCAAAATCTGCCAGATCTGGCAAATTGGGCTTCCGCCGCTTGTCCGTATCCGCAAATATTGCGGTGGAAAGCTCATGCTCTCTATCCCTTTCAGTCCGCCCTGCCAAAACCCCGATGATGGCTTCCCCTTTATCAGCGGATCGCCATTGGGGAATTTCGCCTTGAGCAGAGCACACGGAGCATGACAGACCAACACGATGGTCTTTCCCACTTGTTGGAAGGCCTCGATCAAGTCAACTGATTTAGGATCCTGAGCCAGATCCCATACAGGACCATGCCCGCCAGGATGGAAATCCGTTTTTTGATTCAATCGGTGACTGTTGGCGCGAAGCCCGGGGGAATTGACGCGTCTCAATTTCTCCTCTCCTGCCAAGCCTTTTCCACTCCCGGTAGATCATTTTCATTTTAGCCGGCGTCCATCTCACTTGCCAAACATTTTGGCGACAATGAAGATGAGGATGGCGACGCCAATCCCCCCCCTCCGAGGAGGTACATCAGCGAGTAACCTGCGGCTGCAAGAATGGATGGCATTACAATAGCGATCATAGGTGTTGGATGGTTAGTGGTTAAGTACCCCGTGACAATTCTGGTGTCAGAACAAGCCCAGGACTTTTAGGATGACGACGATCACGACGACCGCGCCAATGAGATAGATTAAAGCGATGCACTCGATCCATTGCTTTTCCCGCGCCATCCAGCGCCAAATCATATCCCTCGTGAAGACGTTGCGCGACGGGCGCGAGTGCGGCGAGGATGGCCTCGCGCGCGGAGTCCAAAGGCTCATTCATGTACCGTTCACGGAACGCAGGCTGTCGCCGGGACATCATAAGCATGCAGCCGATGGCCGCACCGAAGGCGAGGGCTCCTACGACAACGAGCACTGGATTTTGACGCACATACTCCTTGGAGGCCGCCAGTGTATCCTCGGCTTTCAGAGCCGCTGATTGATATATGTCCTTGGCAGTGTCCGTGGCACGGTGGGCAGTTTCCTCGGCTACGGCAGTGGCCTGACGGGCAATTTCCTTGGCGGCTTCTGGCAGTTGATTCAGATTCATGGATGGCTTTAAGTTGAGTGGAAAGTCGGTGTTCATTGGTTTGGTTGGTGATGTGTCGATTGAGGTGCGTGCACCTCTTTCTGTGGCAGATATTACGCCCTGCGGCAATCCGCGGCAATGGGGTGAAACCCTAAGGTTGGGACGAAAGGGAAGCCACGTACCACTGCTGTAAACGAAGTAGGGTTACACCCCATGGCAAGCGCACTCCATCCGGGGTCTACTGGACATGTCACGGAGCGCCGCCGACGCCGCCAAAACAGGACATCTGACAGCGACGGTTTTGCAGGCGGGGCTCCGGCGGCAACCTATCACAGTGTCCCCTTGATATCCCCCCGATGAAACCAACCAACCCGATCACCTACCCAATAATTATGGCTAAGTATTCCAAAAAAGCTCAGGACAAAATTGAAGAAGTCATGCATGAATTTAAGCATGGAGAATTAAAATCAGGAAAAGGTGGCAAAGGTGGAATTGTCAAAAGCCGCGAACAGGCAATAGCCATCGGTATAAGCGAAGCACGAGAAGCAGGATTTAAAGTTCCTAAGGAAAAGAATTCTTGATCGCATAAACTTTGTCACTTTTTAGAGCAAACAAATTCTTTGCCGAGTGAGGGTGATGTCCCATGAACCATGACCGGCCTTCGTGGCAAACTATCGGCGACCTGCTGGGTCCGATCCTGATCGGCAAACGGCTCAAACTCCACATGGTCCTCGCCTTCATTGCGCTGGTCGGCGGTCTCATGGTTTTCGGCCCGGCCGGGCTCATTCTGGGTCCCATCACCCTCACGATCACAACGGTGCTGGTGGAAATCTGGCGCAACCGGACCGCCGCCACGGAAATGCCGAATACCGGTCCTGACGAGTTGTTCAGTCATGACCATTGCAGATGTGCGCCCGTCGATGAATCGCCCGCTCGAATACGAAATCACCAACGTCATCGGAACCATCCGCCTGCTGGAATTCTGTCGCCGCACCGGGGGAAGTGAATCTCCAGTGGTACCAGTCCGGGACGGGTGGCGAACTACGGTCGCGCTCCGTCCGTCGGAGTGTTCACTGATGTAGGGTAACACCCCATAGAACAAGCACCGTCTCGTGGGTAGCTTTGGACACATGAAGAACTTCACTGAAAATCAGTCGGCACGCTCTTGTTCACGGGAGCGCTCACCATCGGCAATACATCCTCTCACCGGTTCCGTGGAAACCACCACCTATCGTTTGTACTTGAAACGGCTGGGTGAGGGACGGGATCAATCGCGGTCAGCAACCCTACCCATCCAATCCATGAAAACCACATTGCTGTTGTCGTTGTGTTTATTCCCATTAGTCGCCTCAGTCGTTTCCTGCAGGGAAAAGGGGCCGGCGGAAAAGGCCGGTGAGCATGTCGACAAAGCCGTCGAAAAAGTGAAAGACGCCGTCGATCCGAAAGGCCCTGTTGAGAAAGCCGGCGAAAAGGTGGATAAGGCTTTGGAAAAATGATTTGAACACGCAAATGCCGGCCCGTGAGAACGGTTCACCATGGCCACCAAGCACCGGCATCACGGTAGGCGTGTCATGCGCTCAGGGGATGACCGCCTGGTCGAACTCCGTCCCGGTGAGCCGCCCGAGCTTGAGTGTGGCATCGCGCAGGGTAGGGTTACACCCCATAGCAAAGAATTAGCCCATCGCGCAGCATGCCAACAGAACGCGATGAGCCGGAATGCCAAACAGGACAAAAATGTACAATCGATGGACCCGCTACGCGACGATGTCGCAAAGGTCACGGATCCGAAAACTCCGTCGTTGTGCGAAAAAGCCGAAGGGCCATTCTTGAAAGCAACCAAACCAACAATCCCCAAAAAAGGTGCGCCCAAACGTGCCGTCGAACACAGGAACAAGGACTCCCATGAAAAAAGCAACGAACACACCGTCCAAAACCCCAGCCACCGTGCTGGGCAGTGAAGAAAGTTTCCGCCTGCTGGTGGAAGGCCTCAAAGACTATGCCATCATCATGCTCGATCCCACAGGGCATGTCGCCAGTTGGAACGCGGGCGCCGCACGCTTCAAGGGCTATCGCGCCGAGGAGATTATCGGCAAGCACTTCTCCTGTTTTTATCCGACTGAGGCCGTGCAGCAGGGCCTGCCCGAACAGGAACTGAAGGACGCGGCCAAGGAAGGTAGATTTGAGGACGAAGGCTGGCGCGTGCGGAAAGACGGCAAGCAGTTCTGGGCCAACGTCATACTCTCGGCATTGCGCGACAAGGACGGCACGCTGCGGGGCTTCTCGAAAGTGACGCGCGACCTGACCGAGCGCAAACAGGCCGAGGAGCAGATTCAGCAGCAGTCCAAGGAAATCATGGAACTGTCCACGCCGGTCATGCAGGTCTGGCAGGGCGTGGTGGTCGCGCCGCTCATCGGCTCGCTCGACAGCCAGCGCACCCAGCAGTTCATGGAGCGGCTGCTTAACCGCATCGTGGAAACCAATTCCCCCGTGGCCTTGGTGGACATCATGGGCGTGCCGACGGTTGACACGCAGACGGCGCAACACCTGATCGAGACCATCAGTGCCGTCCGCCTGCTGGGGGCGCAGGTGGTGCTGACGGGCGTGCGGCCGGCCATCGCCCAGACACTGGTCCACCTCGGCATCGACCTGACGGGCATTATGACGCGGTCGTCGCTGTCCGCCGGCCTGCAGGTGGCATTGGACATCCTGAATCTGAAGGTCGTCCGCAAGGACGACAGCCGCTGAGAAAGGAACTTTATGGCCCTCGAAAGCATCTCAGTCATCAAACTCCGCGATTTACTGCTGGTCACGGTGCCACCCGACCCGGACGACGAGACTATATCGGCACTCCAGGACCGGGTGCTGCAGGCCATGGCGCTCTATGAAGCCAGGGGCTTGGTGCTGGACATCTCCACGGTCCAGACCCTGGACTCCTTCTTTGCGCGCACGGTCGCGGAAACCGTGCAAATGGTCGCGCTCATGGGCGGTCGCACGGTGCTGGCGGGCATGTGCGCCAGTGTGGCCGTCACCGCGACCCAACTGGGTCTGACGGTGGGCAACGCTCTGACGGCCCTGGACGTGGACCGGGCGTTGGACCTGCTCAACGCCGCGCCCTCCGGAGCACGCCGCGTATGAACGAATTACACCAAGGCGAATTCCGCATCACCTCCGAGAACGACATCGTGATGGCGCGCAAAGTCGTTCGCGACGCGGCCACAACCTTGGGCTTTGGCATCACCGATGTGACCCGCATCGTCACCGCCGCCTCGGAACTGACCCGGAACATCTACCATTACGCCAAGTCCGGCGTAATGCACTGGCGCTCTCTGAATCAAGATGCCAGCGTGGGTCTGGAACTGACCTTCGAGGACAGCGGACCAGGCATTGCCGATCTCGAAAAGGCGATGGAGATGGGCTTCAGCACCGGCAAGGGACTGGGCATGGGCCTGCCCGGCGCCAAACGCCTCATGGATGAACTGGTGATCGAATCGACCGTGGGCAAGGGTACGACGGTGGTCGTGCGCAAGTGGCTGAAGAAATAGAATGCGATCTCCACCTCCACAGACCATTGAAATCCTGCATCCCAGTAACGTCGGTGCGGCGCGGCGCGCGGCTAGGATTTTGGCCAAAGGCATCGGATTTGACAATGCAGCCTGCGAAGAAATCGCCCTCGCCATGACCGAACTGGCCACCAACCTGATCAAGCACGCCCAAGGTGGAATGTTGACCCTGACGCCTCTCGCCGACGGTGGGCGTGTCGGCTTGGAGATTGAATCGCGCGACGACGGCCCCGGCATCGCCGATGTCGAGCAGGCCCTGGCCGATCGTTTCTCCACTGCCGGTACCCGCGGCACCGGTTTGGGTGCCGTCAACCGTCTGATGGACGAATTGGACATCACTTCGAAACACGGTCGGGGCACGCGCATCGTCTGCCGCAAGTTGGTGCGGCAGCAGGCGGCCAGCATCCGCCCTTGCCCGCTCGCCTTCGGCGTGGCGACGCGACCGCGCCACCCCGGCGCGGACAATGGGGATGCTTTTGTCGTCAAGCAATGGAGCGAGAGCGTGCTGGTAGGCGTGATTGACGGCTTGGGCCACGGCCAACTCGCTCACCGTGCCGCCCAGGCCGCGCGACAGTATGTGGAGGGTCATTTCGATTTGCCGCTCGACCAGATCTTTCGCGGCACGGGCCGCGCCTGCCGCGCGACCCGCGGTGTGGTGATGGCCCTGGCGCGCTTTGACTGGGGGGAAGGCCGACTGGCCTTTGCTTCCGTGGGCAACATTGAGGCCCGGGTTTTCCCCGGCTCCAAATCGTTTCCTTTCTCCATCCGCCGGGGCGTCCTTGGCCTCAACGCGCCGGGTGCGTTGGTTACAAAACATCCCTGGCCGCCCGACCACATGTTCGTGCTTCATTCCGACGGACTGCGCACGCACTGGAACTGGAATGCTTTTCCCAGCTTGGCGGAACAACCGGCCCCGGCCTTGGCACTGGAATTCTTGCGGTTGCTGGCCAAGGAGGAGGACGACGCCACGGTGATCGTGGTCAGGAGCGTGATGCCATGAGAACTGAGGCGTTACAGCAGCAACTGGCTAATGCGCTGGCAACGGTGCGCGCATTGCAGGAGGAACTCGCCGAGACCAACCGCGGGCAGGTGGCGTTGACGATGGAGTGGGAGGGGCTTAAAACCGGGGCTTTGCAGAGCGCGATTTTCAACAGCGCAAATTTTTCGAGCATCGCCACGGACGCGAAGGGCGTCATTCAGATCTTCAACGTCGGCGCGGAACGCATGCTGGGCTACACGGCGGCCGAAGTGATGAACAAAATCACGCCGGCCGACATTTCCGATCCGCAGGAAGTGATCGCGCGTGCCAAGGCATTAAGCACCGAACTTGGCACCCCGATCACGCCGGGCTTCGAGGCCTTGGTATTCAAGGCCTCGCGCGGCATCGAGGACATCTACGAGTTGACCTACATCCGCAAGGACGGCAGCCGCTTCCCGGCAGTCGTATCGGTCACGGCCCTGCGCGACGCGCGGGACGCCATCATCGGCTATCTGCTGATCGGCACCGACAACACCTTGCGCAAGCAAATCGAAGAGGAGCGCAATCGCGTGTACAAGGTATTGCAGGAAAACACCCTCGAGCTGGAGAAAGCCAAGGCCGTCGCGGAAAAAGCCAATCTGGCCAAATCGGACTTTCTCTCCAGCATGAGCCATGAACTGCGCTCGCCGCTCAATGCGATCCTGGGTTTCGCCCAACTGATGGATTCCGACACGCCGCCGCCCACCCCCTCGCAGCAGGGCAGCATCGACCAAATCCTGCACGCCGGGTGGTACCTGCTAGAGCTGATCGGCGAAATCCTCGATCTGGCGGTCATCGAGTCCGGCCGCCTGTCGCTGTCGCTGGAAGCCGTGTCGCTGCCCGATGTCATGATGGAATGTCAGTCGATGATCGAACCGCAGGCGCAGAAGCGCGGCATCAGCATGACCTTCCCGTCCTTCGCCAATCCCTGCTATATCAAGGCCGACCGCACCCGCGTCAAACAGGTGATCATCAATTTGCTTTCCAACGCGATCAAATACAACCAACCCGACGGCTCGGTCAGCGTGAACTGTGTGATGACCCTTCCCGACCGGGTTCGCATCAGCGTCAAGGACACCGGTGCGGGTCTGTCTCCTGACAACCTGGCGCAGTTGTTCCAGCCGTTCAATCGCCTCGGCCAGGAAGCCGGCGGCGAGGAAGGCACCGGCATCGGCCTGGTTGTTAGCAAGCGCTTGGTCGAACTCATGCAGGGCCGGATTGGCGTGGCGAGCACGGTCGGGACGGGCAGCGAGTTTTGGCTCGAACTGCTGGTCGCGAGTGATCCCCATGCCGGGTACATCGAAGCCGCAGGTGCCGCGGGTGCCGCGCCGCCGGTCATTGATGGCCGCAAATCGCGCTTGCTGCTTTATATCGAGGATAACCCTGCCAACCTCAAACTCATCGAGCAACTCATCGCACGCCGCCCCGACATGCGTCTGCTCACCGCGCAAAACGGCAACGACGGCATCAATCTCGCGCGCGTCAGCTTGCCCGATGTCATCCTCATGGACATCAACCTGCCCGGCCTCAACGGCATCGAAGCGATGAAAATCCTGCGCCTCGATCCGCTCACCGCGCACATTCCCATCGTCGCCCTCAGTGCCAACGCCATGCCGTGCGACATCGAGAAAGGCCTCGAAGCGGGGTTTTTCCGCTATCTAACAAAACCAATCAAGGTCAACCAATTCATGGACACCCTGAGTGAGGTGATGGAGTTTGCCACCGCCGGTAGGGATAGTCCCCATAGGACGGAGTGAGCCTACGTGCGTGTAATTAAAGGGCTCCGGGCATTCTGCCCCGAGCCTGTCTTGCATTCCTGCTTTTCTCAATGCTGAATCAAGAAACATCCCATGGAGACACCCACCCAGCCAGCCATCGTGTCAAACCGGCCCATGAAGCCGCCTGCCGCCACGCAGGATTCCGCAGACCTCCTGGCCAAGGCGCGTGGTGACGCCGCCGCCGTCCTCAAGGAGCTTGGCTCGCAACCCGACGGTCTGAGCGAGGCGGAAGCCGCGACCCGCCTGCAGCAGGTGGGGACCAATGAGATCGCCCGCGAGCATCGGCAATCCAGCGCGATGCGTTTGTTGGCCAACATCAAGAATCCACTGGTGCTGCTGCTGTTGGCGTTGGCCGTGTTGTCCTTTCTAACTGGTGATCAGCGGGCCACCGTGGTGATTCTGGTGATGGTGGTTCTGGGCGTGGTGTTGCGCTTCGTCCAGGAGACGCGTGCCGACGACGCTGCTGCCAAGCTCAAGGCGATGGTCAGCAACACGGCCACTCTGGTACGCGGCGGCAAGGAACAGGAGGTCCCGCTCAAGTTGCTGGTTCCCGGAGATATCATCCGCCTGGCGGCCGGTGACATGGTGCCCGCGGATGTCAGAGTCCTGTCCGCCAAGGATTTGTTCCTCAACCAGGCCGCCCTAACAGGCGAGGCCCTGCCCGTGGAACGAAATGCCGCGCCGTCGCCGGTGGATGTTGCCAACCCGCTTGATCTGCCCAACCTCTGCTATCTCGGGTCCAACGTCGAGAGCGGATCCGCCACCGCTGTGGTCATCCACACTGGCGACCACACCTATTTTGGCTCGCTGGCGGCCAGCATCGTCGGCCAGCGGGTACTGACCAGTTTCGACAAGGGCGTCAACAAGTTCACCTGGCTGATGATCCGCTTCATCGCAGTGATGGTTCCGGCGGTGTTTGTCATCAACGGGCTGAGCAAGCACAACTGGCTGGAAGCATTCATGTTCGCCATGGCCGTGGCCGTCGGACTGACCCCCGAGATGCTGCCCATGATCGTGACCGTCAACTTGTCCAAAGGCGCCCTCGCGATGGCCCGCAAGAAGGTCATCGTCAAACGCCTCAACGCCATCCAAAACTTCGGTGCCATGGACGTGCTCTGCACCGACAAGACCGGCACCCTCACCCAAGGCAAAATCATCCTCGAAAGACACCTCGACGTCTATGGCGAGCCCAGCGAAAAGGTGCTTCATTTCGGCTACCTCAACAGCTTCCACCATACCGGCCTGAAAAATCTGTTGGATCAAGCGATCCTCGACCATGAGGAGTTGAAAGACCACCTGCAGGCCGATGCGAAGTATCGCAAGATCGATGAGATCCCGTTCGACTTCGTGCGGCGGCGCATGTCCGTGGTCGTCGAAGATGATAGCGGCTTGAACACGCTCATTTGCAAGGGCGCGGTGGATGAGGTGATGAGTTGTTGCACCAGGGTGGAAGTCAAGGGCGAGCTCATCGAGGTGATGCCCGAGCATGACGCCAAGCGCCGCCAATTGGCTGACGACCTCAACGCCCAGGGGTTCCGGGTCATCGCCCTGGCCTACAAGCAAATGCCCGGCGCTTCCGATGAGCCGGTCTACGCGGTCAAGGATGAGTCCGACCTTGTCCTGTTGGGTTTCCTGGCCTTCCTCGACCCGCCCAAGGACACCGCCACCGAAGCGCTGCAGCGGCTGCACAACCTCAATGTGGACGTCAAGGTCCTCACGGGTGACAATGAATTGGTCGCAGCCTATATCTGCAAGCAGGTCGGCATGCCGGTGGAACATATCTTGCTAGGCTCGCAAATCGAGACGATGAGCGAGGCCGAACTGGCCGATGCCGCCAGCGCCACCAGCGTCTTTGCCCGGCTGGTGCCGGCGCACAAGGAGCGCATCATTCGCGCGCTGCAGAGCAAGGGCCATGTGTTGGGGTTCATGGGCGACGGCATCAACGACGCCCCGGCCTTGAAAGCTGCCGATGTGGGAATCTCGGTGGACAGCGCGGTGGACATCGCCAAGGAATCATCCGATATTATTATGTTAGAAAACAGCCTGCTGGTGCTCGAACAGGGAGTCATGGAAGGCCGGCGCGTGTTCGGCAACATCGTCAAGTATATCAAGATGGCCGCCAGCTCCAGCTTCGGCAACATGTTCAGTGTCGTGGGGGCCAGCGCGTTCCTGCCGTTCCTGCCCATGCTGCCGATCCAGGTGCTTACCAACAACCTGCTCTACGACTTTTCGCAAACCACGATCCCTACCGACCAGGTGGACGCCGAGTGGTTGCTCAAGCCGCGCCAGTGGACCATTGGCAAAATCCTGCGCTTCATTCTCTGTATCGGTCCGATCAGCTCGATCTTCGACTATCTGACATTTTTCCTGATGTTATACATTTTCAACTGCTGGCAAAACCCGGCCCTGTTCCAGACCGGCTGGTTCGTCGAGTCGCTCTTTACCCAGACCTTGATCATTCACGTCATTCGCACCAACAAGATCCCGTTCATCCAAAGCCGCGCCAGTTGGCCGCTGATCCTCACCTCCCTGATCATCGTCGCGGGCGGCGCGTGGCTGACGGTCTCCCCCTTGGCCGGTGCGCTCGGCTTTGTCCCGCTGCCGCCGCTCTACTGGCTGTTCCTGACGCTCATGCTGATAGGCTACGCACTCCTCACACAGGTGGTCAAGACGTGGTTCATCCGCAAGGTTGGCGAATGAGGGTGTGGCCGCATCGCTCTCGCATTTAGGCAATCTCCCAGCCCGGCGGCGTTCATGTCTCAATCTGCTTTAACAATTACAACTGGCTGGAAGTGTTCATGTGCACCGAAGTAGGGTTACACCCCATGGCACGGGCTGGGTTATTGGTTTCTATTCCCATTGTCCTGATTCGCCGCCGACACTGCCAAAACGGGACATCAGACAGCGAAGGTTCGCTGTCGGTGTGTCGGCGGCAAACCTGGAAAGTTACATTATGTCATTATTAGGAACTATTCTGCTGGTATTGCTCATTCTGATGGTGCTAGGCGCACTGCCGACCTGGCCGCACAGCCGGAACTGGGGATATGCCCCGAGCGGCGGACTTGGCTTGATTCTGATCATCCTCCTGGTCCTGTTCTTGCTCGGCAGGATTTGAGTCGGGGGCGGCGTTTCGGCTATGGGGTGAACACCCCATAGCGCTGCGGCAAGGTCCGTGCGTATAGTCATGCCTTAAAGCAATGGATCGCGTGCATCGCTTTAACCCGGGACGCACCGTTGACTCCTTATCCGGGAAAATCGGTCGCGTCGGCAGCAACCTCAAATTCTGGAAAGCCATGAACGGAACATCAAACCAACCGGAAGAGCCACTATCCATGGAGGACGTGATCAATGTTTTGTTGTGCAACGCGCAGCAAGACGTCCACCACCGTTATCAGCGGTGCCAAAATCAGATCCGGAAGTCCCCGACGACAGCGGTGCTCGGCGCAGTCGCAGTCGGCTATCTTCTACATCGGGTTCCGGTGCGTGCCATCCTTGTCACGCAGGTCCGCGTGCTTTCGGCGCTGGCACCACCCGCGTTGTTTCTTCTCGGGGCGGTGAAGCTCTACGAGTTTTTGCAAAGGCAAGAGATGGCCAAGCAGAAATGAAAGAAGTTTGGTATTCACCGGCCGGCGTGTGGCAGCACAAGTCGACGATCATAGCCGCACTTTCCATTGTGGCAATTTTGTCGCATTTGGGGCTTCGCTATGGATTCCATTCGCCTGCTGGAACCTATCAGATCCCCTTGCTGGTTACGCTCATACTCGGGGGACTGCCGCTGCTTTACGACTTGCTGCGGAAGATCCTCAAACGTGAATTCGGTTCCGATCTCCTGGGTGGAATTTCCATCATCACCTCTATTGTCCTCGGCGAATATTTGGCGGGCTCCATCATCGTGTTGATGCTCGCCGGAGGTGAAGCGTTGGAGAGCTACGCGTTGCGGAGCGCCTCTTCGGTGCTGGCCGCGCTTGCCAAGCGGATGCCATCGACCGCCCATCGGAAACAGGCCACTGAAATCAACGACGTGGCGCTGCAGGAGGTGGCCGTTGACGACACCCTCGTGATCTATCCGCATGACATCTGCCCCGTGGATGGCGTGGTGACCGAAGGTCATGGCATGATGGATGAATCGTATCTGACAGGCGAACCATTTCAGATTACCAAAACTTCCGGCTCAACGGTGATCTCGGGCGCGATCAACGGAGAAACGGCCTTGACCATTCGTGTCACCAAGCCGGCGGCTGATTCGCGCTATGCCAAAATCATGGAGGTGATGCGCGAATCCGAAAGCAAGCGACCCCAGTTGCAGCGACTCGGCGATCAACTGGGAGCCATTTATACGCCGGTGGCCTTGACGGTGGCCGTGTTAGCCTGGGTGATCGGCGGGGATTCGCTTCGCTTTCTGGCGGTGCTGGTCATTGCTACGCCTTGCCCCTTGCTGCTCGCAATTCCCATTGCCATCATGGGTTCGATTTCGCTCTGTGCCCGACGCGCAATCATTGTAAAAAGCCCTGTCGTGCTCGAGCAGATCGCCGGCTGCCGCACTGCGATCTTTGACAAAACAGGGACACTCACCTACGGCGAACCCAAGCTGACGGAACAACTCATCGCCCAAAGCTTTGACCAGAAAGAGGTTCTAACACTCGTGGCGGGCCTGGAACGCTATTCAAAACATCCCTTGGCGCGCGCCATTATTGAAGCGGCGAAGGAGGCCGGTATTGAACTGCCGGAGGCCAGCGATGTGGGAGAACCTCCCGGGCATGGGTTGCGCGGCACCGTCGCCGGTCGCCCGGTGCAGGTCATCAGCCGTGACCAATTGGCCACCCTCAAGGTGGCGGGCTCGGATCAACTCCCGCCGCTCGCTGGTGGGCTCGAATGCGTGGTTGTGATTGACCAGCGTTATGCCGCCGCCTTGCGCTTTCGCGATGCCCCGCGTGCAGAGAGCCGCGGCTTTGTGAGTCACTTGGGTCCGAAGCATCAATTCGCACGCGTGATGCTCGTGTCGGGTGACCGCGAGTCGGAGGTGCAATACCTGGCTGATCAGGTGGGTATTACAGTCATCCATGCGCAGAAAAAACCTGAAGAGAAGCTCGCCATCGTCCGTGAGGAAACGGCAAAAGCGAAAACCCTCTATGTCGGTGATGGGATCAATGACGCCCCGGCCATGATGGCAGCCACAGTTGGCATGGCCATCGGACAGAATAGTGACGTCACCGCAGAAGCGGCAGGTGTTGTGATCATGGACAACTCCCTCGAGAAGGTGGACGAGTTCATGCATATCAGCCGCCGGATGAGGATTATTGCGCTCCAGAGCGCCGTGGGTGGCATGGTGCTGAGTGTCATCGGCATGGCGTTCGCCGCCACCGGTCATTTAGGCCCGGTAAGCGGTGCCATCATGCAGGAAGTCATCGACGTGCTGGCCGTGCTCAATGCCCTGCGCGCAGCCTTTCCGCCCACGCTGATCCATGACATCCAACATAACTAACTTCTTGAATCCTGGAAGCTTCGGGCTAAGGCGGACCGAGATAATCGAGCCAGTTGCTAGGCAATCACCGAAACACATGAACTTCTAAGCGATTATGGAAATCCGTTGGCTGGACTTGTTGAAGCGTAAGGATGTTCAAGGTGTTACACCCGCGGAACACGCCGCAGACATGGGTGACCTGGAAAACGCGCGTGTGGATGCGCCGAATGGCTCGATTGAGCAACGCAAGCCATTTTGGAAAGGCCTCGGGCCCGGACTGATCACCGGCGTGGCGGACGACGATCCGTCAGGCATCGGAACCTATTCCGTCACCGGCGCACAGTTTGGTTATGGGTTGCTGTGGCTAACCCCGGTATGCATCCCGCTCATGATCGCGGTACAGGAGATGTGCGGTCGCATCGGGATTGTGACGGGCAGCGGTCTGGCCTCCGTCATCAAACGGCATTATCCCAAATGGCTCCTATACGGTGCGGTTTTGCTGCTCATAGGGGCAAATGTGTTCAACATCTATGCGGACCTCAATGTCATGGCGGCATCCGCCCAAATGCTCTTCGGGGGAGCGTTTGCGCTGTGGCTGGCGCTGTTCGCCGGCGTCACGGTAACCGCTCAGATTTTCGTACCCTATCATCTCTATGTCCGCATCCTCAGATGGCTTTGTCTGGCACTTCTCGCCTACGTGATCACCGCCTTGCTTCCAGCCGTGAAAAATGATTGGGGCCAAATCGCCCGCAACTTCTTTATTCCGTCATGGAGTCAGGACCCCGCCTTCATCATGACAGTTGTAGGTTATCTGGGAACGACAATTTCCCCATACCTGTTCTTCTGGCAGGCGGGACAAGAGGTGGAAGAGGAGATTGCGGATTCAACCGCCGACGCGCCGGGTCAACGCAGTAAGCCGGTGCGAGCTGACGAAATCCGCAATCTGCGCGCCGATACGGCCATCGGCATGGTCGCGTCCCAGGCCGCGACATTCTTTATCATCATTTGCACTGCGGCAACTCTTCACAGCAAAGGCATCACCGATATCAACACCGCCCAGGACGCCGCCAAAGCCCTGCTGCCTCTTGGCAAATCCGGTTATTGGCTGTTCACCTTGGGGATCCTCGGAACCGGGCTGCTGGCCATCCCGACCCTGGCAGGTTCGGCAGCATACGCCGTTGCCGAAACCTTCGGCTGGCGTTATGGCCTCTATCGCCGCTTCAAGCGCGCGCGTGGATTTTATCTAACAATATTTGCCATGATATTTATTGGGTATGGCATGAATTTCGTGCAGGCGATCAGTCCCGTCAAAGCGCTGTTTTATTCCGCCGTGTTAAATGGCGTGGTGGCCGTGCCGCTTCTGATAGTCCTGATGTTGATATGCAACAACCGGAAGATCGTGAAATCCAAAGTTAACGGGCGGATCTCCAATATCCTGGGGTGGATCACGGTTGTGATCATGGCCACTGCGGTGGCACTGATGTTTTGGGCGATGTGGACGGGTCCAGGCCAATCCTCCTCATAACAACGCCCCGCACATTAGGGTTAAACCCCATGTGAGGCGTTGGCATTCATGTTGGCATTATGCTGGCTTGAGACGCGGTCCAATCTAGCACCGCGTGCTGGGAGTTCGCCATGGGGTCTTCACCCCTATTCTGACCAGGACCTGCCGGATGAACCACGATGTCTGTCGTGCGGATCGGAGCGGGTTGCGAGTCAGGAATTTGTCCTGCAAAAATGGCAGAATAGCCAGCCGGGGTTTCTTCTGTCGGGGTTTCTTCTTGGCGGATTGCCTTTGCCGGGCACAATTCCCAGTGATCATGACCGGATATCCCACCCCTCGAATTCTCGGATTTCGGACAATCCCTTATGGCAGTATGGCTGACCGCCGACATGAAAACTGCAAATTTCGTGACAGAATCGACCTGCATGTGGAGGTGCCGCTGGTGGATTTTCGCGAGCTTTCATCCAACACCAACAGCGGGGAGACCTCCATGGAAATCCGCAAGCGGGTGGTGGCCGCGTGCCAAATCCAGCACGAGCGCTTCCGCAAGTCCGGGCATTCCAGCAACTCGGCGATGACTTCGCGCCAGGTCCGCCAGCATTGCCAGCTCGAGGCCGAAAGCACCGGCTACCTCGAACAGGCGATGGAGGAAATAAATTTTTCCGCCCGCGCCCACGACCGCATCCACAAGGTGGCATGCACGCTGGCGGATCTGGCGGGCTCCATCAACATCCGTGCGCAGGACATTCTGGAAGCCATCCAATACCGCTCGCTGGACCGGAATCTATTTTCCTGAATCACCGCCATGAACATCATCCCTGCCATCTTCGAGGAACGCGAAATCCGCCGACTCTACGATGAGAAAACAGAAACCTGTTTTTTCTCCGTCGTGGACATCGTGCATGGGCTCACCCAACAGCCCGATTTCCAGACGGCCAGAAAGTATTGGAACAAGCTCAAAGAGCGGCTTGGGAAGGAGGGAAGTCAACTGGTGACAAATTGTCACCGGTTCAAATTGCCCGCTGACGACGGCAAAATGCGCCTCACCGATGTCGTCAACGCCGAGACTTTGCTGCGGCTCGTCCAGAGCGTTCCCAGTCCCAAGGCGGAGCCGATCAAACTCTGGCTCGCCAAGGTCGGCTACGAACGCATGCAGGAAATGTCCGACCCCGCGCTCTCGCTTGAACGCGCCCGCACCACCTGGCAGCAACACGGGCGCAGCGAGAAATGGATTCGGCAGCGCATGACGGGACAGGAAATCCGCAACAAACTCACCGACTGCTGGGCCACGCATGACATCAACAAAGGCAACGAATTCGCAATTCTCACCAACCCCATCCATCAGGAATGGAGCGGAGTCAGTGTGAAAGCACACAAGGATTTGAAAGGCCTTCAAACCCAGAACCTGCGCGACCACATGAGTGAGGCCGAACCCATCTTCACCGCGCTCGCCGAGCTTTCCACTCGCCAAATCGCCGGGACCGCCTCCGCGACCTGGCTAACAGAAAATGGCAGCGCCGCCTGGACCGGCGGCAAGATTGCCAAACACGCCCGCCTGGAACTCGAAGCCCAGACCGGCAAACGGGTTGTGACCGGCGACAACCACCTGCCCCCGGCCAGTGCCAAAACAATCCCGGCGGCGACGGTTGAATGAAAACCCGCCATCCGCTCACCACGGGCTCTGCGCTTGGGTCTGGCGTCTTCAAGTCTGGCGTGTTTTCCGCAGCTTCCGCTTCCGCCTCCTGTCCGCTCCTGATGGAGCTGCCCCGGATCAACCAAATCATGCAACTGCAGGTATTCACGATAGGCACGCACGGTGGGGATGAGGCGGCGTTGACAGCGGCGGGCGGTAAGCGCCGATGCCGGTGCGCGGCCAGTGATGCACGCGTTCCATTCGCCAGCGACGCTCATTTGCTGAAAGCCAGCGCTGTCCCCATCACCCGTTCCGAAAGCCTGCCACAAATGATATATCTTGCTTCCGAGCAGAGTATGGATGCATCAGATGAATGAAATGAATGCCTTGAGAACCTATCAGGCCCCGTGGGGAGTAACCTTGATTACGACCTCCAGCGTGCTGCTGGTGTTGGCTGTGGTGAATGTGGTGGCATCGTCGTGGCTCATTGGGAAGGCCCCCTGGGGTGTGGCTGGGTTGGTGCAATGGACGTTGCCGGTTTTGGTGCTGGTGTGCCTGCCGTTCGTGATCCGGGGTTACGTCATTACGGAAGACGCCATCCTTGTGAAGCGCCTGTGCTGGACCACGCGGCTGGCGCGTGCCGATTTGAAGTCGGCCGAGGTCGTGCCGAACGCGCTGCGCAAGAGCCTGCGGACCTGTGGCAATGGCGGGGCGTTTTCCTTCAGCGGCTGGTATTGGAGCAAGTCGCTCGGGCACTACCGCGCCTTCGTCACCGATCTGAAGCGCACAGTGGTGCTGCGGTTCAAGAATCGCGCGGTGGTGCTGTCGCCGGCGAGGCCCGAGGATTTTGTCAGGGACCTGAACCTATGAGGTGCATGCCGGCTCCTCATCCGGGTGTATTTGCAGATGGATGTTTCCTTGGGGGCTGGCATCACATAGCTTCCATCTGCCTTCCTCACTGCCTTGGCCGAGAGTCATGGCACTGGCTTTCCCCCCGGTCGGGTGGCAGGTAGGGGCGGAGCATGCGCCTCTGGGTCATCGAAAAGATTCGGAGCAACATTGCGGCAAGTCCTCCGGTCAATGTGTTCTCCGTCCTTGCGGAGGGAGGTCAACGCGCAAGCAAAGCAAAGCCGGATGCAGCAAGAGCGCCACACCCGGCAAGGAGTTGGAGAAACCAAAAGGGAACAATCCGTGTTTCCGGCGGGTCACCAACACTCCGCTCCAGTCGGCGGTCTGGCGGGCGCGGCGCTGGTGGCAGGCGGGGCAGAGGTGGCGGCGGCATTCGAACTCACGGGGCGAGACGCCCCGGAGACGGCCTGCGGCGGGACGCCGCAGCCACGGTCGCCACCGCGGAGGAAGTTGCGGACGACCGCGAAGACATTCGGGCGGCGCGGGCCCATGGCGGCGCGGTGGCATTTTTCGCAGCCGACGACGAAGGGCTCTCAGGCGGCAGTGACGATTTGCCAGAGAGGGGAGGCACGGGGGCGAGGGAGGTGGTAGATGGTTGGCACGGAGAATGTTCATAAGAACATTTGCAGCTCGGTGCAAGAATCAATGCGAAGATTCGCTTTGGTTGATGGTCCGGGTGGGGTGGATGCCGGGTGCAAGCCGGGCACAACCGGGGTATCCGGTAGTCCGCCGGATCCTCCACCATCCCCGCACGCACCGGGTTCAAATCGATTGCTCCTTCTCCACCCGCGTGGTGCGGTGATAGATCACCGGTCGTGCGGCGGAATCCTGCCACGGTGCCAGCCAGCGCGTACGTCTCATCGGATTGGGGGGGTGGCGGTTTCAGTTGTTGTTGCTACGGGAAAAATCGGGGTCGCCGACAGGAGCCTGGCGCCTTCCGGCAGTGCATCAACAATCTCAAATTATTTTGCTGTCCCCGCATGTGGATTTTCCCTTCCCCTGATGAGCGTCCGCAATGGTGAGGGAGTCGGTTCTTCTGTCAGCCGTTTGTCCATCTGTTTTTTGGAGGATCCTTTCCAAGTCGCAAGTCGGGCCTTGCCAAGATGGCTGAGATCGTCCACCTCTGGCGGCGTGAGCCGTAAACCAACAGCAGCATGATCGGACGCAGCAGAACACGATGGGTGCTTCAGAAACAGGGGCCCTTGCTCGGGCTCATCCTGCTGATGTTGGTGATTTTCCTGGGTCAGCAGCTTGCCGACACCGGGTGGTATTATCGGTTCATGGCAGTGCCTGGCGAGATCGTGGACAGTTGGCGGAACTTGCTGGCAGGCTCGGCAAGTGGGGCGGATTATCGGGAGTTCGGCACCTTGTTGAGTTGCGCGTTCCTGCACGGCAGCATGGAACATGTGCTCTACAACATGCTCTATCTGTGGATATTCGCCGCGCTGGCGGCAGATCTGCTGGGACAACGCTGGATGTTTCTCATCTTCGTCGTCACCGCCATCTGCGGCTCAATCTGCCACACGGTTTTCAATGCCGGCGAGTTCATCCCGATGCTGGGTGCCTCAGGTGCCGTGATGGGTTTTGAGGGTGCTTACCTCGGGCTGGCGACGCGCTGGCAGTTGCCAGATCCGCAGGTCTGGCCGATGGCCCGGCCGATTCCTCCGGGGCAACTGGCGCTGCTGGCCGGCTTCGGCGTATCGATGGACTACCTTGCGTTGATGGGGCATTCCGGTGGCGGCATTGCCTACGGCGCCCATCTCGGGGGCTTTGCCGCAGGGCTTTTTCTAACAGCCATGATCGCTCCGAAGCCCCAGGCGGCGAGAGCGCGCTGAGGCACGCATTTCACATGCATGGCAGCTCCACGAGCTTCGAATACTGGAATGAGTTTCTGGCCATGAACTTGGTCATGGCATCGCCCGCGAGGTTCTTCCGGGAGCGCATTTGTTGGATTCCGAAGTCGGAGATCACGGTGAGGGAAACCTCCATGGCCGAGACCCGGCCGGCCTTCAACTCATCCAGCGTGACAGTCGAGGAGGGCGACTCCGTGAGTTCGATGCCGCTGCCCAGAATGCGGAACTCGGTCACCCGTCCCCGGCCCTGGGTGGGGCCCAGGGAGACCGGAATGGTCAGTTTTCTGGCCTTTGCGGTGCCAGCGTCCTTGGTGACTTCGACGTGGAAGGTGATGCTGTATTGATAGATGTTCTCGCAGACGAAGTTCTTGAGATCGCCCACCTGGGCGCTGTAGGCTTGAAAGGCGGTGGTCAGTTCGGGCTGGCCGAGGAGATTCTCGAAGGCGTCGTTGGGATTGACCAGCAGGCGGTAGAGCGTGAAGGTTGGGTTCTTGTTGCCGCCGTCGATCGGATCCTTGTATTGCAGCTCGTAGGCGACGCAGGAGACATCGCCACCCTTGTCATCGGGGGTGTTGATTTTGCCGTCGTAGCGGTCAGTGGCGGCGGTGAAGAAGATCAGTTTGGACGCATTGGAACTTTGCTGGGTGTTGGAGCCGGGCAACACCTTGTTGCTCATGGCGGAGAGCCATTCGAATTTGTTGCCCCGGCGCGTGACGAGTGCCTCAAAATCCTTGGCCATGGAATCCACCATGACCTTGGCCTGCCGGGCGGCGCGGAGTTCCGCCCGGCTGCGGTTCCAGGCGTCGATGGCAATTGACGTCACGGAGATCATGACCGAAGCGATGATGGTGGTGATGGCCATGGCGATGAGCAACTCGATGAGAGTGAAGCCACGGCGGGAGGGATGGGGCCGGAAGGTTTTCATGAGGGGGACCAGAGGAATGGGGGTTATCTGCGGACAGCCAGATTGCGGGTGAAGATGGGATCCTTGACGATCTTGTAGCGTTTTTTGAAGGCGGCACCGGCGAAGTAGGACTCGGTGTTGGCGGGCATGCTGTAGAACTCTGCGGAGAAGGCGATGACGGCTTCCTTGTACTCGTCGGTCGTGGCGACGGGAGTGCCGTCGCGCGGGTCGCTGATCAGGCCCTTGCTGCCCAGAATCATGCCTTTCCCCTTGTCGAAGACGAGTTGGGTGCATTTCGCAAAGAACACGGGCCCTTCAAGGGCAGCGATGTCCTTGAGAAACAAGGGGTCGCTGAGCCGGCGGACCATGGGCTGGACGGTGTAGTCCTTGCCGGCAGTGCCGCCGCTCCTGGTCACGGGCTCCAGCGTGCTGTCGGCACGCTGTTTGCTGGGGTCGCCACGGTATTGATAGACAAAGATCGCGTTGGTGGCTTCCGCGGATTGGCTGATCCACTGGAAGGACTTGTCGAAGCCGGTTTTGATGTCGGCGGTTTCCTGGCCGACGCGGAGCGTCGAGAGTTCCCGTTCCAAGGTGGATGCCAGGCGGTCGGCCTGCTGCACATTGATGGATCTGCGGATGCCGGACATCGCCGGCCCGAAGACATACATGAAGGCGGTGAGCAACACGGCGAGCACGCCGATGGCGATCACCGTTTCCAGCAGGGTGAAGCCGGACTGGCGGGAGAATGGGCGGGTGTTCATGAGTCAGAAGTAGGTGAGGTTGTTGGCTTTGCCAATTTGGAGGGGGTCACGAAAGATGGAGGTGCTGCCATTGCGCCAGATGACAAAGCCACCAAAGTCGCGTTTGGCGGAATTGATCACGCGCGGGCGGAGTTCGGTGCCACTGGGGGAGCGGACTCCCGTGCCGATGACAAAACTGGCACCGGGAGTGGTGCAGATACCCTCGGCATTGAATTCATAGACGAAGTACACTCCTTGGTAGTCCTTTTTCACATTGCCCCCGCCCAAGCTCACGGTGGGCAATTCGCCCGAGCTGTTTTTGTGATCCTGCTTGCTGAGCACCCGGCTGTAATAGATCTTGTCAGGGAGGGTGACGCCGCGGCTGGATAGAGTCCACGTTCCGTTCTGTGCGTTGGTGACCGGATCGATCTCCTTGTAGGCCACCACCAGGCGGCGCAGATAGGTGTCCGCATTGGTGGGGTCCTGGATGCTGACCAGCACGGCGGCATTGGTGCGCTTGCCCACCGCCAGGGTGCGGGCCTCTTCAAAGACCGCTTCGGTGGTGGACACGCCAGTGCTGACGCCCTTGCCAGCAAGGAGACCGCCAAGGCCGATCGAGGCGACGGTCATCAGCACGGAAATAATCGCGATTACAGTCAGCAACTCCACCAGGGAGAAACCGGATCGAGAGGGCACGGGGCGGTTGGCAGATTGATTTGAGCGCATGGCAGTGGCGTCGGGGTCGAGGAAATTATGGTGGATTATTGGAAAAGTGCAAGGGCGAACGTCAATACATCGCGATTACTGCGGATTTTTTTTCGGGTAGCGTCCGTGAGCGGGGCCGTGCATCCAAAGCCATGCGGGGTGAATCATCTCGCGGATATCCTTGCGGACGGCCTGCCAGCCGAGGAGGCGCATGGCGAGGGCGGGATCTGCCACCAGCATGGCCGGATCACCCGCCCGGCGGGGGCCGTAATGCACCGGCACCGGTTGGCCGGTGATGGCCTCGGCGGCACTGATGATTTCCTTGACGGAAACACCGACGCCAGTGCCAAGGTTGCAGCTCACAGAGGCTCCGCCGGCGGCAAGATGATCCAGCGCGCGGGCATGGGCATCCGCCAAATCCTCGACGTGGATGTAATCCCGGATGCAAGTGCCATCCGGCGTTGGGTAATCCGTGCCGAAGACTTCGAGGTGGTCGATGGCTCCCGTCGCGGCCATCAGGACTCGGGGGATGAGGTGGGTTTCGGGATCATGGTCCTCGCCGATGAGCCCGTCCGCCGAGCAGCCGCTGGCATTGAAATAGCGGAGGCAGGCACTGCGCAAGCCCCAGGCATGACCGCAATCCGCCAGCACCCACTCGAGCATCAGCTTGCTGCGACCGTAAGGACTGATGGGGCATTGGGAATTGCTTTCGGTGATGGGCAAGGTGTCCGGCACGCCGTAGGTTGCGCAGGTGGACGAAAAGACAAACACCTGGCATCCGAACTCCTGCATTGCCAGCAACAGTTCGAGCGGCTCTGCGGTGTTGTTCCGGTAGTACTTGAGGGGGTTGGTGACGGATTCCCCGACGTAGGCGTAGGCGGCGAAATGCACCACCGCGCCAAACCGATGCTGTGCGAAAAGTGAGCGCACCAAGCCGCTGTCACCGACGTCGCCGACGACGAGTTCCACTTGGGGATCGATGATCGCCTGGGCATGGCCGTAAACCAAATTGTCAAGCACGACGATTGGCCGGCCTTGGGCCGCAAGCAGGCGGACGGTATGGGAGCCGATGTAACCGGCGCCACCAGTAACCAGGATGGGAGCGTTCATGAAGTAATTGAGCGGGACGGCCACATGAAACGCGAAAGCAGCCCCTCGTGTCAATCCATGGACATGCTCAGGGCAAAAAAGGCCCTGGGGATTATTTGGTTGAATAAGCGCGGCGCCGGGGTACGTCTCAGGCGCATGAAGCAAATCATTCGTCTTCGGGCCGGTGCCGTGCTGGGCACCGCAGTGGCGCTTGCCCTCGGTTCCTGCGCTTACGATCCGTACTACATGGGCGGGGGTGCCTACAGCACGGGCTACGGTGACGGGTATGCGAACAGCGGCTTTTCCACTTCCCTGTTTGTCAGCACGGGGAATTCCCGCTGGGGCTATGATCCCGCTTGTTACAGCTACTACGACTATACGCGGCGTTGTTACTATGATCCCTATCTCTACGGATACTATCCGGTGGGTTACCGTCCGCCGCTTGTTTTCGGCGTGCCGCATCCCCGCGGGTATAGCCGATCCTACTGCCCGCCTCCCAGCCGCGTGACGAACCGTACCCTGGCCAACTATGGTAGCCGGGAACAGTCCTACCGGAATTCCAGCTACCCGTGGGCGAATCAGGTCCACCAACGTGGCGGGACTGCCAACAATCCAAGCCGCCTCCAGCCGCAAGCCCCGTATTCCCGCAGTGGCAATCCAGGTTACTCCGGAACCCGCAGCCAAGCCCCGGTCCCGAGCGTTCGCCCATCGACCCGCGGTGGAAGCACGTTGAACTCCGGAGGGGAAAACCGCTCCGGCAGCCGCCCGGCGGGCCTTCCAGCCAACTACAATGTGCCGATCAGGACGCCAGCGCCAAGCGATCCGAGCCAGGCGATGCGCGAAAGGAATAGCCGTCTCACCCAGCCGCAGCGAGTTCCCCGGACCGAGACCAACCGTCCCATGCCCCAGCCCCGGAACGAGCAGAAGGTTCCCGCGCCGAGCGTGCCTCAGGCTAGCGAGGCGCCGTCTGCCGTGCCGCCATCGCGCATCGAACGCCAGGCCCCCGAACCGGGCGTGCCGCGAGTTCGCGAAGCGCCGCCAGCCGGGTCCCGGCCCGGCACGCCACCACCCCCCGCCGCGGCAATCAGGGGTTTGGGGGAGGGCGGGGAGGGCAGGGGACGGGGCAATCGCTGAGTTGTCCGCCGACTCTCAGGGCCACCGCCGCTTGGCTTGGTAGCGTTCCCGTTCTCGGCGGAGTTGCATGAGCGTGGGGCCCGGACGCAGGATCCATCTGGCGCTCAAGTACCCTGCCACGCCGCCGCCGACGTGGCAGGCGTGGCCGAGCGCGAACCAAGTTCCCAGTCCTTGCGCGACGAGCGCTTGCCCGAGGCGGGAAAAGCCCGGCACCCCGAGCTGCGGATCGGCCAGCGCAAGCAACAACTCCGCTGTCAGGAGGCCAAGCCCAAGACTGCGGCCGGAGACTGGCAAGGGAAACATTCTCGACTCCGGCGAGAGGGTGGTAATCACCAGCAGCAGGGCCACGCAGGCACCTGAGATGCCAACCAAATGGGAGGCGTTGGCCCCGCCACTCGCCAGCAACAGATGTCCGAGCGCACCGCCGATGATCCCGGCACCAAGGGTTCTCAAGAACCCCCGGCTCCCCAGCATGTATTCCACCCGGCCGCCCAGGATGAGCAAACACAGCGCATTGATCCCGGCGTGCAGCCAAGTCCCGTGCAGCCAGGCGTACGTCAGCACCTGCCAGGCACTCCCGCTCAGGACGTCCGCCCGCCTCAAGCCCAGCAACAGATACCATTGGGGGACCTGGTGGACGCCACCCGCCCATGCCACCAGCCCGTGGATGCCCATGATCAGCAGCGCAAACACCCACGGCCAGCGGGCCTGCGCCAAGTGGCCGCAGCGCCGGGCCATTTCAGGAAAATGAGGACCCAGCCATTGCATCACGGGGTGGGGGGCGGGAGCACAACTGCGGTTTGCAGCGAATCAATCGATGGCATGCGAGCGCGGCTCGCGCAGCACCGAATTGGGAGCGCCCGCCGTGCTGACAAAAGGACCGCCGACCATGGGGGCCACTCCGGTGAAGGCGACCTCCGGCAGCTCGGTGGGCCTTCCCGCCAGCGGAAAATCCTTGCGCAGCGGGAAATACGGATAGCCCTCCCACATCAGAATCCGCTTCAGGTTCGGATGCCCGGCAAAGCCAATCCCCATCAGGTCCCACACCTCCCGCTCATGCCAATCCGCGCCAGCCCACAGATCCACCGCCGTGGCCACCGGGGCGTCCTCGGCCACCCTGGCTTTCACCCGCAGGCGTTTGGAATCATCCACCGTGGCCAGCTCATAAACCACCTCAAAGCGGGGGGTCTCGCCCAGGTGATCCACGGCGGAAATATCCAGCAACATCTCGTAACCCAGCTCGTGGCGGCATTGCGCCAACACCGGGTGCAGCGCCTCCAAGGTCACCCGCAGCGTCTGCTCACCCCGGAATTCCACGGTTTCCAATACCTTCTCCACAAAGGACTCGCGGAGCACTTTCACATCATCAGCGGCGGCCATGATTACAGTCTCGGGTTGGGTTGATCAACGGGCATCACGCGGAGGCATCCAGCATGCTCCGCTTTTGATCCAGCAGGGCGTGCTCGGTATCCACTTTCTCTTGCAGCCGCATCAAACCGGCGATCAAGGCCTCGGGCCGCGGCGGGCACCCGGAAATATACACGTCCACCGGAATCAACTGATCGATCCCCTGCAACACGGCGTAGCTGCGATACATCCCCCCGCTCGACGCGCAGGCCCCCATCGCCACGCACCACTTCGGCTCCGGCATCTGGTCCCAGATCCGTTTCACTGCCAGTGCCATCTTGTACGTCACCGTGCCGGACACCACCAGCACATCCGCCTGCCGCGGCGAAAAGCGCATCACTTCCATCCCGAAGCGCGAAATGTCGAAGCGTGCCGACGCCGTCGCCATCAACTCGATCGCACAGCACGCCAGCCCCATCGGCATCGGCCACAGCGAGTTTTTCCGCACCCAATTCATCGCCGCGTCCACGCGGGTGACGATCACGTTGCTTTCGATCTTCGAATCGTAAGCGGTTTCAAGAATGGAGGTAAGGCTGACCATGGGAAGTTGCGCCGCCACCGTGGCCCCGCTGCTGCCCCAGCTCAAGCGGATTGTGCAACAATTTTGCCGGGGTGAAAAGACCGGGCGTGGCAATGCGGTACGACCGGTTGGCAGTCCCGTGGTTTTCGGGAACATCCCGGCGGCCTGGCGGGGGGTGGTTAGGCGCGGCACTGATGTGCCGATGGATTTTTCAGCTGAACCCGAAACATGTGCTCGCCCGGTCCCGTAGTTCTTGCCGATGAATCGGAAACCCCTACTCGCCCTGCTGGTCGCGCTGGCCGCAGTCCCCTTCGCCGCTGCCGCTGACGACCAGGAAACGTCCACGCCCAAACCCACGGCCAAACCCGCCGCAGGACAGGCGTGGCAAGCGCTGTTTGACGGCAAAACGCTGAACGGCTGGAAAGCCGCTGACTTCGGTGCCAAGGGCAATATCACCGTCACCAACGGCGAACTCCGCATCGGCCCCGGCGAACCGGCCGCCGGCATCGTCCGGGACGGCGAACCGCCCGCCCGCATGAACTACGAAATCGAGTTGGAAGCCATGCGCACCGCCGGTCACGATTTTTTCTGCGGCCTCACCTTTCCCGTGAACCAGGATCCCTGCACTCTCATCTGCGGCGGCTGGGGCGGGACCCTCGTCGGGTTGTCCAGCATCGACGACCTGGACGCCTCCGAGAACCAGACCGCCACCATCAGGGAGTTCAAGGAGAAGACCTGGTATAAAATCCGCCTCAGGGTCACCAAGACCCACCTCACCGCCTGGATCGACGACGAGAAAATCATCGAGCAGGAACTCACCGGGCGCAAAATCTCCATCCGCATGGAAGTCCAGCCCTGCGTCCCGCTCGGCATCTCCACCTGGCACACCGGCGCCGCCCTGCGCAACCTCCGCCTCCGCAAGCTCGACTGACCCGGCCGGCGGACCCTTCGGCGGTGCCAGCGGAATCCCGGCCAGCGGGCCGGAAGACCGCCGCGAGGGAACTGCAGGAAAGTTTTCCCCTGGCAGACGGACGCCAGGCGAGGTGGCTCTCTCTCGCCATGAGAAAATTTGTGAAAGACTGCGCCAAGGGCGGGCGTACCGGGCAACCTGATGAGCAAAACAATGAACACGGCGGATCGTTTCAGATTGGGCATGATGGTTTCAATGGCGGGCTTTGCGCTCGGGAATTCCCCGGCAACGGGCAAGGACTGGCCGCAGTTCCGGGGGCCGGAGCGCGACGGCAAATCAACCGAAACGGGCATCATCAAAAGTTGGGAGCAGCAGCCCCCGGAATTGCTCTGGATGGGCGAAGGCATGGGCAACGGCTATGCCGGTGTGGCGGTCGTGGGCGAGCGGATCTACACCACGGGTGACTTCAAGGACGGCCAGGGAGTGGTGGCGATCAATGCCAAGGACGGCAAGGTGCTGTGGTCTACGGTGTTGACCGAGGGGGTGCCCAAGCACGGCTTCGAGGGCTCGCGATGCACCCCGACCGTGCTGGGGAAGTACCTGTGGGTGACCACCTCCAACGGCATGATCGCCTGCCTCGGCACCGATGGCAAGGTGGTCTGGAAGAAGAGTTTCGACAAGGAATGGGGTGGCCGGATGATGACCGGTTGGGGCTATGCGGAATCGGTGCTGGTGGACGGGCAAGCGGCGATCTGCACGCCCGGCGGACCGGAGGCGATGATGGTGGCGCTCGACAAGGACAGCGGCAAGGAACTGTGGAAGTGCAAGGTGCCGGAATACGGGAAAAACGGCAAGCCCGGCGCGGGCTATGGCTCGGCAGTGATCTCAATGGCGGCGGGGGTGAAACAATACGTCCAAATGACCGGCCACGGGGTGATCGGCGTGCGGGCTGCCGACGGGAAATTCCTTTGGGGTTATGATCGCACGGTGAACGACGTGGCGAACATCACCATGCCGGTCATCGCGGGTGACCAGGTCTTCAGTTCAACCGCCTACGGGGCCGGCGCGGGCTTGGTCAAGCTCGAGCCGGACGGCGATGGCGTGAAGGCGCAAGAGGTTTACTTCCTGAAACCCGACGTCCTGCAAAACCACCATGGCGGCATGGTGCTGGTGGACGGCTATATCTATTGCGGGCACAAGCAAAACGGCGGCGAACCCAGGTGCTTCGACCTCAAGACCGGCAAGTCGATGTGGGAATCGGCCAAAGCCCCCGGCAAAGGCTCGGCGGCAGTCACCTATGTGGACGGTCACCTGATCTTCCGTTACCAGAACGGCCTGGTGGCGCTGGTGGAGGCGAACCCGCAGGAATTCCGCTTGAAGGGCACCTTCATGGCCAAGTTCCAGGAACGGGAATCCTGGGCGTACCCGGTCGTTTCCGGGGGCCGGCTCTATCTGCGCGAACAGGACAAGCTGATGTGCTATCAACTCTGAAACACCACCGCCCCATGCCACCCTGGCGGAAATTTTTCCGGCAGGGTTTTGCTTGTCACAGCTTGAGAGGCCGTGCAAGAAGTCGCCGGGCGTTCGCGTAGCGCGTCCTCCTTTCAATCCAGCCCCCCCGCAATGAGCATTCAGAACCACACACCCGTCACATTCCTCACCACCCTGTTGCTGGGGGCCTGCCCGCTCGGCCTGATGCGGGCGGCCCAACCGACGGCTCCGATGGAACCGCTGGTGGTGACGGCGGACCGCTCCACCGGGAGCATTTTGTTAGGCAAGGAGTTGGACCTGTTTCAGGTTGATTCGGTGGCCAATCTATCGGGCTTGGTGCCCAATTTCTCGGTGGTGACGAGTGACACGCGGGGCTATGGGGACATCCTCAGTATGCGCGGTTCGGCGAACGCCCTGTTTTTTTCGCCTCCGGCGGTGGGGATGGTGGTGGATGATGTGCCGATGGGTGACACCTGCAGCTATCCGGCCGGCTTGTTGGAATTGGACCAGGTGAAGGTCCTGCGCGGCCCGCAGGGGACGATCTTCGGGCGCAACGGCGCGGCCGGGATGCTCGAAATGACCACCCCGCAGCCAACCACCGGGAATGAAACGCAAGTGACGGCCGATTACGGATCCTATGACGCCTGGGGGGCCAGGCTGCGCACCGGTGGCCCGCTCGGCGCCGGCTTCTCCCAAACCCTGCAACTCTATCATCAGGAGCGCGACGGGTTCATCGACAATTCAACCTTGGGCCGGGCCACCGACGACCGCTCGATTTCCGGTGGCTTGGCCAACTTGTATTGGAAACCCTCGCCGGATACCGAGTGGCGGCTGCGGGTGATGGCGGAACGTGCGGACGACGGTGCCCAGCGCCTGAGTCGCTTGGACAGCCCGAATCCGTTCACGGTGGAATCGGAAATCGCCGGCAAGTCCGTGATGGAACGCCAACAGGTTTCGTTGCACTGGACCAAGGAGGCAAACTGGGGACGGCTGAAGTCCATCACCGCCTGGCAGAACTGGCAGCTCGACCCGAGCATCACCGATCTGGATTTGACGGCGAGTCTGCCTGGCTTTGAGTCGAGTTCGACGATCATCCAGGACCAGCGGATGTGGACCCAGGAATTCCGTTGGGAGTCCCCGCAGGATGCCGCCCCGTGGTCGTGGCGGACCGGCGTGTTTTTCATGAACCAGGCAAGCAGTGGCGACGCGATGCGGGCGTTCCCGGTGAAGATGCCGCCGGGCGTCTGGGTGCCCTATTCCGAGCGCACCCTTTACGATCTCGATCAGTGGAATCTGGCGGCCTATGGCCGGGCTTCCTATGCGGTGAACCCGCGCTTGAGCCTGCAAGCCGGGGCTCGGGTGGAATACGTGGATAACAAGATCGACCGCACCAAGACGGCAGCCTCCCCCGTCATTCCAACGAGCTTCCTTCCCGCGCCAAGCGTGGTGCGCGATGATCAGGGCGCTTGGTATGCCTCGCCGGAACTCGGAGCCAGCTATGCCTGGTGCGACACCACGCGGCTGTACGCGCGGAGCGCGCTAGGCATCAAGCCAGCAGGCTTTTCGGCCTTTGCCAGCACTCCCGCCACCGCCCGCTACGACGAGGAAGTGGCGTGGAACAACGAGGTCGGCATGGAAGTCTCGTTGCCAGACAGTCATCTGACATTCTCGCTGGCGGGATTCTGCAACCGCAGCGACAACTATCAGTTGAACCGCGAGGCGCCGGATTCCACCGACTTCTATACCGTGAATGCCGATCGGGTGCTGTCGCTTGGGTTGGAGACGGAACTGCGGTGGCAACCGGTGGCCGGGCTGACCCTGCAAGGCAGTGCGGGGTATGTGAACGCGGAATTCGACTCCGCTCCCTTTGACGGGAACGCGGTGCCGTTTGTGCCCGAGTTCACGGGCAGTCTCGGTGCCCGCTATGACTTTCCCAAGGGCTTCTACGTGCAAACCTCGCTGCGGATGACCGGCGCGACTTATTTCAACGAAGCCAACGACGAACGCTTCCGCCAAGGTGCCTATCTGTGCTGGGATGCCGAACTCGGCTATGCCGTGGGAAATTTCTCGGTGGCCCTGTTCGGACGCAATATGTTGGATGAGGAGTATTACAGCTTCGTCAATCCGCAGATCCGCGCCGGCTCCCCCGGCGACCCGCAACTCTTTGGCATCCGGGCCACGATCGGGTTCTGAAAGTCCGCGGGCAGCGCAACCGCCCCGGCCTTGAGGTTTCCGGGCAGGGGCAGCGGGGACCACCGGAATGGCGATGGTCGCCGGCTGCCTTGCATTCGGCTTGGATTCCCGGCAGCCCTGCTCAGACGCGCTCTTCCTTGGGGATATAGGTGCGCAAGGTGGGGCCGGTGTAGATTTGGCGGGGCCGCGAGATCCGGCTGTCCGGGTCTTCCATCACTTCCTTGAAGTTGGCGATCCAGCCCGGCATGCGACCGATGGCAAACATCACCGTGAACATGTCCAGCGGGATGCCGATGGCACGCATGATGATGCCGCTGTAGAAATCGACGTTCGGATAGAGCTTGCGGGAAATGAAGTAATCGTCGTGGAGGGCGATCTCCTCGAGTTTCTTGGCAATGTCCAGCAAGGGGTCGGACTTGTGCAACTTGGCGAGCACGTTGTCGCATTGTTCCTTGATGATGACGGCGCGGGGGTCGAAGTTCTTGTACACCCGGTGGCCGAAGCCCATCAGGCGGCGGTTGCCGACCTTGTCTTTGACTTCCGAGAGAAACTTGGAGCCATCGTCGCCTTCCTTGTGGATTTCTTTCAGCATTTCGAGCACGGCCTGGTTGGCGCCGCCGTGCAGGGGCCCCCACAGGGCGCAGACGCCGGCGGCGGCGGAGGCGAACAGGTTGGCGCGGCTGGAGGCAACCATGCGGACGGTGGAGGTGGAGCAATTCTGCTCGTGGTCGGCATGGAGCAGGAAGATCAGATCGAGCGCGCGGACGATTTCCGGCTTGAATTCGCAGTCCTCGTTGGGCGAGGAGAACATCATGTGAAGGAAGTTCTCCGCGTACTTGAGTTTGAATTTCGGATAGATGGCGGGCAGGCCGTGGGCCTTGCGATAGGAGAAGGCGGCGATGGTGCGGACCTGGGAAATCAGGCGTGCCGCATGATGGGGGAAGCGCTCCTGGCGGCTCCTGCCGCTAACCATGTTAGGATAATACGAGGAGGCGGCATTGATCATGGCCGAGAGGATGGCCATCGGGTGGGCGGAGGTGGGAAAGCCTTCAAAGTGAAAGCGCATCCCCTCGTGGAGCACTTGGTTTTCGGTGAGCATGGCGGAGAATTCCGCCGCCTGGGCGGCGTTTGGCAGCTCGCCGTAGATCAACAAATACGAGGTTTCGACGAAGGTGCTCTTGGCGGCGAGTTCCGCGATGTCGTAGCCGCGATATTGGAGGATGCCCTTTTCGCCATCAATGAAGGTGATGGCGCTCTTGCAGGCCCCGGTGTTGCCATAGCCGGGGTCCAGAGTGATGCAGCCGGTCTTGTCGCGCAGGGTGGAGATGTCAATGCCGACTTCGCCCTCCGAGCCGCAAATCGTGGGCAGCTCCAAACGTTGGTTATCAATAATGAGTTCCGCTGTGCCAGTCATACGCGGTTTTTTTACCACGCTTTGGCCAGGCAGGCTAGTACGAATCGCCACTCCCGGCAAATTTGCTGGAAATACCGGCGTTGGTTGCGTGGAGGGTGCCTGCCACCGGCCATGGTGAGGATGGGCGCGGGTTTTCCGGGTGCGTCTCACGGTTTGGCATTGCATGTGGTGGGTGGGGAAGAAAGCATGCGGCGGTTTTCGCGGCGGGGCTCGAACCGCGCCGCAGGTTCCCAGTTTTCTCAACCCGACCATGCTCCCTGTCACCTTCAACAATACCGTTCTGCGCGATGGGCACCAAGCCCTCGCCGCCACCCGCATGAACACTGCGCAGATGCTGCCAGCAGCTCCGATTCTGGATGAAATGGGCTTCAGCGGCCTCGAAACATGGGGCGGGGCGACCATCGACTCCTGCCTCCGCTTCCTCAATGAGAATCCGTTTGACCGGTTGCGGGCACTCAAGCAGGCCGCGCCGCGCACCCCGCAAATCATGCTGCTGCGCGGGCAGAACATCGTGCAGTACACCAGCTTCCCGGATGACGTGGTGGCGGCGTTCGTACGGGCCAGCGCCGCCGCCGGACAGGATGTGTTCCGGATTTTTGATGCGCTCAATGACCCCCGCAACCTCGTCACGGCGATCAAGACGGTCGTGGCTTGCGGCAAGCATGCCCGCGGCGAGATTTGCTACACCATCAGCCCGGTCCACCCCATCGGCACCTTTGTCGAAATGGGCGTGGAGCTTGAAACCATGGGCTGCCACTCCATCGGCATCAAGGACATGTCCGGCATCATCGCCCCGCGGGTGGCATTTGAACTGGTCAAGGAACTAAAGCGCCGCGTCGGGCTGCCGCTCACCTTGCACACCCATGATACGGCCGGGCTCGGGGCGGCCGCCTATCTGGCGGCGATTGATGCCGGGGTGGATGCCGTCGAGACCTCCATCGCGCCGTTTGCCAATGGCACCGCTCAACCGGACACCGTGCGGATGCTCGCCCTGCTGGCGGGCCATCCGCGCTGCCCGCACTTGGATCGCGCCAAGCTGCAGGAACTGCGCGTCCATTTTGAGGAGGTGTACCGGCAACTCGGAAAGTTCACCAACCCGGCCAACGAGCGGGTGGATACGGACATTCTGGTCTTCCAAGTGCCCGGCGGCATGTTGTCCCACTTCCGCAACCAACTCGCGGAGCAGGGGATGGCCGACAGGTTCGACGAGGTGGTCAGGGAAATCCCGGTGGTGCGCGAGGCGCTCGGCTGGATTCCGCTCGTCACGCCCACCTCGCAGATCGTCGGCACCCAGGCGATGATGAACGTCAAGTTCGGCCGCTGGAAGATGATCTGCCCATCCGCCCAGGACATCGCCCTTGGCAAGTACGGCAAAGTCCCCGGCCCGATCAATCCGCAGGTGCTGGCGCAGGTGGCCAGGCAAAGCGGCCGGCAAGTGGTGACCCAGCGCCCGGCGGACTTGTTAGCTCCCGGCCTGGAGGGTCACCGGAAGCAGTGCGCCGACAAGGGCCTGCCCACCGATGACGAGACGGTGGTGCTGTTTGCGATGTTTCCGCAGCAGGTCGAGGCGCTCATCATGGGCAGGGGTGCCGCCACCCCCGCACGGACGCCGGCGCGGACTGCCGCACCCGTACCCGCTGCCGTCGTGGCCCGGGCGGCCCCACCCGTGGATCCCGGCCAGGCCGGGAACATGGTGCTCAATATCAACGGCACCCGCCACGAAATCATGGTCGAGAGCCTGGACTGAGTGACCCACCCGCCTGGCAGCTCATGCGGGGAGTCGATCTCGACTCACAGGCCGCCACCCGGAGGCCGCTCACTCGTGGCGCAAGGCCTCGATCGGGTCGAGGGCGGCGGCGCGGCGGGCGGGCATGAAGCCGAAGATGATGCCGATGGCGGCGGAGAAAATGAAGGCGATGACGTTGATCTTGGGATCAAACAAAAATGGCGCGCCGACGACTTTGGCCAGCCCGACACACAAACCGTAGGCCAGGATGATGCCGCTGACGCCGCCGACACAGGACAGCGTGACGGCCTCCACCAGAAACTGGAGCAGCACCTCGCGAGCCCGCGCTCCAATGGCAAGCCGGATGCCGATTTCCCGCGTGCGTTCGGTCACCGAAACCAGCATGATGTTCATGATGCCGATGCCACCGACGAGCAAGCTGACGCCCGCCACCGCACCTAACAGAGAGGTCATGATCCGGGTGCTGGAGCTGATGGCATCCGCGAGCTGCAGGGAATCGAAAACCGAGAAATTGTTTTGCTCGTTGCTGGTCAGGCCGCGGCGCTCGCGCATCAACGAGGAGACCTCCGCCACGATGTTGGCAGTGGGGTAGCCGTCCTTGCCGGAGAT
Source organism: Verrucomicrobiota bacterium (assembly GCA_026397725.1). Lineage (GTDB taxonomy): Bacteria > Verrucomicrobiota > Verrucomicrobiia > Verrucomicrobiales > Akkermansiaceae > Luteolibacter. The sequence goes on along the minus strand of JAPLUI010000098.1, from coordinate 8,937 downwards.
CATCACCTGGTTGATGTTCTGTTTGGAACCATGGCCGGTGAGCCGCCGCCGCAGGGTGGTGATCGGGGTAATGATGTTATCATCCAAATCATCCCCGAAACCGCCTTGGCCTTTCACGGCGGTGACCCCGACGACCTCCAGCGACATGCTCTTGAGGCGGATTTTCTTGCCGGTGGGATCGACGTCCTTGCCGAAGAGTTCCTTGCGGATGGTTTCGCCAATGACGCAGACGGCAGCTCCTTCGACCACGTCGGCGTCGGTGAAAAACCGGCCCAGGCCGAGTTTCCAATTGGCAATCTCGAAATAGTCGGCCGTGGTGCCCTGAATGTCGGTATTGCGGGCGTTTTCAAGATATACCGCCGGCACGGTGGCATTGCCAAAGGGAGCGACGGCACGGATGCCGGAGACTTGCTCGCGGATCGCCTGCACATCCGGCAGACTGAACAGCGGCACCCCCCAGGAGTGCCAGCCCTGCCCCGGCCGCAAAATCAGCAGGTTGCTCCCCAAGTTGGAAATCTGCGCCTTCACCGCGCTCGTCGCCCCGCGCCCCAGCGTCACCATCGTGACCACCGCCGCCACCCCGATCACAATCCCCAGGACCGTGAGAAAGGCCCGCGTCAGATTCCGCCGGATTTCCCGCAGGGCAATGATGAAGGCGTTGAGGAACATGAGAGGGGGGCTGGGTGGTTGGAGAAGAGATCCGTCGGATCCGACCGCTATCTTCTATCTTCTATCTTCACATCCGATTCGATGAGTCCGTCCATGACCTGGATGATGCGTCTGGCATAGGTGGCGACGTGTTCCTCATGGGTGACCATGAGGACGGAGATGCCAAGTTCGGAGTTGAGGTGGCAGAGGAGTTGCATGATTTCCCTGGTGGTTTTGGAGTCGAGGTTGCCAGTGGGTTCGTCGGCAAACAGCGTGCTGGGCTTGGTGACAATCGCCCGTGCGATGGCGACCCGTTGCAGTTGGCCGCCCGAGAGTTCGGCGGGGGTGTTGCGTTCCTTTTCGGGGATGCCAACGCTGGCCAGGGCGGCGCGGGCCAGTTGGTGGCGCTGCTTGCGCGGATAGCCGCGATACAGCAGGGGCAGCTCCACATTCTCCAGCGCGGAGGTGCGGGCCAACAGGTTGAAGCCCTGAAAGACGAAGCCCAGGGCGTGGCGGCGCAGCAGCGAACGCTGGTCCTGGTTGAGGGTCTCCACCCGGATGCCCTGGAAAAAATAACTTCCGGAGGTCGGAGTGTCCAGACAGCCCAGCAAATTCATCAGGGTCGATTTGCCGGACCCGCTGGGGCCCATGACGGCGACGAACTCGCCGCGCGAGATGGTTAGATCGACGCCGCGCAGGGCTTCGAAGGCGGCATCGCCGGTGCCGTAGGTTTTGGTGAGGTCGCGCAGTTCGATGAGAGCTTGCTGAGGCATCAGGTGGTGGCGGGTTTGACGCTGACAATGACCGGCATGTCGGGACTGAGCTTGTCTCCCGAGATTTCAGTGACCCGGCCATCGGTGATGCCGGTTTGGACCAGGACCTCGACGGGACTGCCGTCCTTGAGCGCCCAGACGCGGGGGCCACTGGCGGCGGGACTGGCTTTGGGCGGTGGGGTGCCGTGGCCCCAATGGCGGCCGCCGCCCGGCGAGAGGCTTTGGACGAGGGTGCGCTTGGTGTCATCGGGCTTGCCGATTTCGGCGGCGGTCACCGGATCAAAGCGCAGGGCGGCGTTGGGGATGATCCAGACGTCCTTCTTGTTGACGACGGAGATATCGACCGAGGCGGTCATGCCGGGGCGCAACGAAAGATCCTCGTTAGCCACGGCCAGTTCGGTGCTGTAGGTCACGACGCCATTGGGGGTTGCGTTGGGGGCGCCATTGGCGGCGGTGGCGTTGCCTGCCGCGCCAAACGAGACTTTTTTCACGGTGGCGGTGTAGGTGCGGGTGGGCCAGGCATCCACGCTGAAGGTGGCGGTTTGGCCCACGGCCACCCGGCCGATATCCGCCTCGGCGACGGCGACGACGAGTTCCATTTTCCTGAGGTCCTCGGCGATGGTGAAGAGCGTGGGTGCGGTGAACGAGGCGGCGACGGTCTGGCCGACTTCGATGGAGCGGGACAGCACGATGCCATCGACGGGCGAGCGGATGATGGCCTTTTCCAGATCGCGTTCGAAGGAGCGCACTTCGGCCTCCGCCCCGGCGACGGCGGCCTTGGCGCTTTCGAGGTCCGCCTTGGAGCGGGCCACCGTGGCGAGGGAGGTTTGCATGGTGGCCTTGGATGGGGTTTTGCCGCCGCTGAGTTGATGGAGTTCATCCTGGCGGGCGAGGGCGGCCTCGCTTTCCTGCAAGGTCGCCTCCGCCTGGCTGACCTTGGCCTTGGTGGCCAGCAAGGCGGCCCGGCTGCGCTCGGTTTGCTGGTTGAGTTTGGAGGTTTCGAGTTTGGCCAGGGTTTGGCCTTTTTTGACCACATCATTGGTGTCCACCAGGACTTCCTGCGCGGTGCCGGACAGCTCGCTGCCGACGACCACCTGGTTGGTGGGGGCAAGGTTGCCGGCGGCGGTGATCACCAGCGAGATCTCCCCGCGCTTGACCGACTCGGTGACGTAATCCGGTCCCTCCGCGCTGGGGCGGCTCCTGAAGCGATAGTAACCATAGCCGCCGAGGCTGGCGGCAGCCAGCAACGTGATGACCAACCATTTTCGCCGCGGGTGGGAGGCCCCGCGCCGGACGATCACGGCGAGGTTTTCAGTGGCATCAGGTGAGAACATAAGGTCTGTTAGGTGGGGCATTCATGAACCCGCCGACCAGCCGCCGCCAAGGGCTTGATAGAGGCGGATGTAGGCGGTGGTGCGGTCGGTGCGAGTGGAAAACAGGCTGTCCTCAAGGCCCAGCAGCGTGCGCTGGGCGTCGAGCACATCCAGGAAGTCGATCTCGCCGGCCTGGTAGCGGAGTTGGGCGAGCGCGTCGGCCTCGCGGGCGGAGACCGTGGCTTTCTCCAGGCTGGCCAGGCGCTCGGCGCTGCGGCGGCAGGCAATGAGGGCGTCCTCGGTTTCGGACAGCGCGGTGAGCACGGTGGTGCGATAGGCCAGGACGGCTTGGTCCTCGGCGGCGGTGAGGGCCTGAATGTTAGAGCGGATGCGACCGGCGTCGAAGATGGGACTGGTGATGCCGGCGAGGAGGTTGGCGCTGGTGGTTTCCGGGTTGAAGATTTTGCCGGCACGCAACGCGTTGAGGCCGAGGGAGCCGGAGAGATTGAGCGAGGGGAAGCGTGCGGCATCCGCGACGCGGGTGGTGGCGGCGGCGGCCAGCACTTGATAGCCGGCCACCCGCACGTCCGGGCGTTGGCGGAGGGTATCGGCGGGAATCCCGACGGCGAGGCTGCGGGCGGGATTGGGGATGCCTTTGCTGTTTGATGAGAGGGTGGCATCCAGGCTGCCGGGCGATTGACCGGAGAGCAGGGCGAGTTGATTGCGGGTCTGCGCGGCGGCTTGCTCCAGCGAGGGGATGCCGGCCCGGGCCTGTTCGAGGCTGCTGAGGGCCTGGCTGGCTTCGAGTGAGTCCGCCTCGCCGGCCTGTTGCCGCCAACTGGCGAGTTGGGCCGTTTGCTCGCGGGTTTTCACATTGCGCTGCAGCACCTCGAAGCGTGCCTCGGTGGCCCGCAGGCTGGTGTAAGCAATGGCGATTTCCGCCGCGAGGGCGGCCTGGACGGAGTGGCGGTTTTCCTCGGCGGCGCCGAGGTTGGCGGCGGCGGCGGCCACCGCGCTGCGGTTTTTGCCAAACAGGTCCACCTCCCACGAGGCCTCGAGACCGGCGGAATAGGTCTCGCCCGCGACGGTGCCCGCCGAATCGCTGTGGGTCGTGCGGGTGCTGGCCGTCGCCGAGCCGTCGAGTGCGGGAAACAACGCCGCCCGCTCCGCATTGCGGCGAGCCCGCGACTCCCGCACCCGTGCCGCCGCGGAAGCCACGTCGGGGCTGGCCTTGAGCGCGTCTCCAATCACCCGTTCGAGCACCGGATCTTCAAAGCGGTTCCACCATCGCGAAAGATCTTGCGTCGGTGAAGCGAGCGGAAATCCCCCGGCATTTTTCCAGGCTGCGGGCAATTCCGGGCCGGTTCCGGCGGACGGGGCAGTGAGGGAACAAGCACCCAGTCCGAGCGGAATCAGACTTGAACAGAGCAAAAAGCGGGGACGTGTCATGTTGAATTCTGAGGACCTGCCATGGCTTTCCGTTGGTGGACGGAAGCCACCATGGCGTGGCACGCTGGAATGAGCCGACTCATACGTCGCGGAGGCCCGCCGCCTTTCAATCTCCGGTGATTTCCGCCGAAAGAATTTCCGCTTCAGGCAGTGAATTCACGGACAGCGGGTTGAAACAATCGCCCGCCGGGTGCAGTAGCGTGGGATGCGATCCGTTCCCTCCCCTTCCCTTGTAGCCCATGAAGACTCACCGTTCCCTGTTCCAACTTGTCGGCACCGCACTGCCAGCTTGCGCCGCCGCGATGTTCCTCACCCTGCCGACCTCCGTGGCGGCCGCAGAGGTCACGCTGCCCTCGCTGCTGCATGAAATGGTGGACCGCGACGCGGCGGCGAGCCTGCCCGCGCCAGCCTTCACGCTCAAGCAGTCCAGCAGCCACGATCCGCGCAAGACCGATCCCGCCAATGCCGAGGGCTGGCACTCCAACAACGACCACGACAACGCCATCCGCACCGAGGTCAACGAAGGCCGCAACGAATGGGTGATCATGGAAGACCAAGGGCCGGGCGCGATCATGCGCTATTGGACGCCGCTGGCACCGGAGCGGGAAAACCAAATCATCCGCTTCTACTTCGATGGCTCGCCGACCCCGGCGATCACCGCGAAGCTCAACGACTTGTTCCGTGGCTGCGGCTTCGTGCCGCCGCCCTTCGCGTTCGTTTCCTTCGACGAAACCGACCTGCGCCATCAGTTGGAGAAGCCGCGCACCGACGCCAAGGGCGTGGGCGGCGATCTCTATCTGCCGATACCCTACGCCAAGGGCTGCAAGATCACCCTCGATTCGGTGCCGTTTTATTACGTCATCAATTTCCGCAGCTACGAGGCCGCGACCTCGGTGAAGAGTTTTTCCATGGCGGATTTCGAGGCGGCCAAACCGTTGCTCAGGGAAACCGGCGAAAAATTGTTGGAGGAGCCGGCCGCGTCCGCTGACCTAACCCTGGCGACCATCGGGGCGGGTGAGGCGGTGTTGATCCAACTGCCGCCCGGCCCGGCAGCCGTCCGCGAGTTGCGGGTCCACATCAAGCCCGAGGACGCCCCGGCGGCCTTGCGTTCGCTGATTGTGCAGGCAACGTTCGACGGTGAAGCGACGGTGTGGTGTCCGCTGAGCGAGTTTTTCGGCGCGGGCGTGCGCCTGCAACCGGTGCAGGATTGGTGGCGCAGTGTCGGCGCCGACGGGCAACTCAGCGCCCGGTGGGTGATGCCATACGCGAAGACCGCCCGTCTAACGATCAGGAACGTCGCCGACCACGCCCTTGCCGTGCAGCTCGCCGCCACCACCGGCAAGTGGACTTGGGATGAGCGTTCATTGTTGTTCCATGCGAACTGGCGCGGGCAGTTAGAGATCGGCACCCAGCCGCGTTCGGACTGGAACTACCTCGACATCCAGGGCCAGGGCCGCTATGTGGGTGATACTCTAACGGTGTTCAGTCCGTCGAAGGCCTGGTATGGGGAAGGCGACGAGCGGATCTATCAGGATGGCGCGGCCTTGCCCGGCCACATCGGCACCGGCACCGAGGACTACTACGGTTATGCCTGGGGGATGGCGGACTTTTTCAGTTCGCCCTTCATCTCGATGCCGCGGCGCGAGATCGCCGACCGCAACAACTGGCTGGGCTACACCACCACTTCGCGGGTGCGGCCCCTGGATTCCATCCCGTTCAAAAGCGCCCTCAAGCTCGATATGGAAATCTGGCATTGGGCGGACTGCAAGGTCGATTATGCCGTCGGCACGTTCTGGTATGCGCGTCCCGGTGCCCGGCACAATCGCGAACCTCAACCAAGCGAGGCGGCCGCTGCCGTGCGGGAACTGCCGGGCGTCCGCAAGATTGCAGGCGCCATCGAGTGTGAGGGTCTGACAGTTTCCGCCACCTCACCCGGCCTGCAAGTCGGTGAACAAGCCGGTGCCATGTTGGCGGGCGGCAGTTGGAGCGGTGACAAACAGGTATTTGTGCAAAGCACCAAGGTGGGCGACTTCATCGAGTTCGCGATTCCGGTCGCCGATGACAAGCCGCACCAGCTCACTTTGTACGCGACCCGCAGCTACGACTACGGCCTGCTCCGCTTCACGGTGAACGGAATGCCCGCCGGCAAGGAGGTGGATTTCTATCATCCCGAGGCGATGCTGGCGGAGCCGGTCGATCTGGGCACGCATCAGGCGAAGGACGGCAAGCTGTTGTTGCGGGCCGAGGTGACCGGTGCCAACGCGGCGTCGCGCGGCCCGCGCTTCTACTGCGGGTTCGATTGCATCGCGCTCCATTGAACATACCAACACCAGCACGACGATTATGAGAAAATCCATTGTTGCAACCATTACCAGCGCCCTCACCGCCATCGGCGCGGCATCCGCCGCCATCCCGGGTCTGGTCCCCATGCCGATGGAGGTGACGGAGACCCAGGGAAGTCCGTTCCAAATCGGGGCCTCGCTGGCAGGCGCCTCGCTGGAAATCGGCTTCGCGAAAAACCAGCCAGCCAGCCAGGAGGCGGCAAAATTCCTGGCCGAGTGCCTGACCAGGAGCGCCGGCCTCAAGTGTGGTGTTAGGGAAGGGGAGGTCAAGGCAGGCGTCTCATTGGTGGCGGGCGACGCGGCGTTGGGCGCGGAAGGCTATGCCATAACTGTTAATGACCAGGGCGTGGTGATCCGGGCTGCGGCTGCCACAGGCTTCTTTTATGGTGTCCAGACGCTGCGGCAATTGATGCCGCCTGCCGCCACCTTCGGTCCCGCGGGCACTGCCAAACCTGATTTCAGGATTCCCGCCGTGGAGATCAAGGACCAACCGGCCTATCGCTGGCGCGGCCTGATGCTCGATTCGTGCCGCCATTTTTTCGCGAAGCAGGAGGTTGAGAAGATCCTCGACCTGATGGCCAGCCAGAAACTCAACACCTTCCACTGGCATCTGACCGATGATCAGGGCTGGCGCATCGAGATCAGGCAACATCCGAAACTCACCGAGGTCGGCGCCTGGCGGCCGGGCATCGGCTTCGGCATGGATCCCAAGGAGACCACTCATTATCGGGCGGATGGCAAGTATGGCGGGTTCTACTCGCAGCAGGATATCAAGGAGATCATCGCCTATGCCGCCACGCGACATATCACGATCGTGCCGGAGATCGAGCTTCCCGGGCATGCGATGGCGGCCCTGGTCGCCTATCCGCAACTCAACTGCAATCCCGAGGCGATGGCCAAGCAGACCATGCCCGAGGGCGGGACCATCAGCCGTGATGTCTATTGTCCGGGCAAGGAGGCAACCTTCAAGTTCCTCGAAGAGGTGCTCGGCGAGGTAGCCGCGCTGTTCCCGTCGAAGTACATTCACATTGGCGGCGACGAGTGCCCCAAGGACAACTGGAAACAATGCGCGGCCTGCCAGAAGCGCATCAAGGACCACGGCCTCAAGAACGAAGAGGAACTCCAGAGTTATGTCACCAAGCGCATCGAGACCTTCCTCAACTCCAAAGGCAAAAACCTGATCGGCTGGGACGAGATCCTCGAGGGCGGCCTGGCGCCGCGGGCCGCCGTCATGAGCTGGCGCGGCACCGCCGGCGGGATCAAGGCCGCCACCGAGGGCCATGACGTCGTGATGACGCCGACCTCGCATTGTTATATCGACTACCTTCAGGCCAAACAAGGCGAGCCGCGTGGGATCGGCGGCTTCCTGCCGCTCCAGACGGTTTACAGTTTCGATCCCGCCACCGGCATCCCCGAGGACAAGCGGCAGCATCTGTTAGGCGGCCAGGTTAACCTGTGGACCGAGTATGTCGCCAGTGATGCCCATGCCGAATACATGATCGCACCGCGCGTCTCGGCACTGGCGGAAGTCGTCTGGTCGCCCAAGGCCCGCCAGGATTGGGGTGCCTTCCAGGCCCGCATGCAGGACCAATACCTTCGCTACCAGGCGGCCGGCTTCAACTACCGTCAGCCCAAGGACGGGGACCCGAAGTAAGCCATGCCTAACCGGCACCGCGCGTGGCAGCCTGGGTGGGCTTGCCTTGCCGCGCGGTTGCGGCGGCTCCGGCATGCCTGATCCCATCGCCGGGGAGTGCGGGCAAGGAGCGTGGGCGTCTCGCCCACCATGCCCATGGGACGCGGATGCGGAAGCCTTGCAGCCTTCCCTTGCTCTCACCATGGGCATGCGAACAGCAGGTCCGCGCTCGCGCCGTGTACTGCGCGGGACTCGCGGCTAGGTCGTGGATGATCGTAATCAGGAAGACCATCCCCCCGCTTGGGGCCTGCGCAAGATAACTATCGAAATCCACGTTAGCCGCGGTTTCCATTCCCAAATTTCAGGACCACGGACAACCGACAACGGACGGCCGACCCGTCCAGCCGTGTCCCCCCCCTTGACAAGGCTGCGGGTGGGGGCGAACATCCGGCATGTCCACCGTCGAACTCAAGCAATTCATCGAATCCACCGCGATCTCCCAACGGGAGACGGACCGCATTGTAAAGGAGACGGCCCTCCAGATGAAAGAAACGGACCGGAAGATGAAGGAGACGGATCGAATTGTAAAGGAGACGGCCCTCCAGATGAAGGAGACGGACCGCAAGATGCAAGAGACGGCCCTCCAGATGAAGGAGACGGACCGCAAGCTCAAGGAACTTGGCAAGCAGATTGGCGGGCTGGGGAACAAATTCGGGGCTTTCGCGGAAGGGCTGGCCTTTTCTTCCATCGAGCGCATCCTGCGGGCGGACTTTGGCATG
>JAPLUI010000111.1 GCA_026397725.1 Verrucomicrobiota bacterium | reverse complement strand
GCACAGCATCTCCCCCGAACCGCTGCCGAGGTCGAGCACTCGGGCCCCCGATTCCAGACGCAGCGCCGCGCCGAGAGTGGCGAGCTTTTCGGGTGTGATCGGGTTGTGGATGCGGTGAGCACTCTCAGTGATGTTGAATATGCGTGGGATGTCCATTGTGGAAAATTTCCTTACGGGTGTGAATAGATTCGGTCACGGCCTAACATTGTGGTTCTCCGACCGGTCGCTTTTGGGGGTGGTTCTCCGACCGGTCGGTGTGCTGGTGCAAAGGCGACCGGGAAGGACGAATTTCGTCCTTTGCCGGATTTTTGAGCGTTTGCATGACGACAATCAGCCATTTTCACGCAATGGATGCAAGCGAATGCGCCATCGCAGACGGAGATCGTGAGTGGAGCTTGCGACGATGGCGTTGACACTACGGCCACGGGTGCCATGAAAGCACTCAAATACCTCAGCTTCGTCGGCAAGATCGCCGGTCTTGTCTCCGCCCTCAACGTCATTCCGTTCGTCGATCCCACGGTTGGGGTGGTCGTGTTCGCCGCTGCCTCGATCCTCAAGGACGCCGTGAACCGCATCGGGGACCTGCTTGACGACGGCAAGCCCAACTCCAGTTTCAAGGGCTGAGATGCCACCATTTTTGGCGCATCACAAATCCGGGGTGTGGAGGCTTCGCTCCATGCCCCGGATTTGCCGCGTAATCGGGCGTAGGAGCACGTACCGGCCGCACAAGGAATGGCAATATGGCAGACCGTCTCATGCGCCATCCGCGTCTAACAATCATCATTGGCGTGCGAATTGAACGCGGTCAATCGGCCTTGGACCCATTGAGCACCATGCGCCCCTTCTTGCGGTCGAGGAACTGCCGCAGGTGTTTGCCGTCCCGGTAGTGGGAGATGGCGAAGCGGATCCTGCCGCCCGAGCCGCAGCGATAGACCGGCACGCTGGCCGAGCCAAACCTGGCCATGGCAACGAGTTTGCCGTGCTTGCCCCGCTTGGGGGTTGGTGGGCAGAGGACCGGATTGGATAGGTCCGCGTGAGTTGTCGCCATTTTGTCGCCAGGGGCTTCCATGATGCTGGAAACCGTGTCAACCGCAGCGCTTTCCGCCTCTGTAACCCCTTGATTATTAAGGGGAAGTGCTCGAAAGAGGACTCGAACCTCCACAGGTTTCCCTACTAGATCCTTAGTCTAGCGCGTCTACCAATTCCGCCATCCGAGCAATCGGTTGGGTGGGCGGGTTTTTTAAGGCCCCGGTACTGGCTTGGCAAGAAAATCTTCAATCGGGCGGCAAAAAACATTTTTCCGGTGGCTTCCGGCTTGCTTCCGGGGCCGGGTGCGGGACGATGGTGGCCCCCCACCGTAATGGAAGCCATCAGCGCGGAAGCCCTCGTCAAATCCTTTGGAAAGATCATCGCCCTGGACGGGGTGAGCCTGGGGATTGAACTCGGCGAGTTGTTTTTTCTGCTGGGGCCGTCGGGTTGCGGCAAGAGCACCTTGCTGCGCTGCATTGCGGGCCTTGAAATCCCTGACCGCGGAGTGATCCGCTTCGACGGCCGCGACGTCACCCGGGTGCCGCCGCACCGGCGCGAGACGGCGATGGTGTTTCAAAGCTACGCGCTGTGGCCGCACCTCAGCGTGGCCCAGAACATCGCCTTCGGCCTCGAAGAACGCCGCGTCCCAAAGCCGGAAATCAAACGCCGCGTCGCCGCAGCCCTCGAACTGGTCCAACTCGCCGGCTTCGGCCCGCGTGGGATCGACCAAATGTCCGGCGGTCAGCAACAACGGGTCGCGCTGGCCCGCGCCTTGGTGGTCAAACCCAAGTGCCTGCTGCTGGACGAACCGCTGTCCAACCTCGATGCCCAACTCCGCCTCGAAATGCGCCACGAGATCCGCCGCATCGTCAAACACAACGGCCTCACTGCCATCTACGTCACTCACGATCAGGAAGAAGCCCTCGCCATGGCCGATCGCATGGCGATCCTGACCCAAGGCAGGATCGCCCAGATCGGCACGCCCGAGGCGATCTACCGCACGCCGCTGAGTGCCAGTGTCGCCAGTTTCATCGGTGAAACCAACCTGATCCCCGGCGTTGTGTTAGATTCATGGAACGCGCGGGCCACCATCGCAACCGCGGTTGGTCCGCTCTGCGGGCGTCTCACCGATGAGGCGTGGCAACCCGCGCCGGGTGCCGCAGTCCAACTTTCGATCCGCCCGGAAGCCTGGCGCCTTCACCCAGAGCCCGGCGACAACACCGTCACCGGGAACATCATCGAGCGCACCTATCTGGGCCAACGCATCCAGTATTGGATCGACACCGCCGTCGGCCGCCAGCAAGTTTTCGAAATGAATCCCCAACAGATGTACCAGCCCGGTGAGGACCAGCTCCGGCTGCATGTGCGTGCGGATGATGTGCTGGTGTTGAAATGTTAGATCGCCGCCATGAAAGCCCGTGCCTCCATCATCATCGGCCTGCTGGCGCTCATCGTGGCGCTGCCGCTGGTGATGCGGCGGCAAAGCAGCACCGGCAGCGCGGGCGGTGCCGATGATTGCCTGGTGATTCTGAGTCCGCACAATGAAACGATCCGGCAGGAAGTGGGAGAGGCGTTTGCCGGGTATTGGAAACAACGCAGCGGTCGCCGCGTCTATCTGGACTGGCGCACGCCGGGCGGGACCTCCGAGATCCGGATGGTGCTGGAGGCCGGCTTCAAGGCCGCCCGCGAAACCGGCCGCGAGGGCATCGGCATGGATGTGCTCTTTGGCGGTGGAGAGCCGGATTTCTCAGGCCAGGCCAAACAGGGACGGCTCGTCCCGCTGCAGGTTTTCAAGAGCCATCCGGAATGGTTTGGCCCGACGGGCCCGATCATGGAGACGTTCTCCGGGGAGCGCTTCTATCCACCCGATCACGTCTGGGTCGGCACCTGCCTGTCGCAATTCGGGATTTGCTACAACCCGGAGGTCCTCAAACGCCTGCACCTCCCCTGCCCCACGCGGTGGGACGATCTGGGCGATCCCCGCTATGTGGGAACCATCGCCCTGGCCGATCCCACCAAGAGCGGCTCGGTGGCGCGTTCGTTTGAATTGCTCATCCAGGACCAAATGCAACGCGCCCTGGCCAAGCCAGGCCAGGGCCGCGATGCCGCGCTGGCGGCCGGCTGGGATAGCGGGCTGCGCCTCATCCAGCGGATGGCCGCCAACGCACGCTACTTCACCGACAGCTCATCGAAGATTCCCCAGGACGTCGGCCAGGGCAATGCCGCAGCCGGCATGTGCATCGATCTCTACGGCCGTTCCTATGCCGCCGAGCTGCGCACCCGCGAGGGCACGCCACGCGTGGTGTGGCTCGCCCCCCAGGGCGGCACCACCCTCAGCGCGGACCCGATCGGCGTGCTCAAGGGCGCGCCCCATCCCGAGTTGGCGCAGGCATTTGTCGAGTTTTGCCTGAGTGCGCAGGGGCAGACGCTGTGGTTTGGCAAACCCGGGACTCCCGGCGGACCACGCGACCGGGCCCTGCATCGCACGCCGATCCGCACGGACACCTATACTGCGGCCAAGCTGGCCAACTCGACGCTGCCGGGCCTGGCGCCGTTCACGGACAGCGGCAACTTCACCTATCAACGGGAACTCACCGGTGCCGCCTTCAACACGCTGCGCCAGTTGGTGAAAATCATTTGCATCGATTCCCACGAGGAAATGAAATCCGCATGGCGGGCACTCATCGCCGCCGGAATGCCCGCCGATGCGCTGGCGGTGTTTGGCGAGGTCTCGATCCTCCCGTACGCCACTTGCGGCAAGGGCGATGCCGACCTGGACAGCAGCGATCCGCTGCGAGCCGAAGCGCGGGCTGCAGCCCTCGGCACCTGGTTCCGCGCCAACTATCGTAAGGCCGAGGCCATGGCTACTGAAGCAGCGGTCCATGACCGCCGCCGCCCATGAAGACGCAACCCATGACTGTCTAACACTTTCCCGGATGCCAGCCACCTTTCATGATCGAACCCAACCAGCGACGGTCACCGGCCGCCGCTACCAGGCACTCAGGCCGCCACCAGCCCCATGAAACGCGGCACCGCCATTTTTCTAACGTCCATCACCAGCCTGCTGTTGGTGGTGTTTTTCATGTTTCCGGCATGGCTGGTGGTGAAACAGGCGTTTGCAGGCACCCGCGCCGATGGCTCGTCATTCTTCACGCTGGACTTCATTGCGCTGGTCTTCCGCAATCCGATCTATCGGGAGGGCCTGTGGAATGCCTTGGTGCTGGGCATTGCCAGCACCTTTGCCACCTTGCTCATCGCCATGCCGCTGGCGCTGGTGGGGCAGCGCCATGAGTTCCCCGGGAAAAATGCGTTAGGCGTGCTGGTGCTGGCACCGCTGATCCTGCCGCCCTTCGTCGGGGCGGTCGGTATCAAGCAAGTTCTCGGCGTGAATGGGGCGCTCAACGCCCTGCTCATTCGCAGCGGCCTGATGGATGCGGACCTGCCCTGCGACTGGCTGGCCAACGGGCGCTTCGTCGGCATCATCGTGATGAACGCGCTGCATCTCTATCCGATCCTGTACCTCAACATCGCCGCCGCGCTGGCCAACCTCGATCCGGCGATGGAGCAGGCGGCGGAAAACCTCGGTTGCCCGCCGTGGAAACGGTTTTTCAGAATCACCCTGCCGCTGGCGATGCCCGGGGTATTTGCCGGGGCCTCCATTGTCTTCATCTGGGCCTTCACCGAGCTGGGAGTGCCGCTGGTTTTCGATTACGCCCGGGTCGCACCGGTGCAGATCTTCGATGGGATCAAGGGCCTGGACAAGAACCCGATTCCCTATGCACTAACCGCCATCCTGCTGCTGGTTGCGAGCACCGTGTTTGCCCTGTCGAAATGGTGCGTCGGCGGGTCGCCACCAGGTTCCACCCCACGCCCGAAAGGGCATGCCGCAGCCCCTCGCGGCGGCCCATGGCAATCCGCCGCGTGCTCGCTGTTGTTTCTGGGGGTGTTCCTCGTGGCCACCATTCCGCACCTCGGGGTGTTGTTGCTGTCGGTGGCAGGCCGCTGGTATGGCACCCTCATTCCCGATCAACTCACCCTGCGCCATTATCTCGAAGCGCTGGGCAACGGACTGGTCGTGCCCTCCATTCAGAACAGCCTGCTCTATGCCGGTTGCGCCACCTTGTTAGCCCTGGCCATCGGGCTGGCGGTGGCCTGGGTGGTGGTGCGCTCCGATTTGCGCTGGCGGGGCCTGCTCGATGCCATGGTGATGCTGCCCATGGCCGTGCCCGGGCTGGTGATGGCCTTTGGTTACCTCGCCCTTTCGCAGGAAGGCAAGGTCTTTCATTGCCTCGTTGGCGCGGGCGGCAGTCCCTTCATGTTGCTGGTCATTGCCTATGCCATCCGCAGGCTCCCCTACATCGTCCGCGCCGCCGTGGCCGGTCTCCAGCAAAGCAACCCGGCCCTTGAGGAGGCGGCCCAATCACTGGGTGCCAGCCCTGCGCGGGTGCTCCGGCGCATCGCCATCCCGCTCCTCGGTGCCAACCTGGCCGCAGGCGCCATCCTCGCTTTTGCCTTCGCCATGTTGGAAGTGAGCGACAGCCTCATCCTCGCCCAGCAAACCCAACATTACCCGATCACCAAAGCCATCTATACCCTCCTGAGCACCCTCGGCAACGGCACCGAACTTGCCGCCGCCCTCGGCGTCTGGGCCATGGCTTTCCTAACCGTAGCGATCCTGGGTGCCACCGTCCTCGGCGGCAAGCGCGGCGGCCTGTTCAAGGTTTGACTGTGGAGCTGCGGTGACAAGCACCCCACGCCATGCAGCTCCCGGCGGCCCGGTGCGCAGCCGTCGCGTGCCCAGCCATCACGGTACTTGCGGCGCCACAGCTCGTTGGCTGCGGCGAAATGGGTGACCTTGCCGGACTCGCCGTCGGATTCATGACAGAGTGTCAGATAAATAATCAAAAAAAGGAGTGTCCGAAAGGAGTGTCCGGATTCCGCCTGTTGCTCGCCCTCGTCCTCACGGCAGGCTGGCCCGGTGCGTGCATCACCGCCGGGGAACCGCACGCCGCCGTGCCGGTGCCGAACACGGCCGCCACGCGCACCCGTCTGCTGGAGTGGTCAGGCACCAACGAGATCCTCTTCATCAAGCTCTCATCACCACCGCCGTCAAAGCCGGCGTGCCAAGTGACGCCGGCCTCGCCACCGGCTGCGACAAGCAGCGTGTGATCCTCTCGCACACGAGCATCGCACCCGTGACCTTCCGCATGGAGGCCGACTTCACCGGCATGGGTCAGTGGGCCGCAGTCACCAGGCGAACCGTCCCGCCCGCCAAATTGTTGGAACAAATTGTTGGAACAAATTGTTGGAACATGTTGTTGAAACATTGCTTCCCCGATTCCTTTGGCGCATATTGGCTGCGCCTCGTTGCGGAAAAAGACCCGTCGGCCACGGCCACGTTCAGATTCGAATGACGCACTTCGCCGACCTTCCACACGACAACAACAACAACAACGGATACCATGAGATCGATTTTCGCCACACTGATTGCCCTGCTGTTAGCAGGGTCGGCGTCGGGCGCGGCTGCGCGGACGGAGGCAGCCTGGGTTCTGGTCGAAGCCGAGGGCTTCGCCGAGCGGGGTGGCTGGGTTGTGGATCCGCAGTTCATGGATCAGATGGGATCGCCCTATCTGCTGGCGCACGGACTGGGCCGGCCGGTGGCCGATGCCGCCACGCAGGTTGGGTTTCCGGAGGCCGGCAGTTACCGCGTCTGGGTCCGCACCAAGGACTGGGTGGCGCAGTGGCAAGCGCCGGGCACCCCGGGCCGGTTTCAGTTGCTGGTGAACGGCAAGCCGCTCGGGACGACCTTTGGGACCGAGGGCGAGCAGTGGCACTGGCAGGACGGCGGCAGCGTGAATATCCCGGCGCGGAGTGTGCGGCTGGCGCTGCATGATCTCACCGGCTTCGAAGGTCGTTGCGATGCGGTGCTGTTCTCGTCCGAGGCGAAGTTCACCCCGCCTAGCCGTGATCCGGAGCTGGCCGCTTTCCGCCGGGCATGCCTCGGTCTGCCGGAACAGCCCGAGCCGGCGGGCGAGTTTGATTTCGTCGTCACCGGCGGTGGCATCGCCGGCACGTGCGCGGCACTCGCGGCGGCGCGGCTGGGCGTGAAGGTCGCGCTCATCCAGGACCGGCCGGTACTCGGCGGCAACAATAGTTCCGAAGTCCGCGTCTGGTTGCAGGGCGCGCGCAACAAGGAACCCTGGCCGCGCGTCGGAGACATCGTGGCGGAACTCGAGCAGAAAATATCGGCACACTACGGGCCGGCCAACACGGCCGGGAATTACGAGGACGCGAAGAAACTCGCCCTCGTTCGCGCCGAGCCGAACATCCGGCTCTTCCTCCAACATCGCGTCAACGCGGTCGAGACCCATGACGGAATACTCCGTGCCGTCATCGCGCAGGAGATCAACACCGGCCAGCGCGGGCGCATCGCCGGCCGCTGGTTTGCCGACTGCACCGGCGACGCCGCAGTCGGCGTGCTGGCGGGCGCGGATTTCGAGATCGAACCAACCGGCCACATGGGACCGTGCAATCTGTGGAACGTCTGCGAATGCAAGGACACCAACGCCCTCAACACGGCGGTGGCCGCCAAGACCGAAGCGCAGGTGTTTCCGCGTTGCCCCTGGGCGCTCGATCTAACAGACAAGCCGTTCCCCGGCCGCAGCAAGACCAAACCCGACCCGAACCAACTCGGCGGCTGGTATTGGGAGAGCGGCTTCGACCGCGACCCGATCACCGAGCTGGAACTGGTGCGCGATTGGAATTTCCGCGCCATGTACGGCGCCTGGGACGCGATGAAGAACATCGACCAGGTGCTGCCCAACCACCGCCTCAACTGGGCCGCCTACATCCTGGGCAAACGCGAGTCGCGCCGCCTGATGGGCGACGTGGTGCTCTGTTTCGATGATCTGAAGAACGACCGGAAGTTTCCCGACGGCTGCGTGCCCACGGGCTGGAGCAACGACCTGCATGTGCCCGACCCCAAGTATGCAAAGGGTTTCGAGGGCGACGCCTTCATCTCCAAGGCAAACTTCGGCCAGTTTCCCGCGTTGCGCGAAAACCGGCCGTACTGGATTCCCTACCGGTGTCTCTACTCGCGCAAGGTGCCAAACCTCTTCATGGCCGGGCGCGACATGAGCACCAAACACGACGCGCTCGGCGCGGTGCGCGTGATGCGTACCGGCGGCTGTATGGGCGAGATCGTCGGCATGGCCGCCAGCCTCTGCAAGCAGCATGACACCAGCCCGCGCGGCATCTACCAAAACCATCTGGGCGAACTCCAGGACCTGATGCGCCGCGGTGTCGGCAAGCCTCCTGCGGCGAAGCCCGACCCCGGCAGCCAACCGGATGCCGGACCGAAGGCAGATGGGACCAGCCCCTAACCTCACACTTCCTGAGCTGGACCTTGAATTGACAAGGAATTGGCCATGCATCCCGGAAAATGACTTGGCACATTCCGGGCGGTGCCGGGACTTAGCCACCGCAGTGTGGCGCTGCGCTTCCCACCGCACTCCATACCTTCACCTGCCCGGGCGCGAGCCAAAGTCTGGAGTGCGGTGGGAAGGGCACCGCCCGCCACCCCGCTTTGGCTAAGCCGTTAGAGCTGCGGGGTTCCCATGAGGCCCGGTCCGTCTCGCGGCAGGCACGCCCCTCCCGAGTAACTTGGCTCCGAGGATGCCCGTTAGGGAGCGACGACATTCCTGTCGTCGAGCGGAAGGAACGTCCATGAACAGAG
>JAPLUI010000412.1 GCA_026397725.1 Verrucomicrobiota bacterium | reverse complement strand
CCAGCAGTTCTGGCGCGAGAACAGCGACATCTGGATCGGACGCTACCAATACCGCGAGGCCGCCCCGCATCTGATTCTGATGGCCTTCCTGCAACGCGTGCTCAACGGCGGGGCGCTCATCGAACGCGAGATGGGCAGCGGCCGCAAACGCCTCGACCTCGGCATTCGCTTCCGGGGCCGGAACTATCCGATAGAAATCAAGCTCCACTACGGCCCCAAGACCCTGCCCGATGGGCTGGCGCAACTCTCCGAATACATGGACACGCTCGGCGCCCGGCGCGGCTGGCTGGTGATCTTCGACCGGCGGACGGAAGTGGCGTGGGATGAAAAGATCTCGTGGTGCGAGGAAACGGTGGCGAACCGTGAAATCGCCGTGGTCGGCTGCTGAGTGGCAGCGGTTAGGTGCCGCGCCCGATTCATCCGAGGCATGGCGGATGCAAACCGCTGCCACGGACGCCGCGCTTGTCATCTTGGGAGCCTGCGGGTAGGGTGTGGCCATGCAACGCTATTTCAATGTGGCCGGACCGTGCACACCGCACAAACATTACCTCCTGCCGACTCGCGAACGATGCGCGGAGATCCACGCGCTCATCGACTCCGAGCAGTTCTTCGTGATCCACGCGGCACGGCAGAGCGGCAAGACGACCTTGCTCAACGCGCTGCAGCAGGATCTCGAAGCCAGCGGAAAGTATCATGCGCTCTATTGTTCGTTGGAAGCGGTGCAGGGGCTCGAGGATGCCCGCGAGGGAATTCCGGCGGTGTTCGAAACGATTTGTCTGGCGATGCGGCGGGTGCCCGGACTCGATCCGCTGCTGTTCTCGGAAGGCCTGGAAGCTGCCCACTTCACCACGGTACTCGGCGATGCTTTTGGACGCTTATGTGGGCGGCTCGACAAACCGCTGGTCATGTTGTTTGACGAGGCGGACTGCCTTTCCGGCCAGACGCTGATCACATTTCTGCGGCAGTTGCGCGACGGCTATGTGAACCGCATCCGCGCGCCGTTCATCCATTCGCTCGCCCTGGTCGGCATGCGCAGCATCCGCGATTACAAGGCGGAGGTGCGCCCGGGCGGCACCACGCTCGGCTCGGCCAGTCCGTTCAACATCGTCACCAAAAGCCTGACCTTGCACAACTTCACCCGCGACGAGATCGGCACGCTCTACGCCCAGCACACCGCCGACACCGGCGAGGCATTCGCGCCGGAGGCCGTGGACCGCGCCCACTACTGGACCGAAGGCCAGCCGTGGCTGGTCAACGCCCTGGCCCGCGAGATCGTCATGGAAATGCCGGCGCGCGACCGCTCCGTCGCGGTTTCCGCCGCGTTGATAGACGAGGCGGCCGAGCGGCTCATGTGCCGGCGCGACACCCACCTGGATTCCCTGCTGGAACGGCTCAAGGAACCCCGCGTGCGGGGCGTCATCGAGCCGGTCATGACCGGCGGGGGTGGCGAGATCGATCGCCTCGGCGACGACTTCGAGTATGTGAAGGATCTGGGCCTGGTGAAGGTGACGCTCGGCACGATTGCACCCGCCAACCCGATCTATGCGACGGTCATCGCCCGCACGCTCAATTTCAACACTCAGGAGAACCTGCCCGCCTCGCTGATGGAGCGCTGGATCACCCCGGACGGGGTGGACATGGACGCCCTGCTGCGGGAATTCCAGCAGTTCTGGCGCGAGAACAGCGACATCTGGATCGGGCGCTACGAATACCGCGAGGCCGCGCCGCATCTGATTCTGATGGCCTTCCTGCAGCGGGTGCTCAACGGCGGGGCGCTCATCGAGCGCGAGATGGGTAGCGGGCGCAAGCGGATCGATCTGGGCATCCGGTTCCGGGGCCGGAACTATCCGCTTGAGATCAAGCTCCACTACGGTCCCAAGACCCTGCCCGAGGGGCTGGCGCAGCTCTCCGAGTACATGGACACGCTCGGCGCCCGGCGCGGCTGGCTGGTGATCTTCGACCGGCGGACGGAGCCGGCGTGGGAGGAAAAAATCTCGTGGCGCGAGGAGACGGTGGCAGGTCGTGAGATCGCCGTGGTCGGTTGCTGAGTGGCGGCGGTTTGCAGGGGCCACGCCTCAGTCCAAGCTGCCGTTCAGTCAGTAATCAGATTGAAGAAATCAATGGCAGGAAAATCAATGACAGGAAAATTTTGAAGAGATCCTTCATTTTCAATCTTCCTGCCCATAATCTTCCTGCCTCACGGCTGCGCACGATCCGCCGAAAATTACATCGCCGCCCATCCCGTGCCGGAGCCGCACTCCTTCACCCTGCTCGGCGCGGCGGCCGGCTTGCTCCTCAGGCGCAGGAGGGCGGGCGGCCCGCTAGAATCCTCGAAAAGCCAAAGATGTTGTAGTTAGATCAAGTTTTTCGTCTTGGGTCTTCAAGTCTCGCATCCCTAATCTTTCCCCCTAATCTTTCCCCCTAATCGGGTCTGAGGCGAAGCCCCGCTAGACAAGTCATACTGCCACGCATGACAATTTGTGAAATTTGCGCGGCTTGTCATGAAAGCATTTCTTACCGCGGATTACGCGGATCACGCTGATTTTCCGGAATTGCTAGACGAGTGCTTTGCCCAATCCTGAAGCGCGACAGCATACTTGCCTTGCCACATCCGGTCACGCCGGGTACCGGTGCTGACAACTGACAACTCAATTCCGTCGCCGCCGCAGCAGGCCGGCGCCAAGCAGCAAGCCGGCCAGCGTGCTGGTGGGCTCGGGCACGGCGGTCCAGGAGAGATTGTTGTTGGTCCCTCCGGCAACGCTGGTGAATGAGAAGAACCCCTGCAAAGGACTCGGATTGAAGTTCGTCGAAGTGTTCAAGCTGCTGAAGATGTTAGCGAGATTGGCGAGAGCATTGCTCGATCCGAACAGATTGGCTGCCGTCCAATCGCGATTGGCGTTCCAGAATTGATCCGCATAGGAATCGCCGGTGCCGAGCAGAATCTTGAATTCCGCCCCAGAACCTGCCAGTGCGCTAGCGGTTACCCGATCGTGTGACTCAGTGCTCGCCGTGAGAACGTCGATATCCCATTCGAAGATCGAGGCGGTGCTGAAAGTGACGCCGCCGGTCAACGTTTGCGTGCCCGCCGCGCTTGGTCCGCCAGGGGTGTATTTCTCGCCCGGCGTGTAGGTGTTGCCGGAGGTCACCGTTACCGCCGGGGTGATGGTGCCGGTGCCGCTGAGGGTGCCGCCGGTGCCGCTGAACGAGACCCCTTGCGACAGGACGTTGGCAGAATTGTAGTTGAATTCTCCGGCACCTATGGAAACTCCGCTGGTGGAGTTGATCGTGCCGCTGCCATTGATGGTCAGTTTGCCGCTGCTCACTTTCGTCGCACCAGTGTAAGTGTTCGTTCCGGAGAGGGTCAGCGTGCCGGTGTCGGACTTCGTCAGGCTGCCTATCCCGCTGATCACCCCCGCCACCGTAAGGTTGTTCGAGCCCGTCACCGCTATGGTCCCGCCGTTGTCAGCAAGCGTCACCGCCCGGTTATTCGTGCCGGCACTGCTGTAGTACAGACCGAAGGTACTCGTGGCTTGCAGCGTGCCGCCGTCGAAATGCAGTGTGGCGCCGGAACTGGCCAAACCGAGGTTGTAGTTGGCGGAAATGCTCAAGGTCCCTTGATTGAGGTAGGTCTGGGCGGTGTAGGTGTTGGCTCCGGTCAAGGTCGTCGTGCCAGTGCCCGATTTCGTCAGGGTTGAGGGGTTGGTGTTGTTGGCGATGACCGAATTGATGGTCAGGCCTGCGTAGTCATGGAGGATCAAATCACCTCCTGCGGCGGCGGCCGTGACCGTGCCATTGTTGGTGCCGGTGCCGAGGGTTAGACCACCCGCGCCCTTACCGACGAGGATGCCCCCCACTCTCAGAGTCCGGCCGACGGGATCTATGATGGCAGCGCTCGTTCCGCCAGAGGCGCTCTGATTCAGCGTGTTGATCAAAGTGGTGGTGGCGGCCAAGGTGATATTTGCCGCCGAGCCCGTGCCTTGGATGATGCGGATGTTGGCCGTCGAGGTATTGGGGATAATCTTGGTGCCGGAACTGAGACGCGTCACATCTGTGTAGGTGGCAAGAGCTGTGATCCCTCCATCACCGCTATCGGTTGAGTTTATCGCCCAGTCGGTGCCGTTAAGAGTAGCCCATGCGCCGAGGATGCCGTTGGTGTTAGTGTTGTCGATATTGGCGACGCCAGACCCACTAACGTCCAGCGTCCCGCCGCCGTTGCGGGTGAGCACATCCATTCGCAATTGTGCCGTCCCACCGTTCCGATTGATGAAAGATGCACCCGCTGCCAAGGTTGTGCCCAAATGGTCTTCCCGGTTGGCCCCGGTGCCTCCCTGCAATGTGACCGTCGCCCCACCCAAGGTGATCTGACCGTCAGCACCTAACTTCTCGGTGTCGCTAGCCGTATAGTCGAGGACGACGGTACCTGAGTTCAGCGCGACGTTTCCGGTAAAAGTGTTGGCGGCGGTGGAAGCAAGAGTTAGGGTTCCCGAGCCGGTCTTGGTGAGACCTCCGGCACTGGTGCCGATGACACCCTTAATGGTCGTGTTCCCAGTGCCGCCAACCGTCAACAGGTAAACGCCGTTGGTGACGTTATTCACGATCGTCAGCGTGTTCGCGGAGTTGTTCGTCCACGACTGCGCTGCGACCATGATGATTGCGACGTTTTGGCCGCCCGTGGCGGAGCCGATGGTCACTGTTCCAGCCCCGCTATTCACGGCGATGCCGCTGGTTCCCAGCATGAGCGTCCGGTCCATGTCGCCACCCAGCAAGGAATGGGCTGAGGAGGAAGAAAAGACGAGTCCTTGCAGCCTGCGGGCAGCATTGAGGTTCACCGTTTGCGTGGTGACGACCGAGGTCGCGCTGAAGGTTGCGATATCAGTGCCAGCGTCCGGGATGCTGGCGGGGTCGGTGCCTCCACCGACAACTGATGACCAATTGGCAAGCGAACCCCAGTTGTTGAGGGTGCCCCCGACATTGTCCCAGTAAGCACTTGCGGCCTGAACGCGGTGTGACCCGAGCAAGGAAAGCGCAGAGATTGTGAAGATTCCGCAAAACCGGAGCGACGAGCGGTTTTGGACGAAGGGATTGCGGGACGGTTCCATACTCTACGGGACGGAATTAGCAATGACGAAGGGAGCAATACTTGCGGAAGAAGAGCTTGGCAAGGAATAGATACAAAAAACTGATTATACCTTGGTATAATGGCAATTGGGGGGCGATTGCCGGACTGGCGGGCGGGAGTCGGTGCTCCGTGGGGCTCACAGTCCGAGTTCCTGCTCCATGACCCGGATGAAATCGGCGGCGCCGGATGGCAGGCCGTGGAGGATGCTCAGACCCGTGATGAGGAGTTTCGGCAGTTTCTTGCTGCTGCGGGAAAACGCGGCGCAATCGTTGACGTTGGCCTGGATGAGTTCATCGATCCATGGATCCTTGAGGGCGGCGAAGAGTTCCGAGGGTGGCATGAGGTCGAGGATTCTGGCACTGGCTTCCTCTGCGGAGGCACCATCCAGCAGGGCGCGATGAAACCCGGCAAACTCGTTCGGCTTGGTGCGCCACAAGGCGAGCGCGAGCTTGGCGAGTTTGCAGCTTCCCGGAAACTCGGCGTCCTTTTCGCCAAGCGTGAAATTGCACGCGCGTTCCAGGGGCACCGGCAGGATCACCAGGCAAATGTCCGCCGGATGCTTCGCCATGAGCGCGTCGAGAAACCCGCCCATGACCCGGCAGGACGGGCACGAATAGTCCACATACTCCACCATCACGCACTTGGCATCCGCCCGGCCGAGATGCGGCAGGGCGGCGACGCCATAGCTTCGGCGGCCGTCGGCAAACACCGCCTTGCGGCCATCGCCACGGGCATAGATCCCGGAGGCCTGGGACGCGGAAAGGTCCTTGAAATCATCCATCCGATACGTCGCCGGCACCGGCCCGTAAAACTGCAGCAAGCCGAGGCCCAGCATCGCCGCCAAGGCCGAGGTGCCCGCATTGCGCCACACCGAATCCGGGTCCTCCGCCATCGCGCGCCGCCACAAGCCAAGCCCCGCAACACTCAGACCAATGCCGTGGGCTGTCATGCACCACGGACAAAACCGCCCGATGAGCACCGCTTGCACAAACCAGAACCAGGCGGCGGTGCCAACGATCACCCCCAGCCACAGGCTCAACAGGGGACGCTCGGCCATGATCAGGCAAACCAGCAGGCCCAGATAAACGCAATATGGCACCTGTCCCCATTCATCCATCTCCATTTGCACAACCCAATATGGTACCTGTCCCCATTTACATCTCCCAGCGCTTGAGCAACGCATCGGCAGCAGAGAGAGCGCATTTTGAAATCTCACCATCCGGGTATGGCATTCACTGGCCACTCCTCGACGAGGACCTATCCATCGACGGTCTCCTGGGAATCATTCACACGCCCGAGACCCAACGAATGAGTGCTTGAACCGGATCGAGGGGTGGCTTCCTGCCGCAGCCCTCGTGGCGATGGATCACGGATCAATGCAAGAAGGCACGCTGCCATCCATCCTTCCGGTTGCCGGTTGAGCAACCCAAGATGGCACCTGTCCCCTTTTGCAATATCGCCCTGGCAGGCCTGCCATTCGAGGAATTGGCGGTCCGACGCTCGACTCTGGTCGATTTCTGCGCACCGGCAACCCGCTGGTCAAGGGTGACACGCAATATGGTACCTGTCCCCATTTACATTCATCGCCCCCCATTTACATCTCGATTGACACGACGCGGACCTTGAGAGCCGGCGGGACTTCAACAAAGGCCTGCAAGAAAGACTTGCGCAGGGGTGCGGAGCGGCGTATTGCGCCGCCATGCCAATTGAGACCTCACTCGTTTTGTTCAAGCCGGATGCCGTGGAGAAATTGCTCGTCGGTCCGGTGCTCGCCCGGTTTCAAGCTGCCGGTTTTCAAATCCGCGGCATCAAGATGATGCGGCTTGGCGAGGTGATCCTGCGCGAGCACTATGCGCACATCGCCCACCTGCCGTTTTTTCCGGAAATCGTCCGCTTCATGAGCAGCACGCCGGTGGTGGCGGTGGCCCTCGAAGGCGAAGACGCCATCGCCCGCGTCCGCGAGCTGCTAGGCCCCACGGATTCCAAGGCGGCCGCGCCCGGCACCATCCGCGGCGATCTGGGCGAAGACAAGATGGTCAACGTCTGCCATGCCTCGGACTCCCCGGAAGCGGCGGCGGCGGAACTGCAGCGTTTCTTCCAGGACGGCGAGGTTTTCGCCTTCTGACAATTACTCTGGCTTGATCCAGAGGTTGGCGAAGTCGATCGCGCCACCGTGGTGCTGCAAGGCGATCGCGCCGCTGGCCGGAATCCCTGGCAGCCGCGCGTTTTCGAGCACCACGCAGCCGTTGAGCGAGACGCTCAGCACCTCACCCTTGAGCACGATCTTCATGCGGTTCCACTGGCCGAGCGGACGGTCGGCCTTGACCTTGGGGGTGACCCCGGCGCGGACCTCCGGTGTGCTGTCTCCGGCCACGCGGTAGCCGTAGACCTCGCCGGAGCCCACGGGCCAGTTCCAAAGGTTGACCTGGCTCTTGCTGTTGCCGCGCAGATAGATGCCGCTGTCGAGTTCCTCCACTTCCACCGTCGCCACGGTGCCATCGGCGTTTTTCTTTTCGGTGCCGTCGGGGAGGATGAGCGGCCGTTGCATCAGCGGGCCGCGGCCGCTCCACCGCCAGTCGAACACCAGCGTGAAATCGCCGTACTCCTGCTCGCTCCAGAGGTCCGTGAGGTCGCCCTTTTTGCCGTTGTGCTTGAGGATGCCGTTGGCGGCGCACCAGTTGCCGGGAGGGGTGGCACCGTGCTTCCAGCCGACGAGGGAGCTGCCATCAAAGATCCGGGTGTAGCCGGCGGCCTTGACGCCTTCGACGTTTGCCGCGGGCGGCACCTCGGCGATCTGGATGTTACGGAAGGCCACGCGGTCCCCGTGGCCGAGCCAGGCGAGGTGACCCGAGCGGCGTTTCGCACCCTGATGCTCCGGGAACTGCCGGTTGATGTCATCGAGGTTGCAGCGCAGGATGATCGTGCCATTGAGTTCGACGAGAATGGCCGGGCCCAGCACGGAGACACGCTGGTGGTTCCACTCGCCCACCGGCTTGAGGCCGGTCTTGGCGGCCGGGGCCAGCGTGTAGAGCGAGCCATGGAATTGATAGTCCTTGAGATCCTTGTATTGGGGGGCGCTGTTGTCCAGAATCTGCAACTCCATCCCGGTATAGGCGGAATCCCCCTGGCCGGGATAGTGCAGTCCCAAACCATTGTTGCCCCCCGGCGGAAGCTTGAATTCAAACTCCAGAATGAAACTGGAAAAGGTCTCCTCGGTCACCAGATTCCGCCCTTGCGGCGTACACACGATGGCCCCGTCCTCCACCACATAGCCCTCGCCGGTCCAGCCGGTGAGATCCTTGCCGTTGAACAACGAACGCATCACCGGCTCCGCCGCCGGAGCACACACTTGCGCCGCCATCATCACCGCGGCTACCGGCATAAAACCTGACTTCATGGACTGATATGAGTTGGGGTGGACTGAATTGGAAAGGCTACCAACGGCTGACCTCGCAGCGATCTTTCGCGCAATCCGCAGAATCGGAAAATGGTACGACGGGGCAGCGGCTGGTATCGGGGGAGAGGTTCATGAGGCGGTCCGCCGGGAGATGGCATCGGTCACGAGTTGGAGCCTCCCCGGGGTTCGTCCCGCAGTGCGTGGAAAATCCTGAGCGCCGCGTAGGCGTCGTTCGCGGCGTAGAGCAACTGGCGCTCGGACAACTTCCGCTCCGCCCAATTCGACGTGGTGACGGATTTTGATTTCGAGAGTTTGCGGTTGAAGAGCATGGCGATCGCCGATTTCGCTCCGACGGAATTCCGGTAGCCTAACTTCTTGAACGCGCGATCCAGGTCCACGATGGCGGCGGGGCGGATGCCGAAGCGATTCGAGATCTGGCGGAGGTCACCGCCCAGGCCGAAGCCGATCTTACTGAGTTCCGTTGATTTCAGCAGCTCGATGATCACCGGGTGGGTCTCGACAAAATGAGACTGGAAGATGAAGGCCTGCTCCATGGTGGCGAATTGCAGCACATGCGGACCCTTGGATTGCTCGCCTTTGTGAAAAGTCGGTTTTGATTCGGTGTCGAAGCCGACCGTTCCCACTCGCATGAGTTCCTGCCTGGCGAGTTTGGCTTGCTGCTCGGTGGTCACCACGCACACGCACTCCAAGCCGAGCCCGGCGAAGGGCTCCATGGCGGCGATGGCGGTCTTACATGGCGAGGTCTTGGGGGCGCTCATGGGTCAATAACTCGCAAGGCCAAGCGGCCTCGGAAGCCGGATGCTCGCTCCAACCGGTGCTGAGATCAAGCCAGACTGCTTGGAAATTGCATTTCGGCTCAGTTGGCCAAGGATAATCGCCCCCTCGACAGCAGAATTTGCAACTCCGGGATTCCTGAACCCGGCCTTGAATTGCCGGAGCATAGAGGGTCTTTTCAATGGGTTCAGATCTCTGGACATAGGCCCCGCGGCCGGAGGCCGCTGAATTCGGAATCCGTTGATTTTCCAACGATTCTGCCGGTTCGAAATATATTTCATGTGCGCAATAAATAATTCTTGACTCGCACGCGCGCACGCGCATG
>JAPLUI010000438.1 GCA_026397725.1 Verrucomicrobiota bacterium | reverse complement strand
GAACTAACTCCGACCTTCTACAACCAGAATTAAATGGTGATCATCATAGGTTTCGGTATTCACCCACTGAGTGGTGCATCGGAGATAGAACTCATAGAGCGCTTTCGCCTGTGTTTACAGCTCTGTACCTGTTGCTTTCTCCATGAGAACTCCTCCGAAATCGCTCAATCCGGGTGGTACATGCCCGACTTCGATGACAGCAAATGGACGGAAGGCAAGGCCCCCATCGGCAAGGGCGTCTGGAAGCACAGCGGAATCACCTTGGACAAATTCCCCTCAACATGGGGTGCTGGCGAATTCCTGCTGATGCGCACAACTTTTGAAGTTGAAGACCTCAACTGCGATTCGTATCGCATCGCGATTTTGGCTAGACAAGGATTCAAAGTTTACCTGAACGGACATAGAATTCACGACTACATCTGGTGGATGGACAATCCGTATTACCGATCGATCGTGCTTGAAATAGAAGAGATCAAATATTTGAAGAAGGGGAAGAACGTATTGGCGGCCTATGCCAATGACCAGTACGGCAATAACTCCCCAGAACATTATGCAGCGATAGATTTGCGGATTGAGGGCATCACCCAGGCCGACCAGGAGAAGCTCGACCTTGCATTGGAGGAAATCCTTTCGTCTAAAGACAAGGAGATCCTCAAAGGCGCTTCCAATGGCGGTTACCACTATTTGGGCAGTGCGAAGATATTTGCCCAGATGGGCAAGGCATTTGCAGAGGCCTTACTGACATTACAGAAATAAACAAGGAGATGCCCGAGAAGCAGTAAACAATAAACACCCATGAAACCAAATGTAATCCTTGCTGCAGCGCTGCTGTGCGGCCTCTCTCCGAACCGCACTTTGGCCCCTCATGCGCCCCCCCCTCCACGGCCTTCATTTAAGAGTAAGTTCCTGGCATTCACGGCGCTATTGGCTTTGGCGGTGACTCTCCCGCTGAACTGCGTTTGGGCTGCCGACACAGCGAAGCCGCAAAAAGACCTGCCTCTGCCGGGAGAAGTCTTTGAGGTCGATGGTCGCACCGGATTCGTAATTCTCCCGGCGGCTGAGAACCTCCACACTAATCGTCCCATTTCGTGGGTGTGGTACGCGCCCACGTTGTCCGGTCTCCCCGAGGCCCGTGAACAATGGATGTTCGAACGTTTTCTGGCGGCCGGCATTGCTGTGGCCGGCGTGGACATCGGCGAATCCTATGGCAATCCGCAGGGACGGGCCCGCTTCACGGCCTTCTACCGGGAATTGACGGAACGGCGCGGGTTCAGTCGCAAGCCTGTCCTCCTGGCCCGCAGCCGCGGCGGCCTGATGCTTTACAACTGGGCGGCCGAGCATCCGGATTCGGTGGGTTGCATCGCCGGAATTTACCCCGTTTGTAATCTCCGCAGTTGGCCCGGCCTCGACCGGGCCCGCGGCGCTTACGGCCTGAGCGCGGAACAACTCGACGAACAACTGGCACAACACAACCCGATTGACCGCCTCGCGCCGCTGGCCAAGGCCGGCGTGCCGATCTTCCACATCCATGGCGACACGGATGACGTGGTGCCTCTGAAAGACAACTCCGGCTTGCTTGCCAGCCGCTACCGGGAGCTGGGCGGTTCGATGCGCCTGCGGATTCCGCCCGGCCAGGGCCACAACGTTGGGGACGGCTTCTTTCAATGCCGGGAACGCGTCGAGGTCGTCATTGCCCACGCCAGCCCCGCGGCGGAGCGCGAACCTTCGCCGGCCCTTTTCCTGAACCCGCCCCTTGAAGCCCGCCCCGGAGCATTCTGGGACTGGATGAACGGCAACGTAGACCTTGACCGAATCACCTACGAACTCGAGGAAATGAAGGCCAAGGGAATGTCTGGCGCCGAAATCTGGGACATTGGCGTCATCCGTCCCATTCCCGAAGAACCGATCCCGGCGGGTCCGGCCTTCCTCGGACCTGAATCGCTCAAAGCCGTCAATCACGCTATCGAGCAGGCTGATCGCCTGGGTTTGCACCTGGGAATGGTCGCTTCGAGCAGTTGGAACGCGGGCGGCAGTTGGGTTCAACCGCGCAACGCCATGAAGGGCTTTTACCACAGCGAAATCACCGTCACTGGCCCGGCGAAGCTATCGCAAGCGCTACCCTTTCCGGCCTGCAGTGCGCCCAAAGGTGCCAATGGTCTGCCGCTCTACTACAAGGAAATCGCCGTGCTGGCGTTCCAGCAATCACCGAGCAATACCATCTGCAATGCCGCCGCCGTAATAAACCTGAGCGAAAAGATGAACAGCGATGGACTGCTCACCTGGGATGTTCCTGCCGGTTCCTGGGTGATTGCGAGGTTTATCACCAGCAATACCGGACAGACACTGATGGTGCCCAGCCCCAACTCGAACGGCCTGATCATTGATCACCTTGACGGTAATGCGGCCAGGAGCCATTTCCGTTACATAATTGACCAAATCCTGAAAGTGCGGCCGAGCCTGGACGCATTGCGCTACATGGAAGTGGACAGCGTAGAGGTTGATAATCAGACGGATTGGACCGACTCCTTTGTGGCGGAATTCCGCAAGCGGCGTGGCTATGACCCTGTTCCGTATCTGCCAGTGCTCAAGGGGAAGAGCTTTGCCGATCCGCAGGTCACCACCCGTTTCCAGCACGACTATCGCAAGACCGTTAGCGACTTGTGGATTGACGGCCATTACGCCGCTTCCAGGGAGATGCTTAACACTTACGGAATGGAGCTGGTGGCCGAGGGTGGACATGGTGGTGAGCCGCGCACCGAACCGTTGCGCTCCTGCGGAGTCGTGGATATAACGCGCGGCGAGTTCTGGAACGGCTCGCAGTTCTGGGTGGTGAAAGAGGCGGCCTCTGCCGCACACATTTACGGCCGGCAGATTGTGGATTCCGAGTCTTTTACCGGCTGGCGGCACTGGCAGGACGGGCCGCTGGAATACAAGCGGCTGGCCGACACGGCGTTTTGTGATGGTCTGAATCGCATTACGTTCCATACCTTCGCGCACACTCCGCCTTCAGGAGGAGTACCTGGAAATATGTATCACGCCGGCGAGCACTTTAATGTCAACTCCACCTGGTGGCCCAAAGCCGCACCCATGCTGTCCTATTTCTCGCGGTGCTGTTATCTGATGCAGCAGGGCCTGCCCGTGGCGGACGTGTGTTTCTATTATGGCGATGATGCGCCCAACCTGGTGGCTACCCGCCGCATTGGTCCGGACTCCAAGCGGTTGGACGGTGCCACCTGCGCCCATTGCGGGCGGCCCAACCCGGCCCCCGCCGACGCGCTCGGAACCGGTTACGACTACGACGTCATTAACTCCGATGTGATCGAGAACAGCATGGAGTTCAAGGACGGCCGCCTGGTTCTGCCCCATGGTGTGAGTTACTCGGTTATTGTCCTGCCAGAACGCATTGACATTCCTCTGTCCGTGCTGAAGAAACTGGAGAAGCTCGTCCGCGATGGCGCAACACTCCTCGGCCCCAGGCCCGAGCGTGACACCTCGTTGGCGGACTATCCGCGCTGTGATGAGCAGGTCAGGGAAATAGCGGGAAGAATCTGGGGTTCTGGCGATGGAAAGGATGCGCGCGAGCGTTCTTACGGCAAAGGCCGGGTAATTGCCGACCGCAATCGTGTCCGCGAAATTCTGCAGCAGCGCGGCATAGGCCCCGATTTCGCCTACAGCAGTCCGGGCAGACAGGCCGACCTTGACTACATCCACCGCCGCACTCTGGACGCCGACATCTACTTCGTCAGCAACACTCAAATGGAAGAGGCCGAGGCCGATTGCACCTTCCGCGTCCTGCAACGCCTGCCGCAACTCTGGCATCCAGACACCGGCAAGATCGAGCCTTGCACCGGTTACGCGCGGGTTCCGGGCGGGATGAAGCTGAAGCTGCGTTTGCCGCCCGCCGGCTCGGTGTTCGTCGTCTTTTCCGGAATTGCGCCAGAGGCCGCCCCGACACCTGTGGCAACGGAGGATGGCCAGCCGCCCGCGCCGCTCGAGATCGCCGGCCCATGGGAAGTCCGTTTCCCCCCGAACCTGGGCGCTCCCCCCGCGCGCGTTTTCGACAAACTCGTTTCCTGGACCACCGTTCCGGACGATGGTATCAAGTATTTCTCCGGCACCGCGACTTACCTGAAGGAATTCGAGGTCCCGCCGTCCCTGCTGACCAAGGGCCGCCGCCTGGAACTGGATTTGGGACAACTCCGAAACGTCGCTGACGTGACATTGAATGACAAGCCGCTCGGCATTCTCTGGAAACCGCCCTACAGCTACGACGTGACCGGCCTGATCCGCAGCGGCAAGAACGAATTGAAAATCGAAATCGTAAACCTCTGGGCCAACCGATTGGTCGGCGATGCGAAACTCCCCAGGGAAAAACGTGTGACGCGCATTACCCAAAAAGTACCCATCGGGGGCCCTCTCGAATCCGGGCTCCTCGGCCCCGTGCAATTACGTTGAACTTGTCTTCCATGGGCGGGTTAGCCCGAACATTTCATACCCACGTAGCCGCCGACGTCAGTCGGCGCCATTCTCGCTGCGGAAAGTATGCGCCGACTGACGTCGGCGGCTACAGGCTGTTGGCGATTCGTGCCAAGTGGAAATAAAAGGTCATCACCGGCGTCGTGATTGTGGGAGCAGTGATCCTCGATGCCTGGCGGCACCACCTGACTGGTAGACGCTTCGCGCTGAAACTGCTG
>JAPLUI010000146.1 GCA_026397725.1 Verrucomicrobiota bacterium | reverse complement strand
TGGCCGGCAGGTCGCGCAGCTCGGCGCGGACCGCAGCGAGGCGCTTTTCGATTTCCGGGGGGGTGGAGAAATCGCCGGTGAGCGCGTCTTGGGCACCAAGCGCGGCGGTGAATGCGAACCACACGGCGATCAGGATGGCGGATTGGTTCCTAGGGTCATGGATTCTTAGCCGTTCAAGTCCTCCTACGCCTGACCGGAGGGCGCGGTTGGACTTGGGGGTTAAAGGTTGCACGGTCATGTCGGCTGGAACTCGCGGCGGGTCAGGCGTTAGGAGCGACGCCTTGTTCGACAAGTCGTTTTGCCAGGTATTCAGGAGCAAGGTCGGCGCCATTCGGCCATGCGATCGTGCCGCCCTCGAGCCTGACGGATGCGAAAAAATCAGGGTCTTGGAGGGGCCGAAAGATCGGGCCATCCAACTCGGATGAAAGGTCAACCTCCCCGGCGTCACCGTTGTTAAACTCTAGGTACAGCCTGTGCTCGCCCAGGTATCGAACAGACAATATTCTTAGGATTTTCATTATCTTATTCCAGTGGTTCGATTGAATTGAGGGGCTGCTCAAGTCTAGCAAGGTGCCAATCTGCAAGCAAGTCGTCCCGATGAAGGTCGGCCCACTCCAACACAGCCCTCAAGGCACGCTTTGGAAACTTCCCCTCCACTACTCCAGTCTCGATCTCGACGGTAATCTCGTAATCACCGTATTCCGCGTGAAAATGAGGCGGTGCATGATCACGATAGAACATCCGGACCACAATTCCAAGAAAGCGACTGATCTCAGACATATAATTTTGTCGAACGCCTCTACTCTGCCGCAGGGCGGAAGTGGTGATTGTGGGCTGTAGTTGCAGGGCCGATGCCTGTCGGCAGGAGTGAATTGTTCTGCTTCCAAATTACGCGTGGAGAGCGCTCAGCACGGCTTGCGGATTGCGCTCGACAACGCGCAATAGTGCCTTAGCCGGACCTTCGGGTTCCCTTCGTCCTTGCTCCCAGTTCTGAAGCGTCCTGATGCTGACGCCGATCATCTGTGAAAAATCGGACTGAGTAAGGCCGGTTCGTTCTCTGAGTCCCTTCACGTTCAGGTCGGTCAGTGTGGTTCGTCGGTGCGCAAGCTTCCCGCCACGCATAATGGTGCCCATCTGCTTCACACTCAGTAGCAGCTTCTGAAAATCTTCATCGTTCATTGGTGTATTCCTCTATGAGTTCTCTGATCGCTCTCAATTGAGCGGGAGTCAGATCGGTTTGTTTGTTCTTCGAGTAGGCCGTCAGCATGAAAGCAGTGTCACCGTGCCATAGGTAGTAAATAACACGAATCCCGCCCCGCTTGCCGCGGCCTGAGCCAGCCCATCTCAACTTCCTCAGCCCTCCCGATCCCTTGATGAGATCACCTTGGTCGGGGCATTGAAGCAGGCAGAGTTGGAGCCGACGATGGTCCTCCGGCGACAACAAATCGTCGATCTGCTGCGAATAGACAGGCGATTCGATGAACTGAAGGATCACCGGGGAATAATACTCCAATGGCGGAGTTCGTCAAGTCTCTTTTTCCCTATTTTTGCAGATTAAGGTAGGGACGCCGGTTTCCCGACGCCCCCCTCGCAGATCCCGGCGTGCGGAAATCAACACTCATAAATCGCAAATCGATCTGGAGCGCGGGGAATTTCAAAAAACTTGACCTAACATTCATAAATTCACGTTTTCAAGGACGCTAGAGTCGGCATCACGGCTTGGATGCGGTCTTCGGCGGGCGAGCGAGTTCGATGCGGAGCGGCCGCGCCGAATCCCGTATCACTTCGGCTGCGGGCTGGCGATCCTGAGATTCGCTTCGGCAAACGTCTTCTCGATCATGAAATGCAGATCGCTCGCCAGCGCATCCCGGGAGGCTTTCCTGATATCGAACCAATAGAGCAG
>JAPLUI010000168.1 GCA_026397725.1 Verrucomicrobiota bacterium | reverse complement strand
CGCCAGTCGATTCAGCCTCTAACAGAAGAAATCCAGTTTTGCTCCGTCTCTGTCCAGTTTTGCTCCGTCTCTGTCTAGTTTTGCTCCGGCCCCGACAGAGGAAAAATCCCGACAAGGAGAAATCCGGCCAGGTGCCTGTGATGCGGCGGCCACGGCATCGGTAGGACGTGACGGCCTCGCCGCGCCCTGACTGTCCCTGCGGCTGGAACGCCCATGAAAATGCCACTGCGTCGCGCTCTTCCGGCGCTTGCCTTTTGCCGCGCCGACGCACCGCCCATGCGGGCGGACAAGTGGGCGGCCCGAGGCCGGGCCGCCCTACAGTTGCCCGGTAGGGCGTGGCGGCCTCGCCGCGCCCTGACTGGCCCGGCGTCCGGTCGCTCGTCATCGTTGAGGTCCGCGTGGTGCCCGGCCGTGAGCACCCCATCCCGCGACAGTGCGACCGCCGACCCCCGATAGTTCGCGCAATTATTTTCACGTCCCTTTATGGCGTGAACCGCAGCGGAATGGCCAGCTCGCCAAGCTCTCAATCCCCCGCTTTGCCCTTGGGCCCGATGTAGCCGGTCGAGAGCGGGACGTCGTCAAACCAAACGATGTTGTCCTTCGCCGCGGCATGCACATAGACGCCGAGGTCGAAGCGTTTGAGTCTGACATCCGGTGACGTGCGCCAGCGAATGCCTTGGTAGTCGGCGGCAAACTTGATGTAGAGGCGGAGATAAACGCGGTCGTACCCCTTCGGTCCGAACCAACCGGTGGCACCGCTGCCGGATTCCTTGCCATCCCGGGCCACGGCGGTGAACTGCATCGCGCCCGTGCCGGTATGGGCAAGTTTCGCATCACTCGTGCGCTTGGCATTGCCTTCCTTGAGGCCGCGGATCTCAAAGTAGTTTTTGAGCGAGGCGTCGGACTCGAAATCATCCTCAAAGAAGATCTGGCCGGCTTGCTGCAAAGAAGCCAGAGCGTGCGGGTCGCCACGGGTTTCGGCAGTCACCCGGCGCGGCGCGGGAAAGACCGCGTCGCCTTGCGCTTCCGCGCCCGGTGCGGCATTCGCCAGTAGCAGCAGCAGCCCGGCCAGATGAATGATGGATTGTCGGTCGCGTCTCATTTCCTTCGCATTTTAGGCGGCAGGAACAGGCCGTCCAGAGGAATCCGGTTCACCGCCTCCGTTTCCCCGTTCTCCGTTCAGCGGCTTCACCGGGCCCCACTTCCAATCTGCGACACGGGGAGGCCGGGCCACCGCTAACTCCGGAGCCGTAAATAAATAAACATGGCGTTAGAAGTTTGATCATTCAGAAAACAGGTAAAATGATGGAAGGTAAAATGATGAAAGAAAAGATCGGAATTCCCGATAACGGGAGCACAATTCCAGTTCTTCATGATTTTACCCTATCATGATTTTACCAAATTGATTCCATGCTAACATGCAGATTTTGTAAGGTTTATTTCTTTACGGGGCCAAAATCTGGAAATGGCAGAGCCGCTGGAAGCACCTCTATATCATGGGTAAATGCCGCCGGTGAGGAAGCCGTGAGTGTGCCGGTGGCATGCTCGCTTGGCTCCGGACACGAACCAAACACCATTCGCAAAACGGCAAACGCGCGGAGATTCACAATGGTTAGAAAATTGACTGCCGCCAAGGAAATTGCTTTCGGGTGAAGGTCGTTGCGCGAGGCGGCGGCCGGTCGGGAAGGCGGGGCAATGGAAGCCTCCCAAGGTGCTCATTTGTCGCACGCTTCATTCATTCCAAAACACCGCACATTTTCTTCCACGCGCCCATGGAGCCGGTCAGCAGTTCCTCCGAGTCGCCCTTGATGTTATAGCACTGCAAGCCGATCGGCCCCTTGAAGCCGATGGCCTTGAGCTTCTTCAACAACGCCGGCAGGTCATAGGTGCCCTTGTCGAGGGGCTGGATGGCGTTGGGCATGGCGACTGCCGCCGGGTGGCTGTCGGCGCCGTTGAGCGTCACCAGCAAGAGATACGGCGCGCACTCGTCTAGCAATGCCGGCACGCGATCCTCCGCGCCATCGAGCAGCGCGTGACAGAGGTTGAAGGACACGCCGACGTTCTTGCGGTCCACCTTTTTCACCAGCCGCAGCGCGTCCTCGAGGCGGTGTACCCACATGCCGACGTGCGGATAGATCGCGACGCGCAGGCCGTTGTCCGCGCACAGGTCGGCCAGCTCGCGCACGCCCGCGACGGCGATGTCGTCGCCGGCCGGATCCGACGGCTTGAACTGCTTGCTCGTCAGGTTCGGCCAGATGATCGTGTCGGTGCCCTTGCACAGCGCGATGATCTCCTTGAGGCGGGGATCGTAAACGCATTTGCCGTCCTTGAGGTCGAGGTTGGCGTAGCAGACGAACAGTTTCAGCCCGCGCTGCCGGCTGCCCTCCAGCACCTGTTTCACCCGTTCGGGCGCATCGGTGCGCCAGCTCAGGCCGGCGAAGCCGACGGACTTCACGAGGTCGAGTTGCGCGTCAATGGTCGTGAGCTTGTCGCCGCGCAGGCCGTTGTCGAAAACGAAAAACGGGTTCGGCGCGGCCTGGGCCGTAGCGACAGTGACGGCGACGAGGGTGGCGCGGAGGAGTGGGTTCATGGTTTTCCTGCACTCTCTTGCAGCGCTCCCGGAAGTGATCCGCACGCGGTCATCGAAAGACCTGGCGTTCAGTTATCTCGCAGGCGGAAGAAGTCGCTGGTCGCACCGACGCTGGCCGGATCGATGATGTTGGTGAATGTTCCGTTGCCGGAGCCGTCCAGGGTGAGTTGCCCGATGACCTGCCACGGGTCCGTTAGACCCAGATCGGTGGACGCTTCCAATTTCACCGCGGCACCCGGCGTGCCGGTGACGGAGGCGGAGAAGGAGGCGCCGGTGGTGGCGGTGGCGGGAGTGATCACGGGGGCGGAGGCATAGGCCGGTGGAGTTACCGAACCACCGGCGACCACGGCGAGCAACGGAATGCGGTAGGGGGTTTCATCGGGATCATTGCCGGCGATTTCCAAGTGGCCCGAGTAGCTGCCGGGACCGGTGCCGGTGAACCGGATGGCAGGCAGGTCATGGCGCCCCCCGAAGGGAATGTTCACCGGGAAAGCGGGCGGAGAAACGAAATCGAATCCGGGCGGCAAGGTGGCTCCGGTTAGGGTGAGCGTTTCATTGCCTTGATTGAAAACGACGACTCCGCGCTCGCTAGGGGCGGGGGTGGTGAAGACGAGCGGTTCGGCTTGGTTGTGGAGCAGGATGCCGGCGGCCGATGACCCCGAATCGTAATCCGCCGCGCCCTCGGCGGTGACCGCCAGCAGGTCCGGCAGGCTGCCGACGCGGCTGGAAACATAGAACGTGTAGGGGCTTTCATCCGGATCGTTGGAGAGGATTTTCACCCGTCCCTTGAGCAGCGATGGGGTCGGGCCGTTGGCCTGGATGCGGATATCGAGGGAGCCCGTGTTGCTGTCGATGGTGAGCGGAAATGCCGGCGCGTCGCGCAGCGTGAATCCGGGCGGCAGTTCGATGGCGGAGATGACGAGCGGCGGTCCGCTGCGATCGAGGTTGATCGAGAGCCCGTCGAAGGCACCGGTGCCCGGAAACACCTGGAAGCGGCCGCTATGGTTCGCCAGATCGTATTTTTCCTGGCTGTATTGGTTGATGACCAGGTCCGGCGCATCCACTTCGGCTTGGAGGTGGATGCTGAAGGCGGGCATCAGCGGATCGCTGGTGGCGAGGGCGAGATTTCCGCTGAAGGTGCCGAAGGCGTTGGCGAGGAAACGCAGGGTGAGCGTGAGGGTTGCCTGAGGCTGCAAGGTCGCGGGAAAGGCCGGCGGATTGACCAGGGCGAAGCCGCTGGGGAGTGTGACCGGACCGATGGTGGCGGGGCTGGCGCTGCGGTTGAGCAGGGTGATCTGGTGGTCCTCGAGTTGGTTGAGACTGGTGAAAAACGAGAGTGTGTCCTGGCCGTCGCGGAGTTGGGTTCCCTCAAGGTCCGGGCCATCGAAAACACCTATCACCCCGCTGTGGATCCACCCGCTGAGGTCGAACTGGCCGATGCCGCCATCCTTGTCGGTGGCGGTGATGGTGATTTGCCGCTGAACGCCGGGCTGGGCGTAGGTGTGGCTGAATGCCCGGCTCGCGGTGGCGCCGGGGTTGCTGGTTTCCACGGCCCCATCGCCCCAATCGACCGCCCAGATGAAGCCGGCGGCGACATCCGGGGCGGCATCGTCGGCAGTCAGGGTGAAGATGCTTGGAATGCCTGCGGCGAAGGGGGCTGGCTGGTTGGCGGAAAGACTGGGCACGGAGTTGATGAAGGGCACCGTGCCGGTGAAAACCGCACTCGAGCGCGAGTCGGTGATCCTTACCCGCGCGGCGAAATCCGCCGGGCCGTCGGCTCCGGTTAGAGGCACGTCCTGGCCGGTGAAGTCGTCGAAACCGCCGTCGCCATCCAGGTCCCACTCATAAGTCACCGGGCCGAAGTTGAAGCCATAGGCGAAGGCGCCGACCTGCGGCGACGGATGTTCATATATCTGTGTGCTGAAGCCGAAGAACTGGATGGAGTCCTCCCTGACATTTCCAAACAGGTCGAGTTCGAACGCGCTTTCGTCATAGTCGTTGTTATGGATGACGAGCGTGCCATTGAAATTCCCGGAGGAGGTGGCGGCCATGCGGATGCCGATGTCACGCAGCCCGTTCTTGGCGAGATTGATGGGAAATGTCGGCGGAGCAGCGAAGACAAACCCGTCCGGGAGGGTGATCCCGCTGATGGTGAGTGTGGACGGATAGAGATTGGTGATGCGGAGGTTGCGGTTGACCCCCTGCCCAAAGGTCGCGGTCCCGAAATCCAAGGAACCGCCACTCTGCACCTCGGCGGAAAAGTTGGCCACCACCTGGATCTCCGGAGTGTTGTGCAGCGCGAAAATCGGGAACGTGAACTCGCCCTCATCGGCGTCATCATTGAAGAAGGTCACCACGCCACCGTAAGCCCCGGCAGTCGGACCTGTGGTGATCAGGTGGACGCCCACCGACTGTCCGCTGGCGATCGTCCTTGGCAGCGTGACGGCGACTGAACCCTGGGAAAAGCTAACCGAAAACCCGGCGGGGATGGTCACCGACGAAAGCGTCAACGACTCCGGTCCATCGTTGATGACTTGAAACGATGCCGAGGGAGCGGTGGCAAAGCCCGTTTGGAAAACCACCGGATCGAGCTGCCCGTCAGTCAATTCACCGGAGGGGCCCATCACGCGGATTTCCTTGATCAGCGGAACCTGCGCGGTGAGCGGGATGTCTGCCTCGCGCGGATTGTCGTCGGAAGAGAAGATCCGCAGGGTTCCGTCATAGGTGCCGCCGCCGCCCGTCTCAATGGCGAGGTTGAAGGTGGTGGTCGCACCGGGGGCCAGGATGGCCGGCAGGGCGGGCAGACCGGACACCGCGTAGGAACCGAGCGCCCCGACCCGGTGAATGGTGAGGGGATCGCCGCCCGTGTTCTTGAGCGTGATCGGGCGCGTGCTGGTCGTGTTTCTAACCAACGTGCCGAAATTGACGGGAACCGCCTGGTTGTGGGTCAATGGCGGAGCGGTGTCCGCCGCGCCATCAAAGATGGCAATCTGCCCGCTTCCTGCGGCCGGAACTTCTGGCACGAACGTCAGGCCGGCCAATGCCAGGCCGGTGGAACCCACCAGCGTGAGCCCGCCGGTGGTTAGGTTCACCTGGAACAACCGCGAGCCGATGCACGTGTCGTCCCCGCGGCAGGAATCCGCGAGCCACGCCTGGTCGGTGAGCGGGTGGAATGCCAGGCCGGCCACCACTCCGATGTCCGTATCGAGAACCGTGGTCTGGAGAATGGTCCCGTTGATCGGATCGATCCGCAGCAGATGGGGTGGCTCGGCGCTGCGGCTGTTAGGATCGACCACGTAAAGGTCCCCGGCCGCGTTGAAGGCGATGCACGAATAGTCGTTGGTCTCCGCGAGGGTGAACGAGCGGACGAATTTCTTGCTGACCGAGTTCCACACATGGACCGAGCCGCCGGAGCGCAGTGCGAAAACCTGCCCGGTGCTTTTCTGGACGGCAACATCGCCTTCAGGCACCGCAGGGAAGTTGCCCATTCCCACGTAGTAATAGTCGCCGATTCCACCGGAAAAGCGATCCACCTCGACCAATCTGCTACTGTAGAAGCTGGCGTGGGTGGTCGCCGCATAGAGCTTGTCGCCGATTTCATCATAGGCAATGCCCATCAAGGTGGTGTCGCCGGCCAGCGCATAAGCGGTGGCAAGTCCGGTGGTCGTGTTGACCACACAAAGGCTTTCGCCCCCTGACTGGCCCCAGGTGCTGCCCAGCAGCAGGTAATTCGGATCCGCGGCGAGAAGCGTGGAGGCCAGGCCGCTGAGCATCAGCGTGGCTGCCAGGCAGCGCGCCACGGGAGGGAAAATGCACGGGAATGTTGGAGTCGTCATCGGGGAGGGAGGAGTTGGTGGTGTTTCAGGTGTCGGTTCCGGCTTGGGCTGACCAAGGGCCAAGTCTGATGGTCGATTTGGCCGGTTGCCACCCCATTGGACACCGGATTGGGGAAATTGTCGAATTTTTGTTCCGAATTTCTTTCTTTGCCGCGGCATGGCGGGATTTCGGGGCGGCCTCGCCGCGCCCTGACTGGCCCTGCGGCTGGAACGCCCATGAAACTGCCACGGCGTCGCGCTCTTCTGGCGCTTGCCTTATGCCGCGCCGACGCACCGCCCATGCGGGCGGAAAAGTGGGCGGCCCGAGGCCGGGCCGCCCTACCGTTGCCCGGTAGGGCGTGGCGGCCTCGCCGCGCCCTGACTGGCCCTGCGGCTGGA
Source organism: Verrucomicrobiota bacterium (assembly GCA_026397725.1). Lineage (GTDB taxonomy): Bacteria > Verrucomicrobiota > Verrucomicrobiia > Verrucomicrobiales > Akkermansiaceae > Luteolibacter. Next base: position 193 of record JAPLUI010000168.1, on the reverse strand, counting down.
ACGCCCATGAAACTGCCACGGCGTCGCGCTCTTCTGGCGCTTGCCTGATGCCGCTGTGAGCGGCGTTATGGAAAGCCGATGAAATGGGCGACTTGAACGTCGGATGGCGCTTGCGTTAGATCTTCTTCGAAAGCTTCTAGCAAAACTCTTCTTCCTGCGTCTTCTTCCCGGTCTTCTTCGCAGAGGGTGGCGG
>JAPLUI010000073.1 GCA_026397725.1 Verrucomicrobiota bacterium | reverse complement strand
TTGCCGCTTGGCCTTGATTCCGTCGGAAGATCCCAAACACCGGCCGACCTCCGCCATTCCGCCGCACCTGCGGAGCCGCGCCTCTGGTAAACCACCCTCGCAAGTCGCTGCGGGCGCGGCCAGCGCCCTGACCGATCTCCTGGCTCCAGTCACGCGCACTCCATAAGTCCCGGTTCACCGCTGGCGCGGCTCCTCGCCTCCTCCTCGCGCCATCCTTCCGACCAGCGCCGAAACGACCCCGACACGCCGCCTGAAAAGCCCTCATACATCCGCCTCCAGGTGCGGAACATTTCGTTTTCTGGCAGCCCCAGGAAGAACTGGCGCTGACAAATCCTGCGGATGCAATGGTAGCTGGCAGGCGGCCTTCCCATTCCTCCGCCCCGGCGGGCAGGCGCTGGCCTGGAACCAGAACACCGGGGCGTCTCATTCCCATGCCAACCCCACCCACGGAGCAGCGCAAGCAATGGTTTCGCGATTGCACCAGTCCCCATAGCATGCACAGGTGTCACTGCCAAGCTCGATCTCAGTAAATATCAGGGCATCGGCAAGGGCACCTATTCGGGCACGATTACTCCAAAGACGTTTTTGAAGGGTTCGTTGGATAAGAGTTCGCTGAATCGTTACTACTCAGGTATGGCAGAATCATTTATGGCAGAATCATTTCAGAATTGGAAAAGGTCATTGGATCAACCCCTGTTAGTGCGCATCCGCACGCAGACAGACAGACCAGTGATGAATCCCCCTCAAGACTCTTGAAAAATGATTTTGCCATAAATGATTCTGCCATGAATTCTTTGGAACCTGAGTAGTAACGTTGTTTGATCCTTGCAGCGATCGCTGAGGCACATGGCGTTGATCCCGCAGCACCTGTATTTGAGGCAGGCTTGACGCTCATTCCGCGTCGCTGGACTGCGGAATCAGCACCCGACAAGGTCATTGCGATCACTGGTTCCCGATCACTCCCCCAGTATCACCGGAGTAATCGGATGGAGGCACAAACCTCAGCCGGAAGAACGCCCGATCTGGTGGTGAGGGTCCGTCTGGAGCGGCTACCGTCACGCGTTCGAAACCTGGCATGGCGTCCGGCACCGCTTCTTCGGGCACCGACACCCATTCCCACGTTTCCAAGTCGGTGGATTTGTAAGTCCAATAGTCCGACTGCGTCAAAGCGATCCGACGCCGGAAGTTGAGTTCGCTCCGCCATGTGCCATCCGGCAATTTTACCCGGCGCAATTCCGGTTGGTAGGGAACCGGGTCCGGGGTCGTGGGTGAAAGGCCAAAGGCGTATTCGAGGAGCAATGAAATTCCATCGCCGTCGGGGTCTTCCGACGGGTCGGGGGGGTGCAGCGGGAAGTTCCTGGCGAGCCACGCGCCGAGTTCTTCGTGATCTGCCAGCCAGCCCCGTGCCGCCCATGCACGATGCAGGTTCGTCGTGCCCGAATCTGGCAGCAGTCCGTCAAAAGTCACATCCGCAGTCGAATAGGCCCGCAAGCGGTTTCCCACGACGGTCGGCAGGAGTGACCGTGGCGATTTTGCGCCGAACAGCCAACTGGACAGATCCGCGTGGTCCTCCCAATTATATAGCGTGGGGCCGTTGGCGCTTTCGACCCAGGCGAACCAGCGGTCGAGGCGGCCCTGATCCGTGGATGTGAATAGGCTCGAGTCGGAAAGCCAAGGCCACGGGGAGTGATAGAGTCCCTTCGCCATCCGTGCCTGCTCGGTGGCCGCAGTGAACCATAGCCAGGCGGAGAACCGGTGGTCGCTTGGGCCGAAGGTGAGGAACTTCGGATAGCGGCCCAGCAAATCTTGAAGCGTCGGGGAGCCGTCGCACAGCCACCCGAAGAAATCCCTGGCTGGGAGGGAACCGTCCAAGGACGCGAGGTAATCAAGTGCGCCGCGCAAGGTCATGATCATGGCGGCGATGGTCCGCCGGTCATGGGCATCCGTCTCGTAGCCGGCGGCACTTCCGTGGCCGCGTGGATAGACCGGTAACGTGTAATGGCTGAAGTCGGCGGCGGGTTCCGTGATGGAAATCAGGCGCTGGAGCGCGGTGGATAGGTGGGGCCAAGCCTCGGCGTCGAAGTCGGCGAGAAAGTCCTTAAAGGAAAGCCCATTCGGGATTTCGCCGTCAGCCCCTGCGGCTGCCGATGGCACAAAAACTACTGGCAACAAATCCGAGGTGTTCGCAACCAACCTCGAAGCGACGATCCTGCCGGAGGGTGTCTTGGCGGCGAGGCGCAATTCCAGAAACGCCGCTGCCAAATGGGCACGCGGATCGTCAGGGGCAATCGCAAGCGCCTGATTCACCAGCGCGAGGGCTTGTTCGTCGCGTCCCGTTCCGGGGGTGGCCAGCAGCGCACCCGCCTCCTCCAGCAATTGCTCCAAACCGGGACCAGTCGCTTGGGAAGTCACGGTCACTTGAGCCTCGCCATCGAACTCCGCCTTGGCGAGCACCCGGACGTGATAGGTTTGTCCTGCTTCGGCGACAAACAGAGCCGAGCGGGCTGATGTCTGCTCACAGGCTGGCACCAATGTGTCGAGCGTCGCGCCCGTGAAAACCTCCATCCGCGAATCGGTCACATGCCAATGCCCTGGTGCCTGCATGGATTGTTGGATGATGCTAACCACCTGGCGCATCCCGGAATGCCACCGCAGCCAGACGCTGCCTTCCCCCGCATTGGCCGCCGGTTCTCCCGTCTCCAGCGTGCATCCGACCGTCGAAAGCAGCGTTTGGTCGTTGAGATCGACAGCTTCCGCGAAGTGATCCGCCGGTTCTGCCGCCTGCAAGTGGAATAGAAAGCCCGTGTTGGGATCGTCCGTGGCGGAGATCTGAAATTGGTAGGTTTCGCCCGCCACCGCATCAAACCGCCACTCGCGCCCCCAAGAATCGGGCAGGGCGTGGCCGATTTTCCCACCGGCAGAGAAAGCCTGGACCGCGACCCATGATGCCGCCGGTCCTCCCTGCCCTTCGACTAGCAAATCCACCGGACCGCTGGCGCGAGCGGTCCAACTCCGCCACACCGTCCGGGAAACAATGAAATCATGTGGCAGGTCCTCGCCGGGCGTGATGCCGGCTCCGAGAAAATGCCCCTCGTCGCGGATCGCCGAGGCTGAACCCAAATTCCGGGCGTTTTCCCGGAGATCGGTGGGAGCCGCCAGTTCCAGATCGAGGGCAATCGGCGCATCGCTCTGCCACCACCGGTCATAGCCCGCGATCCAGAATTCCCGGCCTGCGACGGCTTCAAACAGAATCCAGCTAGGGCCCTGATTCAGGACCGTGGCCGGAGCGGTGACCGAAGCCGAGGAGAAGAGCGCGAAGGGCCGACTGCCGTAAACACGACCTCCTGGGGTCCACGAAGAATCTGGAGAGGCCTGGACAGGACTGGGAAACACAGGTGTCGGGGAAGACCACAGCAAAATCCCCACCCTTTCCGCAGGGTTTCGCAGCAGCCAAACGCCGGTGGACGGCGCGGTCCACCGCGCCCATGCCGATCCCAGCACTCCTTCGACCTGGGCGGTTTCTCCGGATTCCAAGGTCGCTCCGGTCGGGTTGATGACAAAGGAGTTAGACACCATCACCGTAGCGTTGGCGATGGAGTCGTTCGCCGGGGCCGACAAGCGAGTGAACTTCACTTCGTAGTAGGAACGTTCAAGCGATGAGGTCCGCAGGCCGAGATGATAGGTTTTGCCGGCTTGCAGCAGGCACTTGCCAGCGCTTGGATTGTCTTCCAGGGGAAAAATGGGGTGGGCGGCGGCAATGGTGGCCTCTTCAAAAACCACCGGATAGGAAACCGCGACCGGCGCCCAATCCTCAGGATAGCCTACCTCGATCTTCCAGACTCCGTCGGATGGCACGCTAATGGTGAACCAGATCGACTGACTGAAACCCGAGGAACCGCGACGTCCACCCGGATACAATTGCGACTCTCCAGCCTCAAGACTCGCGCCTTGATAGCTGCCTTCCACCAGCAACCCGTCAGCCACCAAGCCGATTGCTTCGGGGGTGGCGAACGCATCGCGGGCATCCTGCGCCACCAGCGGCGAAACGGCTCCAAGAAAACATGCGGTTACAAATCGATAAGCAAACACGCCGGATGATAGATCCGGCGCTCAGCGAAGAACAGACAATTTCATTGCTTCGTCATTGGGCACCTTCCGGCCCACGGGATTTACCGGCGTGGGGGGACTGCACCCGTGACGATCGCGACGGGTTCAGGCATGGTGCCATGGGGGCCAGCCCCCAAACCCCCGGAGTGTATCGCTTTGGGCCAATGGGCTTGGGCTGCGCTGGCGGCCAGCCGCCGCGCGGCCCTCAGGAAATTTTGCACCCCTTGGAAATATTTCCTTCTTGCAAAGTGGCCCACATCAGCCATGTCCGCCCCTGTCAGCCAGCCCTTCGGGCTTCTATCAATTTGACGGATAACTGAACACCCCCCCGTTCGTTAGCACAGTGAGAGAGACTGTGCAATTGCGGAAATGATGCCAAAGCGTGGCTGAGGATCGCGGAGATGTAGCGGCGGTCTATGACCGTCGATGCCAAGGCGTGGCCGAGGATCGCGGAAATGTAGCGGCGGTCTATGACCGTCGATGCCAAGGCGTGGCCGAGGATCGTGGAAATGTAGCGGCGGTCTATGACCGTCGATGCCAAGGCGTGGCTGAGGATCGCGGAAATGTAGCGGCGGTCTATGACCGTCGAAGCCAAGGCGTGGCCGAGGATCGCGGAAATGTAGCGGTCCCGCGCCTGCGGGATCGCTGTTTGACCGTCACGGAGCAGTCCAATGCGCTGGTGTCGCGTTCCCAATTGGCAACGCTTGCGCGACCTGGGATTTCGCCTCATCAGGTGCTCAGCAAACCGTTTCGGGCGATTGCCAGTTCCCCCGCCCACCCCAAAAGCCACCCATTTGGAGGGGGTGATAAATCCCGGCGGATATCGCACACTGCCGCTGCCAAGACATCCACTCCGGCAGGAGTCAATCCGGCAATGCCACCACCACCCTCCGTTCCCTCTCACCGCAACTCCACAGCGAAACAGACAACCCGATCAGAAACACAACCACACCATGAAAATACTGAATCGAATTGAAAGCGCCAGATACGATCTGAACCATCCCACCCGCGCTCTGCCGCTGGTGCCAGCCTCAGACATTCCCAACCTCATGCGGCCGTGCAATCCACTCCGCCGCGTGCTCACCTCCGCGGCCCTCGTGCTGGCGGTTCTCGGCCTCAGCCGGCCGGCTTTGGCTGACACCGATAACGCAGGCTCAGGTGGAACGCTAACCCATACGGATTCGGCTGGGCTTAATCCCCGTTCTTCTCCGCCCCATGTTCCCGGCTATGTCGTTCATACTTTTACCGGCTCAGACACCTTGAATGAACCGGTTGCGGTCACTGCCGATGTGCTGGTAGTGGGCGGCGGCGGCGGCGGCACGATTGCCGGTGGGGGGGTGCCGGAGGTTTGATCTATTCCACCAGTGTACCGATCTCAGCAGGTGCGACGGCAGCCGTCGTCGGAGCAGGAGGTGCGGGTAATCCAGCAAGTGGCTGGAAGCAAGGATCGAATGGCGCCAATTCGTCCTTCGGAGCAAGTTTGATTGCCAACGGCGGCGGTGGCGGTGGTGGATGGAATGCCACGGCCGGGCTTGCAGGTGGTTCGGGCAGTGGTGGCGTAAATCAGGGCGGCGGGAGAATGTTCACCAGTGGACAAGGCAGAGCCGACGGCGGCAGTGGCGGCAATTCCGCAGGTGGCGGGGGCGGCGCCGGAGCAGTAGGGACAAGCGGGGCGGCTAGTACACAGTCGGGGAATGGCGGTGCTGGATTGGCATATGCCATTTCGGGGATCTCGACCTGGTATGCGGGTGGCGGCGGTGGTGGCGGTGGAAATGGTTCCGCCGCTGGTGCCGGTGGAATTGGCGGTGGCGGAGCGGGTTCGCCCCCGAATTCGAACCTCACGGCGACGAGTGGCGTTGCCAATACGGGCGGTGGCGGCGGCGGTGGTAGTTATAACCCCACTCCCGCCGGTGGTAATGGCGGCTCCGGCATCGTCATCGTCAGGTATCCCTACACCTCATTATCTCTGGCGGTCGCGGTGACCAGCCCGTCGGCAAGCCAGATCTTCCCCAACGGCTCGCCGATTTCCGCGACGGCCGGAGTCTGGTCCGGCACGAGCCCCTATCATGTCAGCTTCTTCACGGATACCGCCGGGGGCGGGTTGGTTCAAGTAGGCACCACCCAGAGCGGGTCGGGTTCGACCTGGTAATGATATCGCCGACCCTCACTTGGACTGGCGGTGGATGTTTCATGGGACCGGCTGGAGACGGTAGTTACCGGATCTATGATGTGTTTGGTGGCACCTGGTCTGGCGCTCCGGGCAAATATGCGGGGTGCTGGAGGGATCCGGACCCATTTGCCGTTTCAAGGGATGGAAATGTGATCGCTCCTCAAACTGGCAACAATTTCATCTACCCCATCCACCTGCCCGAAATCAACGCACCATACTTTATCCTCAAGATTAACGTCAACACCACCGCAAAAGCCAATGCCGGCAAGCCGGGCACCTACCAGATCGGCAAGGCGGCGGATGTAGGGTATGTTGATTTTGACGTGGCCGAGATCATCGGTTACGATCAGGTGTTGTCCGGCCCGGAGGAGACCTTGATGAACGCCTACTTGATGAACAAGTACTGGCCGACGACGGTGCTGAGCTACGCCGACTGGGCCACGACGAAATACTCCGGCTACGAGCTGACGGACCCCGCTGCCGACCTGGATGGCGACGGCATGAGCAACTTCGCGGAATATGCCTTCGGTCTCAATCCCACCACGGGCGCGTCGGTCAATCCGGTCAGCCCCTTGGCCTGCAAGACCTTCAGCTATACCCGGACGAGCAACACCGGCCTCACCTACACGGTGAATCGGGATGTTTCCATAAATCATTCTCTTGGTGTTCCTTGCGATCTGTTGCGGCGATTCATCTTCCATTTAAATACCTCTTCCATGAATCCGCCGGGAAATCTGAAAGAAACGACGCCTCCCGACCCGTTGAGAGACCACCACGGATTTCACCTCGTCATCATTTTGCCAATCGAATCGATTTCATGCTGAAGAATTGCAATTAGACAACACCCCTTTATGAACCACAACTACGTTAGATCGTGCGGCATCGCCGCGATGTTGCTGGCACCGTTGGCACTTGGCCAGGCGGCCCAGCCTGCCACGCCCGCCTGCCAGGTGCTGTGGTATGACCAGCCGGCGCAGAACTGGGAGGCGGAAGCACTGCCCATCGGCAACGGCCGGCTGGGCGCGATGATCTTCGGCGCGGCCGACAAGGAAACCATTCAAATCAACGAGGACAGCCTGTGGTTGGGCGACGAAAAAGACACGGGCATGTATCAGAATCTCGGCGAGTTCGAGGTGGCACTGCCGCAGGCCAAACCCGTCGAAAACTACCGGCGCGAACTGGCTATCGGCCGGGCGCTCCACACGGTGGTTTATACGAGTGACGGGGTTGCTTTCCGCCGCGAGGCCTTTGCCAGCTTTCCCGACCAGGTCATGGTGTTCCGCTATACCGCCGACAAGCCGGGGAGCCACAGCGGCACACTCACCTTCAAGGATGGGCACGATGCCAAACCCGTGAGCGCGCCTAACAGGCTGACAGCCGCGGGCCGGTTGAACAACGGCCTGCAATATGAATCACAGATTCTGGTCATCAACGACGGCGGCACGCTGGCCGCGACGCCTGCGGGCATTGCCTTCCAGAACGTCACCAGCCTGACGCTCATGGTCGGCGCCGGCACGGATTACCTGAACCAGCGCGACAAAGGCTGGCGGACAGGCGAAGCGCCGCACCGCAAGGTGACCGAGCAGCTTGATAAGGCGGCCAAACGCCCGTACGCCGCGCTGCTGGCGGAACACCTCAAGGACTATCAGTCGCTGTTCAATCGTGTGGCGCTGGACACCGGGAAGACCGACGCCGCCATCGCTGCGCTGCCGACCTCCAAGCGGCTGGGCAACTACAAGCAAGCCAACGCGAAGGATCCGGAATTGGAAGTGCTGCTCTACCAGCATGCGCGCTACCTGATGATCAGTTCATCGCGTGACCGCCTGCCCGCAAATCTGCAAGGTTTGTGGAACAACAACAACAATCCCCCGTGGCGCTGCGACTATCATACGGACGTCAATGTGCAGATGAATTACTGGTTTGTCGATCAGGCGAATCTGTCGGAATGCTTCCGCCCGCTGGCCGAGTGGTTGTATTCCGTGATCCCGGTGCGACGCGACGACACCAAAAAGGAATTCGGCACCAAGCGAGGCTGGATGACGCGCTCGGAAAACGGTGTGTTCGGCGGGGCATCATATATTTGGGTTCCCGGCGACGCGGCCTGGGTGGCGCAGAACATCTGGGACCACTATGCGTTCACCCTGGACCAGGAGTACCTCCAAACCAGGGCCTATCCGATCATCAAGGAGCTGTGTGAATTCTGGGAGGACTCCCTTAAAGAAGGGCCGGGCGGCAAGCTGATCAGTCCCGAGAGTGTCTCTCCTGAGCATGGCCCAAAAGCGCAAGGCAACTCGTATGAGCAACAATTGGTTTATGATCTCTTCACCAACTACATCGAGGCCTCCCGGGCTCTGAATGTGGATGCCGAGTACCGGCAGAAAATCATGGCGCTGCGCGACCGTCTGCTAGGCCCGCAAATCGGCAAGTGGGGCCAGCTCCAGGAATGGATGGCGGACCTTGACGATCCGAAGGAAGATCACCGGCATCTCTCGCACCTCATCGCGGTCCATCCCGGCCGCCAGATCTCGCCCTTGACCACGCCCAAACTCGCGGAGGCGGCGAAAGTCTCGATGAATGCCCGTGGCGATGGTGCCACCGGCTGGAGTCGCGCGTGGAAGATCTCGATCTGGGCCCGCCTGCACGATGGCAACCGCAGCCATAAGATCCTCAACGACATGGTGAAGAGCCAGATCATGCCAAATCTGTTCGACACCTGTCCGCCGTTCCAGATCGATGGCAATTTCGGCTACGCGGCGGGTGTATGCGAAATGCTCATCCAATCGCACATGGGATGCATCCACCTGCTGCCGGCCTTGCCGGACGCCTGGCCCACCGGCTCGGTTAAGGGCCTGCGTGCCCGCGGCGGCTTCGAGGTGGACATGGCGTGGGCGGACTGCAAGCTGACCTCGGTGACGCTTCGCAGTCATACTGGCAAGGTCTGCCAAATACGCTATGGTGGAAAAACCGCGGAACTGACGATGAAACCGGGGACTGTGATCCACCTCAGCGGCGACCTGTCACGCAATTGAAGCAAAGTAATATGAATGGATTCGGGGGCATGAAGTATCCTGGCACGGGGAGTTTGGACAAAGCGGTTTGCTGTTTTCTTGCATGGGGGGCGTTGGCGGGCGCGGGGGTCGTCCCGCCCGCGAGTGCGGCCGAGCAGGCTGCGGCATTCGCGGCACCGGCCACCCTGGCGTTCTGGAACGCCGAGTATGGCCGGGCAACAGAGGGGGAGCGGATCGAGCCCGGATCAAAGCCTTGGGTTCTTGACGAGCAGAGCCTCCTGCTCAAGACGGACCGGGACGCGCTGGACGTGCAGATGAGACGCACGAAGGCGCTCTTCGCCAACTTGAAAACCCAGCGCGGCGCTCCGGACCTTAAGGCCATCGAGGCACAGTTCGCGGCTATTGCCGGGCGGGCGGAGGCGGTCCGGAAGGCGGGGGACGCAGGGAAGATCAGGGAGTTGTACCTGCAGCTCCGCGACCTCACCCGCAAGGCCTCGTTCGCCAACCCGCTCCTGAATTTCAAGGACCTGCTCTTCATGGGCTACATGGGGCCGGGCGGGGACTCCCACATGGTGGACCAGTACGTCGGCTGGAACGCCAAGGCCGGCGGCGGGCTGTATGTCCTGCGTGACTTCAAGACCGCGCCCAAGCTGGTCGATGTCCTTGAAAAGTCCGTGGTCGAGAACGGGCGCTTCAAGGGGAAGCGCCTGACCGGGGGCGCGTTCCTCCGGCCCGACCTTTCCTTCGATGGCAAGCGGATCGCTTTCGCATGGAATAACATCGAGGACCAGGCCTACCACATCTTCACCGTGAACGCCGACGGCTCGCGTCTGATGCAGCTCACTGACGGCACGGTGAACAGAGGGAAGCTGGGGTTCACGGACAGCAGCCACAATGACTTCGACCCCTGCTGGCTACCGGGCGGGCGCATCGTGTTCCTGACCGACCGTCGCGGCGGCTACGGCCGTTGTCATGGACGCCCCCTTCTGACCTATGCGATGTACTCGATGAAGGCTGACGGCAGCGACATGATCCCGATCAGCTACCACGAGACGAACGAGTGGAACCCCAGCGTGGACCGCGACGGCAAGATCGTCTTCACGCGCTGGGATTACATCGACCGCGACGACTGCATCGCCCACCACCTCTGGACCTGTTTCCCGGACGGGCGCGACCCTCGCGCGCCGCACGGCAATTACCCGTTCCCGCTCACGTTCGAGGACAAGGACATGCGGGACGGCCGCGCGGACCGCCCCAACGGCGAATGGAACATCCGTGCCATTCCCAATTCGAAAATGTATATCGCCACAGCCTCCGGGCATCATACGCACTCGTTCGGCGAACTGGTCATGATCGACACCCGCGTTCCCGATGACGGGAAGATGAGTCAGGTCAAAGGGATCACGACTGGCCAGAACCAATGGCCCGACCGAGCCGGGGATTACGCAACGGCCTGGCCGCTCTCGGAAGACTTTTATCTCTGCCACTATCGCGAGGATCTGATTCTGATGGACCGTTTCGGCAACCGGGAGCTGCTGTGTCCGAAGGCGGCTCTGCCGGCCCGGGCGGACCGCCTGATCCATCCCATGCCGTTCGCGGCGCGGCCTGTACCGCCGGTCATTCCTCCGGCAACCTACCAGGGAGAACGTGCCGGACCGAAGGCACCCAAGGCCACGATCAGCATTATGAATGTCAACGAGAGCGACATGCCGATGCCCGAGGGGATCAAGGTGAAGTGGTTGCGGGTGATCCAGATCATTCCGCAGCTCACCCCGCATATCAACGAGGCGCGGATGGGATATGCCACCGAGAGCCTGGCGCGGATTCCGCTCGGCGTGGTGCCGGTGGAGAGCGACGGCAGCATACACTTCAAGGCGCCGGTGGAAAAACTGCTTTATTTCCAACTGTTGGACGGCCGCGGGCTGGCCGTGCGCTCGATGCGCTCGGTCACCTACGTGCATCCCGGCGAGAAGCTCAGTTGCGTGGGCTGTCACGAATGGGGGGGCACGGCGCCGACGCGGCAGACCAAAATGCCACTCGCCTTCCAGCGTGGCCCCTCCGATATTAAGGCGGAAGTGAGCGACGGCGCGATTCCTTTCAACTGGCACCGGCTGGTCAAGCCCGTGTTCGAGGCGAAGTGTACGGCGTGCCACCGCGAAAAGGGCAAAGGCCCCGACATGAGCTACAACAGCCTGCAGAGTTACGCCTTTCATTACCCGTTCCTAACGGATAGCTATTCGAACGGCGAGATCACGAGGAGCGGCTCGCGCTCGATTCCCGGCAAGTTCGGCGCGATGGCCTCGAAAATGATGAAGTATCTGGATAAGACGCATTACGGTGTGGCGCTCACGCCCGAGGAGTTCCGGCGCATCACCCTCTGGCTGGACTGCAACTCCAACGAGTTTGGCGCTTATACGAAACTGGACGGGCAGCGCAAGGGCGAGATTGTCTGGCCGGAGATCGATGTGGATCCCGCCCGTCCGCTCGGGGTGGAATAAGGGGAAATCGAATGAATGCAAAGTATGAGTTAGCGCGCATGTCCCTAATGGTTAACGCCGCTTTACTTGGTCGCGGGCAGTTATCAGTGCCGCAGCAGGAATTCGATTGAGAATGATGATTACAACATAACAACACCATGACAAAGAAACTGACAATCCGAGCAATCGTGTACTTCGCCATGCTGGCGTCGGCTGCGGCCCAATATCTCAAGGACATGAACTGGAATCAGAACGACCTGGATTTCGGCAAGAATGGCATCGCCGCGCTGACGTCCTGCGATGTGCCGATCGCCAATGGAAAGGAGAGTGTCCGATGAATCCAAAACTGATGGTTGTGTTGGCGATGCTCGGTTGTCGAGCCGCGGCCGGCGCAGCACCGGCGGCTGATCCATTGGACAGTTAGGCGGTGTAAATAAATAAACTTTCCAATACGGACATTTATGATGGTATGATTTTGTAATTCCATTCACCGTGAAATTTATTGGGTTTAAGATGGATGCTTTTCAGTTCCTCCTTTGACGCTTTCCGTCCTATGGGATA
>JAPLUI010000572.1:8483-12459 GCA_026397725.1 Verrucomicrobiota bacterium | reverse complement strand
GGACAAGGACACGCTCGAGCTGCCGCTGCCTGCCGAGTTCGCCAAGGCCAACGTGCTGGTCGAGATCGTCGCCGCCGGCCAGCGCAAGGCGCAGGCCTATCATGCCAATACCCTCAAACTCACACTAACGGAAAACTATGGCCGTCTCGAAACCCGCGACAGCGCCAGCAACCGCGCCGTGAGCAAGGCCTACGTCAAGGTCTATGCCCGGCTCGGGAATGGCACCGTCCGCTTCTTCAAGGACGGCTACACCGACCTCCGCGGCCGCTTCGATTACGCCAGCCTCAACGGCGGCGCGCCAGGCCAGCCGGTGCCCGTGCCCTTGCCGCAACCCCGCTCAGGCCGGCTGCCGCGCCGCAGAACGGCCTCGACTATCAGATGCTCAAGCCCGCCGAGTTGCCGCAGATCGAGAAATTCGCCATCCTCATCCTCAGCGAGACCAACGGTGCCGCCACCCGCGAAGTCGCCCCGCCTAGCGAGTGACTGCGGCTGCCGGCGAGTGGCGGCGGCTTCCAGCCGCAGGCCGTGGTTGCGTGCCTCCGGCCGAATTGCAGATGGATCGAAAATTCCTGATGGAATGTTGCCCGAATCATCGACGTGCTCGCCCCCCATCGCTCGAGGGGAAGTCCCCCATGATCTGATTTTGATCCCTCGCTTGGTCAACCATGCGCTGCATGCCGCGCCGACCTCGGCACTCAGCCCGCGCCAGCGGCGGAGTTCGCGGTCTGCGGGCATTGCGTCCGCCTGATCAAGTGGTTTGAATCCGCTGGCTTGGCGTGACCGTGAGGTTGGCTTCGGGGTGGCATTCATGCGATCCCACCAGGTGCTCCCCGCGTCCCGGCCGTTGAGATAGACGGCGGCACTCTTGACGCGAGGCCCATACTGCACGGGGCCGTGACATCGGACGGAAACCCGGCGTGCTTGCAACAACCACAGGCGCAGGTTTTCACTTCGGCCCGATGCCAGGTGACCTCCCGCCTCGGCTTGGGCAGATCGAAAACCAAGGCGGCGCTCGATTCGGTTAGGTTCCTGGTTGGCCAGTGAGCGTCCGCAGCCCGCGCAGCGCTCGACGGGATGGCGCACCGTATGGTCGGGCTGGTCCACCATGCACGGGGCTGGCCCGGATGGCCTGGCTGGCCGCCGGTGGAGCGCTTGCCAGGCTGACGCAGGTGCTTGGGTTTGGGTTTGTTCCACGCTGAGTCGCGACTGGCACCACTCCGGGTGTTCGTCGAGCAGTCCGCGGATCAGACCGAGGTCCGCGCCGTCCAATGCCCGTCCTTGCATCACCATCACACTCGTCACGGCACGCAAGGTGCGGCACGCATCCCGATGAGTTCAGCAAAAAAAATTTATTTTTTGCTGGCTTCCGTTGGGGGGAAATCTACCCTGAATCCAAGGGTCGCCACATGGTGGGGCTACCCGAGTGGTAACCTTATGAAAGCACTCTGTCACCTCGCGCTACTCCTTGCCATCGCACTGCCGACCGCCCACGCCGCCCCAGGGGATCTGGACCCGCTCGATGCCGGTATCGTTGGCAGTGCCACTCTCGTTGGCAACTTTGTGTGGACCACCGCCGTGCAACCGGATGGAAAGACCATCATCGCGGGCGATTTCACTTCCGTGCTCGGCGTGGCGCGCAACCGCATCGCCCGGCTCAATGCCGACGGCACGCTCGACACGGGCTTTGATCCCAACGCGAACGGCCCGAACGGCCATGTCTATTGCGTGGCGGTGCAGGCGGACGGCCGGATTTTGCTCGGGGGCAACTTCACCACCGTGGGCGGGACCGCGCGCAATTACATCGCGCGGGTGGATGCCTCTGGCACGCTCGACGCGGGCTTCAATCCCAATGCGAACAACTGGGTCTCTAGCGTAGCGGTGCAGGCGGACGGCAAGATTCTGCTCGCGGGCGAGTTCACCTCCGTGCTCGGCGTGGCGCGCAACCACATCGCCCGGCTCAATGCCGACGGCACGCTCGACACGGGCTTTGATCCCAACGCGAACGGCGTTGTCAGTTGCGTGGCGGTGCAGGCGGACGGCAAGATTCTGCTTGGGGGCTCTTTCGCCACCGTGGGCGGAACCCCGCGCATCCGCATCGCGCGGGTGGACGCCGCTGGCACGCTCGACGCGGGCTTCAATCCAAATACGGACTACAGCGTCAATAGCGTGGCGGTGCAGGCGGACGGCCGGATTCTGCTCGGGGGCAACTTCACCACCGTGGGCGGGACCGCGCGCAATTACATCGCGCGAGTGGACGCCGCTGGCACGCTCGACGCGGGCTTCAATCCCAATATGAACGGTGCCGTCTTGAGCGTGGCGGTGCAGGCGGACGACCGGATTCTGCTCGGGGGCTGGTTCACCACCGTGGGCGGAACCCTGCGCAACCGCATCGCGCGGGTGGATGCCGCTGGCACGCTCGACGCGGGCTTCAATCCCAATGTGGGCGGCCAAGTCGAAAGCGTGGCGGTGCAGGCGGACGGCAAGATTCTGCTCGGGGGCAACTTCACCACCGTGGGCGGGACTCCGCGCTATCTCTTCGCCCGGTTGCTCAATGACCCGGCCACCCAGACTTTGAGCGCGGTGGACACCTCGAAGGTCACCTGGACCCGCGGCGGCAGCTCGCCGGAAGTCTCGCAGGTGACGTTTGAGAAGAGCACGGACAGCGGCGCGACCTGGACTGCCCTTGGCAGCGCGACCCGCGTAGGCACCACGGCCAACTGGCAGCGCACCGGCCTCAGCCTCCCCGCCAGCGTTCAAATCCGCGCCCGCGGCCGCACCACCAACGGCGTCTATAACGGCAGCTCCGGGCTGGTGGAGTCCGTGGCCAGTTTCAGCGGGCTGCTGCCCCCCGTCATCACCCGCGTGCTGGATTTCGGCAGCGGGCCGGATGGCGTCACGGGACAATACACCTCGCAGGCCATCGTCGATGGCAACCCGGCCATTGCCTATTACAACGTCACAGAGGCGAACCTGATGTTTGCCCGCAACAGCGCGGCGGATGGCTCGGGCACCTGGACCATCACCACCCTCGACCACGTTGACGATGTGGGCAAATACACCTCGCTGGCCATCGTCAATGGCAACCCGGCCATCAGCTACTACGACACGAACAACGGCAACCTCAAATATGTGCGGGCGCTGGACGCGAGCGGTTCGAGTTGGGGCATACCCGTGACCCTCGACAGCACCGGCACCGTGGGCCAATACACCTCGCTGGCGGTGGTCGATGGCTACCCGGCCATCAGCTACTGCGACCCGATCAACGGCGACCTCAAATATGTGCGGGCGCTGGACGCGAGCGGTTCGGACTGGGACACGCCCGTGACCCTCGACAGCACCGGTGCCGTGGGCGAATACACCTCACTGGTGGTGGTCAATGGCAACCCGGCCATCAGCTACTATGATAACGGCACCGGCGCCAAAGGAGACCTCAAATACATCCGGGCGCTGGACGCGAGCGGTTCGAGCTGGGGCACGCCCGTGACCGTCGACAGCCCCGGCATCGTGGGTCGCTACACCTCGCTGGCGGTGGTCAATGGCTACCCGGCCATCAGCTACTTCGACGACACCAACTTCGACCTCAAATACGTACGGGCACTGGACGCGAGCGGGACGAGCTGGGGCACGCCCGTGACTCTTGACAGCCCCGGCACCGTAGGCCAATACACCTCGCTGGTGGTGGTCGCCGGCAACCCGGCCATCAGCTACTACGACTTCACCAACGCCGACCTCAAATACGTGCGGGCATTGGACGCGAACGGTGCGAGCTGGGGCACGCCCGTGACCCTCGCCAGCACCGGCGACGTGGGCCGCTATGCCTCAATGGCGGTGGTCGCTGGCAATCCGGCCATCAGCTACTACGACTTCTACAACGAAGACCTCAAATACATCCGGGCGCTGGACGCGAGCGGTTCGAGCTGGGCGGCGGCGACCACGCCGGACACCGGCATGCAGAGCGGAGTCACGGGCCAACACA
>JAPLUI010000572.1:0-8345 GCA_026397725.1 Verrucomicrobiota bacterium | reverse complement strand
GCGCTGGACGCGAGCGGTTCGGCCTGGGACACGCCCGTGACCCTCGCCAGCACCGGCGACGTGGGCTACTACACCTCGCTGGTGGTGGTCAATGGCAACCCGGCCATCAGCTATTACGACTCCGACTACGGTGACCTCAAATACGTGCGGGCGCTGGACGCGAGCGGGACAAGCTGGGCCACGCCCGTGACCCTCGACAGCCCCGGCTACACGGGCCAATACACCTCGCTGGCGGTGGTCAATGGCAACCCGGCCATCAGCTACTACCACTACTCTTACGGCGACCTCAAATACGTGCGGGCGCTGGACGCGAGCGGGACGAGCTGGGGCCAGCCCGTGACCCTCGCCAACACCGGCGACATGGGCCTCTACACCTCGCTGGTGGTGGTCAATGGCAACCCGGCCATCAGTTTCTACGACGCCACCAACGGCGACCTCGAATACGTGCGGGCGCTGGACGCGAGCGGGACGAGCTGGGGCACGTACGCGACCGTGGCCAGCACCGGCATCGTGGGCCGCTACACCTCGCTGGCGGTGGTCAATGGCAACCCGGCCATCAGTTACTACGACTCCACCAACTTCGACCTCAAATACGTGCGGGCGCTGGACGCGAACGGTTCAAGCTGGAGCACGCCGGTGACCCTCGACAGCATCGGCAACACAGGCTTCTACACCTCGCTGGCGGTGGTCAATGGCTACCCGGCCATCAGCTACTTCGACCAGACCAACGGCAACCTGAAATGGGCGACGTATGAGAGCGTGCCGACCGCGCCGGACATCGCCGTGGCGCAGACGGGCCCGGTGGCGGATGGGAGCAGCGTGGACTTCGGCACGGTGACGGTGGGCAGCAGCAGCGTGGCGAAGACTTTCACCATCACCAATCCCGGTACCGCCGACCTGACCAGCCTCGTGGTCACCAAGGACGGCACGGACGATGCTGCCTTCACCTTGAGCGCCCTGAGCGCCACCAGCATCCCTGCGGGCGCAGGCACCGTCACCTTCACCGTCACCTTTTCCCCCGGCAGCGGCGGAGCCAAGACGGCGGCCATCCACATCGCCAGCAACGTGGCCGGGGCGAAAAGTCCGTACGATCTCACGCTGACGGGCACGGGGCAGACGATCTTCGGGGCATGGGCGATCGCCAATGGCGTGCCCATGGACGACGCCAACCTGCTGCTCTTCGCCTTCGGCATGACGCCCGGCGGCCCTGCTGGTGCGCTGGTTTATACCGGCACCTTCGCTGGCGGCGGCACGATCACGGCAACGGGCCTGCCGATCACGCGGTTCGAGCCCAACGGCAACAGCATCGACTTCCGCGCCCTCTTCGTGCGGCGCAAAGACTACGTCGCCGCCGGGCTCACCTACACCCCGCTGTTCAGCGCCGATCTGAGCTTCTGGCAGAACAGCGTCGCCGTGCCGGTGGTGCTGGCCGATGACGGCGTGAACCAGATCTGCAGCGTGCCGTATCCTGCATTGATTGCCGGGCAGGAGGCGTGCTTCTTCCGCATCCAGGTAAGCATCACGCCATGAGCACTCTGACCTTCATCCTGATGATGCTTGGTTCAGCCCGTTTTTCTCATCGAGAAGGCAATCCGGTCTGGGGTTCTATATCGGCCGGTTCCCGGTGGAGTAGAACCGAGTGACGGCCGCACTCTGGCCGATGATGATTACTCCGTTACGGTGCCGCCGCCACACCGGCACGGAGGAAGTCGCTGGCGTCGGACTCGGTGACGGTGCCCGGTGTGCGGAAGGTTCGGTAGGTCCAGCCGGCGGACAGCGCGGGCAGGCCGGCATTGAGGGCCGGACTGACTTCCGTGACGTTCATCGTGGTGTGGTCGATGAGGTCGTCAGAGCCTTGAATGCGATAGATGACGCCGTCGATGAGGTCTGAGACGAGGTCACCGGGGCCGTTGCAGACAGTTCCGCTGCGCATCGGCACGGTGAGCGTGAACCCATGGGTTTCCGCTCCCACCGTGGCGAGCTTGCCGACGAGCTTGCCGTCGTTGGCACCACTCAGCGGGTTGCCGTCAAAGGCGAATTCCTGGAGGTTGGTGCGGCCGTCGTTGTCGGGGTCTTGGGTTGCGCCGTTGTTAGCTCCGGTGAGCCCCTTGGCCGTGGCCCAGGTGTCGTAGGCCGAGACGGGGCCGCCGGTAGCCACGAGCGCAATTTGGGTTCCCCCGTGGGGCGCGTAGTCTATGGTATAGCCGAGCGGCGGAGTCACCGAAGCAAACGCGGCACCCGTGAGCGGCGGGGTATAGTCCGCCAGGATGTAAACCGGGTCATCAAGCGGGTTGTCAACAATGAAGACCACGACCGCGTTGGTGATGTCCAAACCGGTTGCCATGATCCGCCCGCAGGAACCCGAGGCGGTTCCATCGACATGAAGGGTCAACGGCTGGGCTGCAGGGATGGCAAAGGCCGTCTTGGCAGAGGTATCGAGCAAGGTGCCCGGCTTCAAGATGACACCGGAGCTGGTGGTGATGCTGCCCGCCACGCCGAGGGTGAGAGTGCCGGCAGCAACCGTGGTGGCGCCCGTGTAGGTGTTCACGCCCGCAAGCGCCAGCGTGCCGGCACCGGTCTTGGCGAGGTCGCCGCCGTTGCCATTGATCACGCTGCTGAGCGTCAGGACGGCCCCCAACGTATCTACCTGCAACGTGCCGGTTCCGCCGGTGGCCAGAGTGAACTGCTTGGTGCTGTTAGTGCCGGAGAGCACCTGCGTGCCCGCACCGGTCTTGGTCAGCGGCATGGTCGCAGTGAGGGAACTCAGGTCGCCCGCATAGGTGGCCACGAGACCCGCTTTGGGATTGAGCGTCAAGGCCGTGATGCCGGCGTGAAGGGGCAGCGTGGTGCCGCCGATGAGACCGCCGACAGTGGGAGTGGTTAGGAACGTGATATCCAAGGTGCCGGCACCAGTGGTATCGAAGGCACTGCTTTGGATGCCATTGTTGTGCGTCAGCTTCAGCGTGCCTGCCTCGACCTTGGTGGTGCCCGAGTAGGTGTTGGCGTTGGTGAGCGTGAGGATGCCGGCTCCGATCTTGGTGAGGCCGGCGCTGGCGTCGTTGCTGCTGCTGATAATTCCGGTGTGGCTGGTGTCCTGACCGTTGTTGCCGATCTTCAGATTCTTGGCCGTGTTGCCTTGCGGGGAAAGGTTGAGGTTCTTGTTGCCCTTGAGCCCGCCGAGGGTGAAACCGTCGGTGTAGTTGGTCGCACCGCCGTTGAACCAGATCAGGTCCGTACCGCTGGTTGCATTGGTGGTGTTGTAATCGAGCGTGCTGTGCTGCATCGCGAGCTTGTTGTTGAGGAAGACGCCCGGATCCTTGATTCCCTTGAAAGTGATGGTCGTGTCTCCCGTGTACGTGTTCGCCCCGTTGATCTGGTAACGGCCTCCGCCCCCACCGTCGGCCCCGCTAGCCGTGTTATCGTCATAATTCAAGCCTCCGGAACCCGCGATGACCCCATTGACAGTGGCTGATTTCCGGGACCACTTCACAAAACCCTGCATGCCGGCACCGAGCGTGATCCCACGATTGGCAACCAAGTTGGGTTGATTCGTACCATCGCCTAACACGAGTTTCCCGCCGTTATTGAGGCTGATGTTAGCGGCATCAACCGCACCCGGCACCGTCCCCAGGTTGGTGTCACTGCCTATCTGCACGGTGCCGCCGTTGATCACGGTGCCACCGGAATAGGTGTTTGCGCCGGACAGGGCCAGCGTGCCGGCACCGGCCTTGGTGAGGCCCGCCGTGCCATCGATTTTCGCGCTGATGCTTGCGGATTTCCCGGTGCCAAGAGCATGGACCGTGATGGTGGGCGTGGTACCGGCCAAGGTCATGATATTGGCGGGAGTGACGTTGTTGTCCAGAACCCAACCCGCAGCCGTGGTGATGGTGAAGTCGCCGAAGACGAGATTGCCGATGCTGCGTGCGGCCGCGAGGCTCACGGTCCGGTCGGCCGTGAGGTCGATGGTGCTGAAGTCGGCCGTGAAGCCGCTCCCGTCGGCCACCGTGCCGGCGCTCCAGTTGGCGGTATCAGCATCGCTCCAGAGGCCGTTGCCATCGGTGATCCAGGTGCCATTGGTGTTGGCGGCGAGGGCGACGGGCGCGGCGAGGAGGGCGGCGAGGATGAGGAACTCGTTGAGACTGCGGAACAAGGGTGTCTTCATGTCTACAACGATGGCAAACGCATCTTGCCACCGCCGGCCGCCACGGGTCGTGGCGGGGCTTCGCCAGTCGCTCGCAGGCAATCGTCGCTGCCGGAACCCCGCTGCCCGTGGGTCAACACGGTGATCCCGTTGGTCGGTCCTGCAGCAGATCCAAAAACACGAATCCAAAAAACCGACGTAACTCATTCGTTTCCAAGGTGGGCCCGCAGGGATTCGAACCCTGGACCAAGGGATTATGAGTCCCCTGCTCTAACCGCTGAGCTACAGGCCCCGTAAGGATTCCAGAGATTTTTCTTGCCAAATGCATACCGAAAATGCATACCGGGCGTGCAACAGCTCACTACGCCATGCAACGCAACGCACAATTCAGCAAGTCTAAGGTTCAATGTCTTCTCCGGCATCGGGGTGGCAATTACTACGCCAGCGCCAAGGTCGGCGGCAAGATTATTCGCCGCAGTCTGGACACCGACGACTACAACGCCGCCAAGCTCCGCCTCCCGGCAGTGCTGGCGGAAATGAGAGGTGCCCGGAATTCCAGCGAGGCGGGCACCCTTGGCGCGGCCATCGAAGCCGAGGCCAACCGCGAGGATCCGGCCATCAAGCAGACCACCCGGCACTACTACCAACAGATCGCCGTCTCGCTCGCCAAGATCGCCGCCAAGCTCCCGGTTGACCCGTTTGGGTTGTCCATCGCCCGCGTGACCTTGGCCGAACTCCGCGCCCTCATGGACCGCTACGCCGCCGCCACCTCCCCCACCCGCTACAACGGTTGTTTGGCACTTCTCCGCAGGGTCTATGAACGCGCCATCGAGGCCGGCCACATCGGCGCAAACCTCCCCATCAGTCTGAAACGCATCCGCCCCGTGTCCCTCAAGATGGACCTGCCGGCCGCCGAATCATTCGCCAAGGTAGTCGCCGACATCCTCGCCCAGCGGAAATCCCACAGCAAGGCCACCGCCGCGGCTGTGGAATTTCTGGCATACACCGGCCTGCGAATCTCGGAGGCGCAGTCCATCCGCTGGCGGGACATCCGCGACGGCTTCCTGATCGTCCGCACCGCCAAGAACGATGCCATGCGCCAAGTCCCGCTCATTCCCGCCGCCCTCAGCCTGCTTGCCCGCCTCCGCGCCGTGGGGATACCCACAGGCCCCGACGACCCCGTCATGCTCATCAAGTCCCCACGGATCGCCCTTGACGGCTCCTGCGCCCGCCTCGCCCTCGACCACCTCCGCGTCCACGACCTCCGCCACATCTTCGCCACCCGCTGCATTGAAAGCGGGGTGGACCTCCCGACGCTGGCGTCATGGCTGGGTCACAAGGACGGCGGTGTCCTCTGCGCCCAGGTCTATGGGCACCTCTGCATCAAACATTCAACCGCCATGGCCGGAAAGGTGAAAGCATGAAACCAGGACGCCCGAAAAAATCCCTCACCGCAGGAATCGCCACCGTTCACATCGAAGGAATGACCTTGAAAGTTGACGTTGACGAGGCATGGAAACGGCTACTGTCAGACGCTCCACAAAAGCAGGTGGCGTCAATCTCGACCGGATTTCATTTTCTAATTCACCTTGGCTGCATGGCCCTGCCTTACGCCATCAAAACCAGGTTCCTCTCCCACTACTCCGCTCCCAAGGCCATCAAGGCCCGTGACATCGCCATTGATGGACTTGTCGCAGTCAACCACGAGCGGGAGCTGCACATACTGGAGCAGGCGGGGGCGTTCCATCACAACCTCACAACCGGAAAATATCGGGATGACGATGACCGGATGAACATGGACATGCTCTTGTTCGCCGTCGGGTTTGCCGAGGTCGTGTATAAGCGTGACGCTGCCGCCCTCAGACGGATGATTAACATCATCGAGGCTGGAAGAATGCCACCCGGCGAGCGTGGTGGAGTTGGATCGGCGGATGGGTACATGCTCGAAAAATTCTGTGAGCTTCACCTAGCAACACGCTCACTTCCTACCAAAAAACGACTCAGGAACGAATGCGGACTAGGCGGTCTTGAGAATGAGAAGATCGCCGCCAAGCGGATGAAAAAACTGGGATTGTGGGGTCTCCCCACGGAACCCGAAATATGATTTTTCGGGGGGGTCTTGCACGCTGCAACATTGCGCGACACTTCGCGCATGTCCGCAACACAACGCGCCCCCAAAACGGTTCAGAGAGTCGCATTCTCTTTCGAGGAATTCGCCAAGCAAGTTGGAAAAGACCGCACTTGGGTTTATCGGCAGGTCAAGGCCGGCCGCATCCGTGCGATCACCGGCTACGGCTCCGCATTGATCCCGGCCAGTGAAGTTGAACGCATCTTCGGGAAGGGGGCCGCGTAATGAGCACCACCACCGTTCACGAGGTGCCCATCGACTCTATCCACCAGACGCCGGAAAACTGGCGGATCTATATCAAGCCCGATGCGGACGATCAATTCGCCGCGCTGGTGGCATCGGTGGAAGAGCTGGGCATTTTGGAGCCGCTCACTGTATCAAAGGACAACTTCATCCTGTCCGGCCACCGACGCCACGCTGCCGCAGAGGCCGCCGGACTCGACACCGTTCCAATCATCCGCCTCGACATCGAGATCGGCCCCATGACCCCCGAGGAGCGCGCGAAAGTCCTCGTGGCTCACAATAACGGATCACGGGTGAAGACGGCGACGGAATCAATCATCGAGGCAATGGTGGCGGTTGACCCAGGCGAGGCCATCCGCGCGGCGGAAAACCGGAAAGCCAATGTTTTCGCCTTGGCGCAAACTTCGCATGAACTGGTTGAAGTGACCGAAGGGAGCCGCCGAACCAACCCTTGCAAACAGCGGGGGGAACTGCTTGCGGCGGTGCAGGTCATCCTGCAAGACCTCGCCAATAGGGACCTGCTGCCGACATCGGCCCGCCACATTCACTACAGGCTTTTATCCGTCGGCCCTCTCACCTCCAAAGGAGTGAAGGGACACCCATATGGCACCGGCAAGGACGATTCGGAAAAGTTGGGCAAGCTCCTGACAGACGCGAGATCGGCCGGACTCATCCCGGATGATTGGATCGCCGACGAAACAAGGCCGGAATCTGTCATCGAGCATTACGACACCATCGGCGACTACGTGGCCGGCGAGGTTGAGGGGCTTTTCCAGCACTATTTCAGCAACGTCCACCGCGACCAGCCCGCGCACGTTGAAATCATCATCGAGAAAAACACGCTCTATCCGCTGTTGAAATCCAAGGTTGCCCATCCGCTTAGAATCCCGATTTCTTCCGCGCGTGGATACCTCTCCTACCCCGCCGGATGCCGGATGGTGGACAGGTTCAGAAAATCAGGCAAGGACCGCTTCGTCATCATCTATGTGAGCGACCATGACCCCGAGGGCATGGACATGCCGTCCGCATTCAAGAAGTATCTCGCATTCGATCACGGCGTTAGGGTGGACGTCAAACGCGCCGCCGTTACCGACGAACAAATCGAGAAATACGAACTGCCGCCGGATGCCGAGGCAAAACCCAGTTCCTGCAGATTCAAGAAGTATGTGGCACGCTACGGTCCCAAGGTGTGGGAACTCGACAGCATGGACATGGAATTGCTAGTCCGCGAGGTGGAGCGGACATGTCTTTCCTTTCTCGACGTTGAAGCCCTCAACGCCGCGCTTGAGCAAGAGAAGCAAGACGACGTGAAGCTGGCCAGGCTCAACGCCGCCGTCGCCAGGCTCATCCCCGATCTACTTAACACCCTCGAAGAAATGGAGCACCCATGAGACGCCGGAAACCTATCAAACCGTTAGAACTCATCGCCGACAATCCGCCTGCCCAGCGCGGCGACCGGAGAACCGCCAAGCTCCTGTCTCTGCTGGACAACCTCAAGCCCGCGTCTGACAACCAGCACAAGGAGGTGCGGAAAAAATGAGCGACAACCCACCATCATTCCCGCCGTTCATTCCAAGTTGGCTGGACGACCGCGGCTTGACCCCCCATCAATTCCGCGTGCTATGCCACCTGCACCGGAGGGCCGGGAAGGATGGCAAGTGCCGACCGTCGGCACCATCCATCGCCGCCACATGCCGAATCAATCGCGACACCGTTTGGCCGGTGTTGGAACGGCTCGAGGAACTCGGTTTGATAGCCAAGTTGAAAAAGGGTTTTGCGGGAGCGAACAACTACCTGCTGAAATCGCCAATCGGCGGAAATGAAGCCCCGGTT
>JAPLUI010000279.1 GCA_026397725.1 Verrucomicrobiota bacterium | reverse complement strand
CTGCTCTATTGGTTCGATATCAGGAAAGCCTCCCGGGATGCGCTGGCGAGCGATCTGCATTTCATGATCGAGAAGACGTTTGCCGAAGCGAATCTCAGGATCGCCAGCCCGCAGCCGAAGTGATACGGGATTCGGCGCGGCTCCGCGTCGAACTCTCGCGTCCGCCGAAGACCGAATCCAAGCCTTGATGCCGACTCTAGCGAAATCGGGGTTGTGTGCCGGAAAGTCGGTGCTAAGCTTGTGCGGAACGATTTCATCTGGCACCTGTTCGTGTTGACAGGGACCGGATGTCACTTTGCCGCGGTGTTGGTGCGCGTGTCAGGCCGCTCAATGCACCAACCGGGTGACCATGGCGTAGATGATGAGGACGAGCAACACGAGACCGGTGCCGAAGAAGATGAACCCGAGCGGGCGGGCGATGCCTTTCCAGCGTTCCCACTCGTCGCGGACGCGGTATTGGTCGAGGCGGACGCTGGTCATCAAGCGGTCGTACCACAGCTTGCGTTCGTGGAGCATTTCGGTTTTCGAGATGCGGCCGGAGAAGATGACATTGTCCATGGGGAATTTCTCCAACCGGAAATGGGTGTTGAAGAAATGCACGGTGAAGATGAAGCCGGCGGCCAGCAGCGCTTCGTCCGAGTGGACGATCAGCGCGATGTTGATGACCCAGCCGGGCATGAAGGCGGTGAAGAATTGCGGGAACCACATCACCAAGCCCGACACACCGATGGCGAAAATCCCCCAGAACACGGCGAAGTAGTCGAATTTCTCCCAGTAGGTCCAGCGGTCAAACATGGGTTTGGGGCCTTTGCCGAAGAACCATTTCTGGTGGGCGATGAATTCACGCCAATCCGCCAGCGTGGGCACCATGGAGTCCGGGCCGAAGACGGCGCCGAAGAAGCGTTTGAGTTCCAGCTTGCCGGTATCCGGGTTGCGCAGGGCGGCGCGGTTGGTCCAGCAGGTGGTGATCAGATCGCACAGGTGCAGCACAAAGTAGAGGAAGGTGATGATGGCACCGAAACGGTGGAGCGCGCGGGCGGAGGCGGCGCCGCCGATGACATCGAAGATCGCCTTCGCCCAATCGGTATAGTAGAACTTCAGCGGCATGCCGGTGATGACCAACAACAGAAAGCTGGTGACGACCAGCAGGTGCAGGAAGCGATCAAAGGGGGTGAAGCGCGTGAACCACTCGTCATCCTGCTGGGTTTCGAATTTGATCTCGCGATACTTTCTGGAGTCATGGCGGTAGATCCACACCGAGCGGCCGAGCCAGAGCAACGTATGGGCGCCAAAGAAGGTGAAGACGCACAACAACAGGCCGGTCATCAGGACAAAGGTGACGTGCAGCACCGGATTCTTGCTGGCGTCGAGCGGATTGGCATGCGGGACGTATTGGGTGAAGCCGACGGTGGCACCGGGATGGCATTTGGCGCAGGTGCCTTGGATGTTGGCTGTGGACAAGGTGGACGCCGGATTGGAGACTGGCTGGATATTGTGGATCCCGTGGCAGTCGTAACAGGCGGCCACATCACTCGCGACATTCGGGCGGCCCAGCTCCATGGCCTTGCCGTGATAGGTGTCGCGATAATGCACGAGACTGTCCGCGTGGCACTTGCCGCAGCGGGCGTCGCTGACTTGCTTGAAGTGGACGCTGTTGGGGTTTTCGATGTCGTGGGCGGTATGGCAGTCGGTGCAGACGGGCCCTTTGCCGTCGCCTTTGGCCAGTAACTGGCCGTGGACGCTCTGGTTGTAAACTTCCTCGATGCCGACGTGGCACTTGCCACAGGTGGTGGCGATATTGGCTTTGTTGACCGGGGCGCTGCGATCCACGCTGCGCTTGATGCCATGGGCACCGTGGCAGTCATTGCAAGAAGGCGCGACGATCAGGCCCTTTTGGGAGAGGCTGAGACCATGGATGCTATCCTCGTAGTGGGTGGCCACCTCCGGGAAACGCATGAGGTATTCCTCGGTAATCTTGGGATTGTTGTGGCACTTGCCGCAGGTTTTGGAGAGGTGGAGTTTGAAGGTGGTCGAGCGCGGGTTGCCGGCGGAGAGGATGTCGTGGGTGCCGTGGCAGCTCGTGCAGGAGGCGGCTTCGGACGCCCCCCCGGCGCGGCTGGTGCTGTGGATGCTGGAGGCATAAACCTTGGCCTGGTCCTCGTGGCAGGTCGCGCAATCCACCGGCTTGGGCACCTTGGCGTCGTCCGGATGCTCCGCAGTCAGATCCGGGTGACACTCCGCGCAGGTGACCTTGGCATGGACCGAGGCCTGCCGAACCTTCTCGTCCACAAACAGCGACACCTGTTTGCCGTCGGGCAAATCCTTGGTTAGATCCTGGTCACTGTGGCATTCGAGGCACTTGTCGTTCGGGATGATTTCCTTGGTGGCCTTGGCGGCCACGGCGACCTCGGCGTCGGCGGCGAGCGCTGCAGCGGGCCACGCCATGAGCCACAGGATGCCGAGCAAGCGGGCCTTGCGATTGAGGGAGATAGGCATATGAGTGTTAGGATTGCGAGAGTTATTGCTGAGTTTCAGTACCCGGCCCCGCCACCGGGTGCCGCCACACTTGCCATGTTGCATGGGGAGGCGACGCTATGCTTATTCGCACCTGCCACAAGGCGGAAATCCGGCGGCAGCCCGAATCGTGACTGATGCGCAATGATTGCGAAGGGATGCGCAGCAGGCCTGCACATTGGGTCTTGCCTGAGAGGCTGGCTTGCCTACGCTTGGCGGCACGGAATCGGTCCATGCGGCCTACGTCCCGAGGTTGCGGATCACTACGGATCGCGTGTCTTGCAGGTGACGCACGACACCGCTCGGTTTCCCCCAAGATCATCCATTCCATGAAATGCCATCTCATTCCGCTGTTGTTCGCCATTGCCATGTTGCCGGGTCCGCTGGGAGCCGCCGAGGAGAATATTCCGAACGACAAGTGTCTCGAATGCCACGGTGATCAGGATCTAACCAAGGACCTGCCCGGCGGCAAGACGGCGTCGTTGTTTGTCGATGAGGCGAAGCTGAAGGAAACGGTACATGGCAAGGCACCATGTGCCGAGTGTCACAAGGACCTGACGGCGGACCATCCCGACGACGCCAAGGCGGCCAAGCCGGTCGATTGCGCGGCGTGTCATGAGAAGCAATCCAAAAGCTTCGGGGCGAGCGTGCATGGGATCGCCCGCGATCAGGGCAGCGATACGGCGGCGAGCTGCAAGGATTGCCACGGCAACCACGCGGTGTTTCCGCGGAATTCGCCGCGCTCCAAGATTCATGTCTCCAATCTGGAGAAGACCTGCGGCGAGTGTCACACCGCCGAGGCCGCAGACGTCGCCGCGAGCGTACACGGGCAGGCGCTGAGCAAGGGCGAGGGCGCCACCTGCATCGATTGCCACTCCGAGCACAGAATCGTCGGGCTCAGCGACCCGTCGTCCTCGTTCCAGACGGCGGAGACGTGCAGCAAGTGTCATGCCAGCGAGCGCATCAACAGCCGCTTCGGAATGCCGGACGACCGGGTCAAGACGTTCTTCGAGAGCTACCACGGGTTGGCGGCCACCGGCGGCTCGACCCTGGCGGCCAATTGCGCGAGTTGCCACGGCTATCACAAGATCCTGCGTTCGAGCAATCCTGACTCGACCATTCATCCGGCGCAATTGATGAAAACCTGCGGCAAGTGCCACCCTGGGGCGACGCAGAGTTTCGTGGGTGGCAAGATTCATGCCGACGAGGACAAGAGCAACGAGACCGGCGTGGTGGTGAGCCGTTGGGTGAGAAACATCTATGTGGTCCTCATCGTGCTGACGGTGGCTTTGCTAGGCTTGCACAATGGCCTGGCCTGGTGGCGCAAGGTGGCGGCACGCCGTCGCGCGCATGGAGCAATGGTCGAGCGCATGGACCGTGGCCAGCGGGTCCAGCATTTCATCCTGATGTCGAGTTTCATTCTGCTCGCAGTGACCGGCTTTGCGCTGAAGTTTCCCAACACCTGGTACGCCCACCTGATGGGCACCGAGGAAATCCGCCGCTGGATCCACCGCCTCGCCGGCCTGGCCCTCATCGGCGGCAGCGTCTATCACATCTACTACGTCGCGTTCACCGCCGCCGGCCGCAAGTTGTTGTGCGACTTGTGGCCGCGCTGGCGCGATGCCCAGGACGTGGCGACGAATGTCGGCCACCTGGTCATGGGCAAACCCAAAGCGCGGTTCGGGCGCTTCGGCTATCCGGAAAAAGTCGAATACTGGGCGGTGGTGTGGGGCACCGTGGTGATGGGTGCCACCGGCCTGGCCATCTGGTTCAAGATTGACGTCACCCAGTGGTTCCCGCGTTGGATCATCGACGTGGCGGTGACCATCCATTACTACGAGGCGATCCTCGCCTGCCTGGCCATTGTGATCTGGCATTTCTATCATGTGATGTTCGACCCCGACGTCTATCCGATGAACTTCGCCTGGCTCGACGGCAAGGTCGCCAAGCATTGGCACGAGGAGGAACATCCGCTGGAGGAAGAGGAAGAGGTGAAGAAGTGAAGAGTTGGCCTTGTCGCGGCGGTCTGTGACCGTCGCTGGCGCGAGGAACGCCAGGCACCTCTGGGGTGTTCAAAAAATGAGGAGTGCTGGTTCCCGGGTTGCAAATGGCCAGCGTCCCCGAGCCCTCGACCGCTCCTCTCGGTGTACTTGGAGCGTTGGGCGTCCTGCGCCGCCGTCGCCAATGACGGACGGGGCCGCTCTCCCCCGACGGATTCCAACCCCCCATATCTGATTCAAACGGGCCAACGATTCCAGGAATCACACGCGTTTCCGACGCATCAGCGGGAGTCCTCCTGCTGCTAGCAGCGCCAGCACTGGCGAGGTCGGCTCAGGCACGGCAAGGCGGAACCCCAAGTGGTCGTATTCCTCCAACTCGATGACGTTAAAGCTCGTGCCGGCGTACAAGGTGTAATCAGGTTCTTCAAAAGAGCCACCGCGCACCCTGCGGGCCAAGCCATCTGGGTCTTCGTTCCACTCCGCCACGTTTCCTCCCTGATCGAAGGTGCCGTAGTAGCTGGCTGCTCCGGCGGTCCCCACCGTCGTCACGTTGCCATCCTCACCGTTCCAATCCGCTCCCCTGAAGTAGTTGGCAACGTTGGCCCCTGGATTGGAGATGTCGCCCGCCAAACCGACAGTCGCCATCGTCGGGGCCGTGTCGCTTTGCGTCGGATAGAGCGAGTAGTTCGCGCCAGCACCATTGTAATATGCCGCCTTGTACCACTCGTTTTCAGTCGGAATCCACACCGTGGCAGTGCCGTTCCTGATCACCGAAGGCCCGGTGATCTGGTAAGCTCCGTCCTCAGTCGTGGTGTTGGTTTGCAAACCGGTCGGCTGCAAGTTGTGCAGCCAGTTGGCGAAGCGTGCCGCGTCGTGGAAACTCACATAGTTCACCGGCTTGTCAGCCATGTTAGCCTTCACCGCGTAGGTGTAGCTGCCGGACTCCCCGCTGCGGGTGATGCCACCCCGCGCATCAGTGCCCATCGCAACATTGAAGAGCCCGTTGGGATCCGTGGTCGCCACCGCGTTCAGAAATTCCGCAAATTGGCTGTTGGTGACTTCATATTGCATGATCTGGTAGGCCCCCGTCACCCCGCCAAAGCCGGTGCGGCTGTCATTCACGTTGGGGTTGCCGACGTAAACGAGGTTGATGTTAACGGCGGCGAAAGCCGGTGTGACAAACGAAATGCCAGCCAGCATAAGCAGCCCGCAGGAATCAATTGGTCTTGTTTTCATGTGTTCTTGTTGTTCCGATTGCACCACCAAGCTGCAATCATCGATAAAACCATCCACTGACGTGGACCCCGAGATTCTGCCAATGGGAGACAAAATAAAGCCATGGTGGCCGACTATAAAGCCAGGCAATTATATGCGATCAGGAGCAGACCTTCAAGCAGAATATCGCGACAAAATCACTTTCATGGCGACGTGGTGAATTTCCGCGAAAATAGAGCTTGCCAATAGGACCATGTTCACAGGACATGATCGCCACTTCTTGCTCCAGTACCGTGCGCCCGGACAATAGCACGCTCTTGCTCGGCACGCTCGTTCCCGATGTCAAGATTACCGACACTGACGGTTCCATCACGGAAGGTTGGCAAATGGCAAGCGTCCCCGAGTCCTCCACCGCTCTTCTCTGAGCGCTTGGAGCACTGGGCCTCCTGCGGCGCGACCGCCGATGATTGGCTAACCCTGGCCAAGCACCATGAGCAAGACATTCGCATCATCCATCGGGTTGGTCTCTTTACCCTTTGGAAATTGTGGCGGTCCAGCAAGGTGCTTGGGCTGAACCTCGAGGCGCGACTTGTCGTAAACCCATGCATGCCCCAAGGACCGCCGAGGATCGGTTTCGTGCCGGATTCCCGATGGATTCCGATTGCAATTGGCATGCTGATGGGACAGGCTTGGAGCCGCTTAGCGGCAGCGTATCATGAAAAAGGTATTTCTGGCAGTGGATTTGGGAGCGGGCAGCGGCCGGGTGATGGCCGCCAAGACGGATTTCACGAAGATCCATCTTGAGGAGGTGCATCGCTTCGACAATCCGGGGACCGACCTGCCAGGGGGCTCGTTCTGGAATGCCATCGGGTTGTATCGGGAGATTCTGGTGGGTCTGCGGCGCTCGGTCGAACGTTATGGGGATCGCATCGTGTCCATCGGGATCGACACCTGGGGCTGTGACTTCGGTTTGTTAGAAGCCGGGGGCGGACTGTTGGGGATGCCGCATCAATACCGGGATCCGCGGTTTGAGGGGATGGCGGAGGTGATGCACGGGTTGATGCCCGAGGCGCTGATCTATCAGCATACCGGGATCAAGACCTGCTTTTACAACAGTTCGCTGCACCTGCTGGCGGAGGCCCGACGGAACAGCCCGGCGCTGCGGAATGCCAGCCGCCTGTTGTTCATGCCGGATTTGCTGGCCTATTGGCTGACCGGCAGGCAGGCGGTGGAGCGGACGGTCGCCTCAACCTCGCAGTTGCTGGACCCGCGGAGCGGCGGGTGGGCGTGGGAGGTGATTGCGGCGCTGGGCCTGCCCAGGGACATCTTCGGTGAGGTGGTGGCACCCGGCACGGTGTTAGGTCCGCTTCGCGACGAGGTGGCGGGAGCCATCGGCGCGACGGGGATTCCGGTGATTGCCACCGCCAGCCATGACACCGCCGCCGCCGTGGCGGGAATCCCGCTGAGCGCGGATGACAACCTGTGGTTGTCATCGGGGACCTGGTCGATCATGGGAATCGAGACGGACCACGCGATTACCGACGAGCGGGCGTTTTCGCATGGATTCTGCAACGAACTGGGCGTGGCAGGCACGGTGCGCTTTTTGAAGAACATCGCCGGGCTCTGGCTGATTCAAGAGTGCAAACGCCAGTGGGCACTCGATGGCGAGGATCTCGATTACCCTGGCCTGGCCGAACTCGCCCTTGAGGCGGAGCCGTTCACCGCGTTCATCGATCCGGATGATCCCTCGTTTGCCAGCCCGGGCGGGATGCCGGACAAGATCCGCGCCTATTGCCTGCGGACCGGCCAGACTGTGCCGCAGAAGAAAGGCACGGTCTTGCGAGTGGCCACGGAGTCCCTGGCCTTGAAATACCGCACGGTTTACGAGCGCATTTGCGCCCTGACCGGCAGGCGCTTCGCCCGCCTGCATGCGGGCGGCGGCGGGATCCAAAACGAGCTGTTGAGCCGAGCCACGGCGGATGCGCTTGGCATCGAGGTGATCGCCGGGCCGGTGGAAGCGACTTCCTGCGGAAACCTGATCACCCAGATGATCGGCACCGGGCACCTGCCGGACTTCAGGGCAGGCCGCGAGCTGATCCGCAAGTCGTTTGAGTTCCGCAGCTTCACACCTAGCAACACCAATGCCTGGGACGAGGCCTACGGGAGATTCAAAACCATGCCGGGTGGGGTTGCCTGAGCGGTCCGCTGGCCTGTTGGACGGCCAGCGCCAGCTCAGTGCCTGCGCAAGAATAATCGTAATTTGTAGCGGCGCGTCTATGACCGCCGATGCGAAAGGACAAAGCGCCTTGGCTCTTTTCAGTGGCATCGACTTTTCCCGCAGGGGAAAAGTAGTCACAGACCGCCGCTACAGTGCACCTCATGCGCATGCGACAGTTATTATTGCACGGCCACTTAGCCACGGAGACCTGCGGGGGGCGCGGGACATGGGCCGCCAACGGGCGGTCTGACCCGCTGGGGAAGTCACGGCGCGGCGAGGCCGCCGCACCCTACCGGAACCAACCCTTGACCCTCCGATCACCACTGCGAAGCTCCGCGTACCGGAACGTCCGGCGGCTTCCTGCCACCCGCGTGCTGATTCAAAGAATGCGTCCATGCGGCACAGACACGGAAAGAGAGGCGGGCTCGCGCCCGCCTCTCCGGTTTGGAAACAGAATCCTCTAAATCATCCACCCTTAACGGCGGCGACGAAGAAGACCAAGGGCTCCAAGCGCTCCAAGAAGTGCAGTGGAGGTTTCGGGAACAAGAACCGCTGTTTGCCACCCTGGGGTAACACTAACATCGGT
This sequence comes from Verrucomicrobiota bacterium, assembly GCA_026397725.1. GTDB lineage: Bacteria > Verrucomicrobiota > Verrucomicrobiia > Verrucomicrobiales > Akkermansiaceae > Luteolibacter. Next base: position 5,525 of record JAPLUI010000279.1, on the reverse strand, counting down.
ACCGGTAGTCCTCACATCGGATACCACAGTTCCAAGGCTGCGATAAAGAGGATCACCACTAGCAAGGCCATTGGTAACCGGAGCCGAATTGGCAGTGGTAATCGTGTTAGTAAATGGAGTTGGACCTGAATCAGCGGTATTGAACGTAAAGGTCGTCTTGAGGATCAAGAATTCCGTGGAATTGGCGTATGTAGTGTTATTACCGACAAACACATACATATTCTTTCCCGCGAAATCGCTATCAATAGTGCGTCCAATTGCAGTTGCGGCGAACACTCCACGCGTCTGGCTCAATGCCGGGGAATTAAATGTTGTGGTAGCATTCATCCAATTATTGAAGACACTTGTCAAGTCACTGGGCATAGTAGCTGCGGCAAGCGTCGCGTCGGAAACGGTGAAATAGCCGAAGGAAATCACACCTGGCCCCGCACTTGCAAAAGCGGCGACAGATGCGCTTTGAAACTGCAAACCAGCAGAATTCGCAATACCATTAGAGGTTGCTGTTGTCCCGGTTTGGACCTTGTAAATAGTAGTTGCGGCGAACGAGAAGGAGGCGCTAAGTGCCAACATCGTCACGATTGTTTTTGTCAATTTCATAGTAGTATTGTTAGTTGGGGGAGATATCTTCTTGGTTCACAGTGTGGAATAGAAAGCGGGAACGGAAACAGTAACCGGCTTGTCTGCGCCTAAGTTGTAAATCAGGAACCCTGGAGTGAGAGGAAGCTCACCAGCCAAGTCACCTGTATCAGTCAACCAACCTGTGGTTCCCGCACCATCGTCATAGAAGTAACAAGTAACATAGCTGCCAGCCGGAGTGGTTGGCAACAGAACATTGTCTGCCGTGGTGGCACTATCAGAGCCAGTAATGAAAGCACTCAAGCCAGACGTGTCGAGAGTCAACCCGACAGGAGCAACCTCGCACATGTAATTGTATCCACTGGCAAGAACACCAGATGTAGCAACTTTCTTCACCTCACCCGAAACAACCAAATTTATGTTGCTACCGCCAGCACGCTGCACGAAAAGGCCATCCGGATAGGCGATCACAATGTCTGCGGCAAGGTCACCGGTGTCGGTTAGCCAGCCTTCGGTTCCCGCGCCATCATTGTAGTAATAAATCGTCAAAAGACCACTCGGAGTCGAAAGCAACACCGCATCGGCATTCGTCAAATCACCATCCGGGGACGGCGTCAAACCCGCTGAGTTCGCGGCACCGAAAATACTGCTAACCGTCGCCGCAGGGCGCAGTGCAAAAGTTGTGGTATCAGGAACAACATGCGCCGTAATATCATCCGGCGTGGTGAGAGTGCTGCCGGACCAAGCGGTAATCTCCTGAACCGTGCCATCTGGAAGCTCCAGGATGTACGTCTTCCCGGCAGTAAGAGCGGTATCGAAGTTGACTGCGCTTGCGCTCACCGAGCCAGGGATCCCTCCCGTCTCTGCGGTAAGCACTCCAGCAACCGCCGTTGGATTCTGGAGAGTCAGGCCGATCAAGTTGTACTGACCCGGCACGAGCGTGTGGGTGACATAGCCCACCGGAGTGGTGTAGGCGGTGGTTTGTGCGGATGCGAAGCCGCAGGCGAGTGCGGCGGCGATTAATGAATAAGGAATGAATGGTTTCATAACGTTAGTTTGTTTGGATTAGGGGATTGTGGTTCTAGTCTAATTGTTGTTGTTGGATTAGGCGAGTGGCTGATGACCTTGCCGCACATTCGTCATGTGCCTCAAGCGATACCCGCACTCGGAGGTTTCGTGACAAAGAAAGCCGATCACCCCACCCCTTGCAAGAAAAATATGCAAAAAAAAGCATTTTTTTTTGAGGGCCGCATTCCGAGGGGTGGCGGACTGCCACTGGAATTTTGTAACTCATTGGTTTTCAGGGCAATAGGAGGCGAGCTGAGGGTGCGGCGGGGAGGTGGAAGCGGGCATGCCATGGCGGGTGAGGACGGGTGGAGGGCGGATTTTCGGGGTTCGGGAGGCGTTGGGAATGGAAAATCACGGCCAGTGGGTGATGGATTGCAGGAATGCGCGGCGGTGCTCGATGTCGGTCCGCGTGAGTTCCTGGAGGCGGCGGGTGGAGAATGCTTCGCAGGTGAAGGAGGCGACGACGGAGCCCTCAATGACGGCCTGGCGGAGGTCACCGAAGGTGAAATGGCTGCGGTCGGTGGCGGCAAGATGGCCGGCCAGGGCGCCAAGGAAGGAGTCGCCGGCCCCGGTGGGGTCGGCGACCTCATGGAGCGGGAACGCGGCGCAGCGGAAGAAGTTCGAGGCGGAGAGCGCAGCGGGTCCGGAGCCCGCACCCGCAGCAAAGAGCATGGCTCCGAACTCGCCGAGCTTGATGACGACGTGGCGCGGGCCCTTGGCCAGCAGGCGTTGTCCCGCTACCACCAGGTTGCTGGTCGCCACGAATTCGCGGGCCTCGCGGTCGTTGATGACGAGGAGGTCGATGCGCCTGAGAACATCGTGCAGGCGGTCATTGGCGATGTGAATCCAAAGGTCCATGGTGTCGGCGACGACAAAGGGCATGGCGGTGGAAGAATTGCCGCTGGAAGCCGCCAGTGCAGCCGCAGCCACGATTTGGTCGAGCATCTGGATTTGGTTTTCCGGAGCCATGTTGGCGAGGACGACGACGGGCGCTCCGGCGATGGATGGGGGAACCTTGACGCGCCAGTTTTCGAGCACGTTGATATCGACCTGGCGGGTGGTGCGGTCGTTCATGTTTTCGTGGTATTCGCCGGACCAGGAGAAGGAATCGCCGGAGGAGCGTTCGAGGCCGTCGAGGGTGATGCCGCGGCTCTCAAGAAGCGCCAGATGCTCGGGCGGGAAGTCCTTGCCGATGATGCCGACGAGGTGAACGGGGGTGGTGAAATAGGAGGCGGCAAGGGCCGCGTAAGAAGCGGAGCCACCGAGGAGGTTTGCCGCCTCGGCCGCGGGGGTTTTGACGTGGTCGATGGCGACGGTGCCGCCGATGAGGATGGGGGACATTGCGGTTATCGGTTGATCAGGGGACGGGGGGCAGGGGGCAGGGGGCAGGGGACAGGGGACAGGGGACAGGGGACAGGGGCGGAGCGGTCGGCGGTCTGCTCCTGATAACCGCTAACCATTAGCCGATAACGCTTTTCCCCCCTTCGTTTGGCCGGTGCCGCGGACGCGGTATTGGTAGGAGGTGAGTTCGCGCAAGCCCATCGGGCCGCGGGCATGGAGTTTGTCGGTGGAAATGCCGATTTCCGCGCCAAATCCGAATTCTCCGCCATCGGCGAAACGGGTGGAAACATTGTGGAAAACACAGGCGGAATCGACTTCGCGGAGGAACCGTCCGGCGGTGGCCGCGTCGTCGGTGACGATGGCATCGGTGTGGTGGGACCCGTATTCGTTGATGTGGGCAATGGCCTGGTCGAGAGAATCGACGATTTTGATGGAGAGGATGAGGTCGAGGTATTCGGTACGCCAATCGGCGGCGGTGGCGGCCGCGATGTCGGTTAGCACGGCGCGGGTGGTGTCGCAGCCGCGAAGTTCGACGCCTTTGGCGCGGAGGGCGGCGGCCACGCATGGCAGGAAGCCGGGGGCGAGGTCGCGGTGGACGAGAAGGGTTTCGAGGGCGTTGCAGACGCCGCATTTCTGGGTTTTGGAATCCACGGTGAGGGCCACGGCCATGGCGAGGTCGGCGTGGGCATCGGCGAAGAGGTGGCAGATGCCTTCATAGTGTTTGATGACCGGCATGCGGGCGAGGGAGACGACGGTTTCGATGAGGCCTTTGCCACCACGGGGGATGATGAGGTCGAGCCAGCGGTCCATCCCGGCGAGCACGGCCACGCTTTCGCGGTCGGTGAAAGGGATCAATTGGATCGAGTGCTCGGGAAGCCCGGCGGCGGTGCCACCGGCCTGGAGGGCTGCGGCGATGGCGCGGTTGGAGTGGATCGCCTCGCTGCCGCCACGGAGGATGGTGGCGTTGCCGGTCTTGAAGCAGAGGACGGCGGCATCGGAGGTGACGTTCGGGCGGCTCTCGTAGATGATGCCGATGGTGCCGATGGGCACGCGGACTTGTTCGATGCGAATGCCATTGGGGCGTTGCCAGGACCCGATGATTTGGCCGACGGGGTCGGGCAGGGTGGCAACCTGCCCGATGCCGGCGGCCATCGCTTCGACGCGGGGTTCATCGAGGCGGAGGCGGTCGAGCATCGCTGGGGTGAGGTTGCGGCTGGCAGCGGCTGCCATGTCGAGGGCATTGGCGACGAGGAGTTCCGGGGTGGCGTGGCGGAGGGCGGCGGCCATGGCGCGGAGGATGGTGTTTTTCTGATCGCTGCCGAGCTGGGCGAGACGGTAGGCGGCGGCGCGGGCCTGCCGACCCATTTGGAGGATGGCATCAGTCATTGGGGGAGTGATGGGAGTGATGGGAGTGATGGGAGTGATGGGAGTGATGGGAGTGATGGGAGTGATGGGAAGCAAGGAGCGGTGCCTTCCTGGTCTTCTGTCTTCTGTCTTCTGTCCTCTGTCCTCTTCCTAAATGTGGGGGTGGAAGCGGGTGGAGAGGCCGTGGCCGGCGAGGATGGCGGCGAGCCGCTCGGGGTGGCGGCCGTGTGCGATGTGGGTTTCGATTCCGGCCGCGACGGCGAATTTGATGGCGGCCAGCTTCGAGGCCATGCCGCCCATGGCAAAGCGGCCTTTGTCTCCACGGACGTGGCGGAAGACGCTGTCGACATCGGCAACCTCGGGGATGAGGGCGTTGGTTTTCGGATCGAGCAAACCATCCACGCTGGTAAGCAGGATGACGCGGCGGGCATGGGTGAGTTTGGCCACGCGGACGGAGAGCATGTCGTTGTCGCCAAATTTCAATTCCTCGACGGCGACGGAGTCGTTTTCGTTGATGATGGGGAGGATGCGTGGCTCGACGAGCAGGCGGCGGAACGTGTCGCTGACGAAGGCGGCGCGTTCCGGAGTGCCGAGGTCGGCGGCGGTGAGGAGGACCTGGGCGATGGTGATATCGAAGTTGGAAAACAGGCTGCTGTAGGTCTGCATGAGCCGCGCCTGACCCACTGCGGCGCAGGCTTGGCGGGTGGCGGTGTCTGGCGGATACTCGGCAAGGCCCAAGGCGGAAAGCCCCGAGCCGACCGCGCCGGAGGAGACAAACAAACAGCGATGACCGGCATCCATCAGACCGGCGATGGCCGCCACGAGATGCACCAGCGCGGCGCGATCCAGCGTGCCGTCGTCCGCCTTGGTGAGGACGCCGGTGCCGGCTTTGATGAGGGTGAGAGCGGGTGGCATGGGGGACTGAAGACGCAAGCCACAAGGCTACAAGACGCAAGGAGACACAAGCGAAAAGAATGATTCAGGCAGGAAAATCCCTGTCTAAAGCTCATCCCACTCATTCAACATTCAATTTTCAAGTATAAGAATGGACGCGGCTGTGACAATTCTTGGTCTTACTTGATCATTGAATGTTGGAAGTTGAATGTTGAATGTTGAAATCTTCGGCGTGCCTCATGGGAACCCCGCCGCTCTAACGGTTTAGCCAAAGCGGGGTG
>JAPLUI010000580.1 GCA_026397725.1 Verrucomicrobiota bacterium | reverse complement strand
TTTTCATCCACCGATCGGCCCGCGCCAGAGGGCCGCTCCTGCTGCGCCACGGCGCAAGCAACGGAGCGCCGGCTTCAGCCGGCGAGCCAAGGATGATGGGTGCCCCGCTCGCATGCGCCAATGGCCTACTTCGCTGCAGTTACCAAGGCCAGGCAAGCCCGTGCTCCATGCAGACACGCCGGCTGAAGCCGGCGCTCCGCAACACAGCTCCCATGAGAAGTAAAGGAAAGATCCCAGCACCGTCCATTCGAAGAGAAATCCTTACCGCTGAGCATACCCATTCGTTGGGTAATGCCAAGGAATGTTCTTGGGGTTTTTGGGCGGCAGCTTTCCTTCCGGGTTGCATGGGCTAACCCTGACTGCCAGGAAGTTGCCTTCTCGGGTGCCCACGCCTGAGACAAAGCCAGGGTGCGGATCGCACCTTGGCCAACCCGGACAATTCCGCGACAAGTTGGTCATGCCCGGGACGAGTGTCTTGCACGGATCGCAGTCCCTCCCCAGCAATCAATCAGTACGGTCGGCCGCCTCATCTCGCACGCCTGGCCCGGCTGGTGACTCCTACACCAAACGCCCTGTCAAATTCTCCCCCACCACAAAATTTCCCGATGTCGAATTTCCCGTTTGACAACTTGGCCATGGCTTGATATTCCCCCTTTCCGTGCCCCGTGGTGATAGCTGGCCACTTCGTGACCGGGCTGCTGGGTTCAACAATAACTGTTGTAATGAAAATTACGGTTTGGAACGTATCGGTCCGCTGGAAGCGTGTTGGGCTGTTGGTTGTCGGAGGCTGTTTGCTGGCTACGGTTGCGTGGTCGATCCCATTTGGTGGCGGGTCTGGGGGAAATCCCAGAGCACCCCAAGTGACATTGAAGGTGGAGGATGAGCATGCGTATGTGGGGGTGGGCCCCGTCGATCCGGCGCTTTCCTACACGGTCGAGGAGTCCGCGGATCTTGAAACCTGGGCGCCGGGCAAGGTGGCCGGCGATGAGACGGCTCCGCCGCCGGTGCCGCCTCTTGAAGCGGTGCGGGAGGCCAGGCGGACGACCGCCGATGGCTCGCCGTTTGGAATTGTGCCGGTGGAACGGGCGGACGAGAGCCGGCGCGGATTCTATCGGGTCCGCGTCGAGGAGCCGTGAGCCGGAATTGAACCTCCGGCCGCCGCAGTTGAGAATCCTTACCCAAAACACAGAGAGGAAAATTTTGCAAATGAACAGGAACCCGATTGGACACATTTTGAGTGGACGCATTTTTCGTGGAGTGGCGGCTGCCGCCATGTTGCTGGCCGGGACGGCGGCGCATGGGCTCCAGGTGAGCGGCACGCTGGCCGCGAATGCCACTTGGTCGGTCACCACGGAGCCATACGTGATCGACAATTTCTCTGGTCCGCTGGTGGTGCCGGCCGGGGTGACCTTGACGATTGCGCCGGGGGTTGCCGTCAGCAGCAAGTATGGCAACAAGGCGACCCTGCAGATTGCCGGGACGGTTGCGGCCAGCGGGGCCGCGTTCCAATTGCTGACATCCAACAGCACCGCCGGGGGCAAGACCGCCGTGACGCTCCAGGGGAGCGGGCAGTTGACGCTCCAGAACACCACGGTGGCGGTCAAACATACCGCGGCTTACGCGGCGGACACCTGCCTGATCCTTCTAACGGGGGCCTCGACGCTGGATCTCAAGGGAGCGCAACTAAGCACCGGTGCCGCTGCGACACCGGCGGTGGCGAAGGCAATCGATGTGCAGGGCACCTCGACGCTCAAATCCAGTGCCTCGCCGACTGCCGTCCGGAACTCAGTTGCCGGGTTTCCAACCGGCGTCCACATCCAAGGCACCACGGCGGCCCAACTCGGGAAGATCGACTTTTCGGGTCACAGTTTGGCGGTGCAATTGGACGGGGCCACGGCGACCACCAGCGATTGCTCGTTCGCCAACGGCACCGATGCGACCGGGATCCGGTTCCGGGTCGCCGGCGCGACCCTCACCGTGGTGGCATCGCAATTCACCGGCGCGACCGGCATCAATTTCAACGCGACCGGCGCCAATCTAACTGTCACCGGATCGACCTTTACCAATTGCCGGCCCGGGATTGATTTCACCGCGGCCACCGGCGATCTCAGCGTTACGGGCTCGACTTTCACAAATTGCATGACTGCGGTGATGGTACCATCCGTGAAGGCGCTGACGTTTAACCAATCGACCATTACCGCGACCAGCGTGGTGCCGGAGTCTTATGGCCTCTACACGCACGACATGGTGAGCTTCTCGGCGGCCGGGAGCGCCATCTCGAACGTGGACCGGGCGTTCCGGGTTTCTTATGCTAACGAATTGGTCGATATCTCCGGGATCACCTTCAGCGGCAACGGCAGCAACCTGTTTGTCGCGGGCAACCTCGTGTTGCCGGCGGTCATCAGCTCGAATTTCACCTTCAAGGTCGGGGAATACACGATCGATAACAGTGCCGCCACCATCACGGTCAATGCCGGCGCCACCCTGACGATTCCGACTGGGGCGATTCTGCGGCAATCCAATCCGGCGCGGGCGCTCTTCCTTGTGCGGGGGGGGGTGGTCGCGGAGCGCGTCGGGTTTGAACTCGATCACAACGTCGATGGCGCAACGATCCAGTTCGCGGGAAGCGGAACGGGAACATTCACCGAGTGCCGCTTCAGCGGCACCACCACCTCAAGCGGTGCCAACGTGGGCTTCATCCGCGCCGGAGACACCTCGACCGTCACGGTGACCGGTTGCGAGTTCAAGACGAGTGGCGCGGATGCGAACCGACTCCGCGTGGCGATCGACACCTCCGGCCAATGCTCGCTGGGGATCTGGGGGACGGCGGAGAAGAGCACCAGCTTCGAGGGATTCACCACCGCGGTCCGCCACCAGGCCGCTAGCGACTTGTACATCGAGTATGCCCTGTTCCAGTCCAATACCACGGCGCTTTACCTCAACACCGATTTCAACCTCTCCCTCGGCAACACCACGTTCTCCACCAACGGCCGGGCCTTGCTCATCAACAACATCGGGTACTGGATCGTCGATCAGGTCGATGTCGTGAACAACGAAATCGCCTTCGATTTCTCAGGCCGCTGGGATTGTTTTGAGTTTGATCGGGGAGATTTCACCCTGGCCGGCAACCACTACGAGTTCGCCCTGGCCACCGCAGGCCACCGGATCGAAACAGACACCACCCTCCCTGCGGGGGATTACTGGATCAATTGCGACGGGACGGCCAACACGGGCAGTCCGCTGGTGATCGCGGCGGGGGCGACGCTGACGATAGCCCCGGGGGCCAAGATCCGGACGTATGACGGGACGGAATACACGTCATCCTCGTCGTGGGCTGCCAACACCTACCAGTTGTTCAGGGTGGAGGGGCGGCTGGTG
>JAPLUI010000188.1 GCA_026397725.1 Verrucomicrobiota bacterium | reverse complement strand
CCCTCCATCATTTTACCTGTTTTCTGAATGATCAAACTTCTAACGCCATGTTTATCTATTTACGGCTCCTTACACAAAAGAAGGGCCGCCGATCCTCCGATCGGCGACCCCTGCATTCCGGGAGAAAACCCATTCACTCCGGAAATCCTGCCTGCCTGCCTGTTCGCAGCAGAACCTATCTGTTATCAGTTAGACGTTATCAGTTGTAGTTATAGTGATCAGTGGCTGCCTTGGGTGATGGATTGCGGAGCGTGGAGGATCTTCATTCATCCTCCATCTGCGATCCGCGATCCGCGATCTCATCCAGTCTGGCACCAACTCCGGGCGCTTGCAAGAAGCGCCAGGAGTTTCAGTCTTCAGAGGCGGTGCGAATCAATTGGGGATCACGAGCAGACGGACGAACTGCGTGCCCAGGCCGGACGGCAGCGTGTATTTCAGATTGCCGTCCGCAGGGGTGGGTTTCGGGGTGACGTTTGTCCACGTGTTGAGGTCGGGCGAGGTTTGAACCTCATAGCTGCCGCTGAAGGTCGCGCTCATCGGCCAGGTGGCCGTGTTGGTCCCATCCAGGCCCGGATTGGTGGCGTGGCCGGTTACGCCCATGAAGTAGGCGATGCCATTGTCCACCCCGTCATTGTTGTAGTCTTCACCCGGGGTTTGGCCGGGCGCGTTGGTGCTGGCCCAGTCGGCATAGCTGCCGCCGGCACCGACAAAGGACCAGGTGAGGAGGATGTTCGCTGCCTTCGCATTTCCAAATCCAGCGGCTTGAATGTAATAGGTGGTACCGGCGGTCACCGCCACGGTCATGGTTTCGGCAAAGCCGTTATCTTTCGGTGTGCCACTGCCGGGAACCGCCGTCAGCGCACCCACCGAGGTCCCGGTATAAATGCCAATCATCGAATCCCATTCACCACCAGCGAGGGCGGTTGAGCCCGCTGTGCGGAAGGTGAAATTACCGTTCGCCGGGGCGGTCCATTTGAACCAGACCGTGTTGTTAGCCCCGTAAATATCCGGTTCGCCCGTTTCCACGGTGGCCGCAATATTGTTGGTTCCGGTTTGGGTGCCGGCGGTGGCGTCACCCGTTTGCCCGGGTTCAGCGCCAGTCAAATCAATCGCACCGGCAAAGTTGTCGTTCGCCGGCGCAGGTTCTACGGTGAAGGTGGCCGAGATGGTGTGGGGACCTGTCACGTTGAAGAACGTGTAGCTGGTGGGGTGGCCCGGTTCGGGCACGTCGTCCACCGTCACCACATCCACGAACCCGGCAGTCCCATAGAAGCGGAAGGTCTTGTCCTGGCCTTCCACGACATCAACATCCCCGCTCGGGCTGATCGTGCCAGAGCCATCGATGGGGGGACTCGCCGTAATCGTGTGGAGGACCGGCAAGGTGATGCCAAACTTGGTGGCCAGGGAACTCTGCAACTCAGTGCGCTTGGTATTATCAATCGCCGTCTTGTAGAGCATAACGTCACCGAGGTTGCCGCTGAATATCGACCAGCCATCGTAGTCGTTTCGTCCGACGGTGATGGTCTTGGCATTGCCACCCAGCCCGGATTGTTGCAGCGATGAGTAGTTCACACCGCTGGCAGCCGTCCAGACTTGCGCGGCGTTGGCATACAGCGCCATCTCGCCAGTCTGCTGAACCACGAGGCAGAGAATGGTCTTCTGGCCGTTCGGGATGAAGTAGCCGGTGTTGTGTTGGCTGTAGCCTCTCCAATTGACGATGACTTCGCCGTTGCCATGGTTGACGGCCAGGAACAGTTCGCTGTAGAACAGGTCAACGATTTCGCCGCGAGGCTCACCGCCCACAACAACGTAGTTCGGCTGCACGACGGCGACCACGCTGACGCCGCTGGCGGGGATCGCGGCGGAATACTGGCCGCTCGGGGCGTTTTCCGGTGCCACGAAGCGGTAACCGTCAGCAGAACTGTAGGTGTTCTGCTCCCAGTTCAGGCCATCGACATCAATCACCTTCGGCGAATTCAGCGCCACCATCGTGCCGCCCACGGGATACACGGTGGCCCGGTTTCCGGTCGGGTTGCCTGGGGTGAGACCGGCAAGCGATTCAACCATCATGGAGAAAATGAGGTCCGGATCATAGCTCGGGTCGGTCGCCAGGGTGAGGTTGCTATCCGGATAAGTCATCACGTCCGTGGCAATCGGCACGGCGAGGGTCCCCGGCAGGAAGCCCAGTTTGGATGCGGAAACCGTGCAGGTGTCGCCATCCGCGAAACTGGCATCAAGACTGTACATGCCGTCCGTGTTGCTGGTCACAGGTCCGGCGACCACCGTCGCCCCGTTCTTCAGCGTCACTGAGGCACCTTCAATCACGACCCCGCCCTCGGTCTTCACGCTGCCGGAGATGGTCCTCGTCGGAGGTGGCGCAACCGTGATGCCGATCATGTTAACATTGTAGGTCACATCTGGAGCGGCATGCCATTGAAATCCACCCGTCCCAGGCCCAGGACAGACGAAGGACGCATTCCCTGTGGCAAATGCTCCCAGCGAGGTGAATCCGCTGAAATAAGGGAGAGCAAAGCCCCGTTTGTCTGCTTCCATCCACTCATCCCCATTGACATTGCCTGCGAGGGTGTAGGTGGTGTTGGGTGCCAGAGTGACAACGCCACATGAAACGTAGCGCCAGTCGCCGATAAGCACGGCGGCGGTTCCCGCCGGCACAGTGACCGTGACGATCGAGTTGCCGCTGGCATCGAAAATACCGACTGGATGGCTGTTATTTAGCCCATCGCGGTTGTAGTCCCATGTTCCCAATTCGGTTACCTGAACCGGGTCTGGACCTGTGGTGAACTTGGTGCCGAGGTTCCAAGTGTCACCCGTTCCGTACGCACCGATGAAGGGCGCGTCGGGAAACATCCCATGGGGCGGAAGCTGGACGTAGGTGGCCGTGAAGTTCTTGCCGGTGAGCCCGTCGATTGGGCCAGCCAACAGGCTGGCAACGTCCATGATGTAACTCACCTTGGCGGCGGTCACGGTGTAGGTATCACCCGGCCGAACGCGAATCGAATAGGTGCCGCCAGCGCCCGTTATGGCGGGGAACGGTCCGCGGTTGCCGGTTGCGGTCACCGTGACACCGGCAAGACCCGTAGTGCCGTCCGTGACAGTGCCGGTGATTTCTGTTAGTTCCCATGCGGTGAAGCTGGCATCAATCGTGTCAGCCGCAGTCACGGTGGTCATCGCGTAGGTCTGGGTGGCAGGACCTGCCAACACGTCGCCAACGGTGCTCGTAAGCACGCTGGCCACATCGTAGTATTGATCCGGCGTGACGGTGAATGACAAGGTGGCTCCCGGCGCACAATAGATGTCACCGAGCGGGCTGATGGTGCCGCCGAATCCGGCTCCTGGAGCCGACGAGGTGATCTTCCACTGTGCCACTCCGGCCTCGCCGTAGTTGACGGCGCCCGAGTTATAGTCAGCTTCAACCTGAACACCCGTCCGGGCCTCGTCATAGACGCGGATGGCACCCAGGTAGCCCCGATACTGATTCCAGCCGTCGGCGCCATTTGTGCTGTAGGCGGGCTCGTTGGAATTGCACCACGGCATCATGCCGATGCTCATCCTGCCGCCCGACTCGGTGGCGAAGACGCGTGACAAAGTCTTGTCAAGCACGCCATTGACATAGAGGTTGACCGTCCCGCCGCCGCAACTGGCAACCAGATACACCCATTTGCCCTGGCGGACGGAATTGTTGGCGTTCCATCCGATATTATCGGGTCGGGCCTCGATTGCCTGTCCGTACCCCCCGTTGCAGAAGGCAAAGTGGCTGTTGTTCGCACCATTCTGGCGGCTGAGGTCGAAGATCGTCTGCCAATCCCCGTTGACTCCCGTGGGTTGGAAACACCAGGCCTCAATGGTCTTGGGATTGTCGCCGCCGAGCGAAGTCGGGCATTGCGGGCCGCCAAGGAGGGTGCCGTTGGCCGTGAAGTCAAGCATCTGGTAGCCGGTAGCTGAGCCAGGGTTGCCAAGCAGGCCCTTCGCAGGGAAACTCCAATTGCATTGGAAATAGTCGCCAGCCATAGTGCCGTCGGCAATCGACCACCGGTGGGTCGAGGTATCGTAGTCTCCGGGTTTCAATTCGAGCACGAGGCCGGCGGAGGCCGTGCCGGTGCCTAACAGCAGGACTGCCATTGCTGCGGCGGCTTTGGCGGCGAGGCGGAGAGGCCAGCGCCGGGATGGATTGGAATCGGGGGGTGTCGTTTTCATTGGTTGGTTGGTTGGGGATAACCCGGGATGGCTGGAGGCCTTGCCTGGTGGGCAAGGGCAATGTTGTTTGTTAGTATTGGTTGGTTGGCTGATGGGAGCCGGGGAGGTGCCAACCACGGCAGCCGTGCCGGATATGTGGCCCGGTTGACGTGGTTGGACCCGCAGGATGGCTGCTCACCTTTGATCGGGCAATGACCATTACGCGAAATCACTGTTTATTTTGCGCAAAGCCCGGAGTGCGGCAGCCTGCTGCCGCTGTGGCCTCCGCAGCCTGCTGCGGAGGGTCTTGTTGGAGCGGGATGGTGGTGTGCGAAACGCGATCCTCCCTCGCCAGCAGGCTGGCGAGGCAACAGCGGCAGCAAGCTGCCGCTGTCCCAGTCCCAGTCCCAGTCTGGGGTGTTCAAAACTCCGGAAAAACCGGGACCATGTCTCCCTCGGAAGCCAAGGTGCAATTTCAATGCCAATGCGAATGCATTTGCAGTGCGGATTGATGGCTTGAGAATCTGACGGACTATTTCCGGTCCGGGCACCTCCGGTGGTTGAAACCCTGTGCTCCTTCATCATGGGTTATTCCCGGTTGGATCGTGGGCCGAGTTTCGCATGAAGATCTGCATGTTAGCATGGAATGTATTTGGTAAAATGATGAGGGGTAAAATGATGAAGAACTGGAATCGGGCTTCTGTGCTCTGGAGTTCCGATCTTTTCTTCCATCATTTTACCCTCCATCATTTTACCTAATTTCTGAATG
>JAPLUI010000031.1 GCA_026397725.1 Verrucomicrobiota bacterium | reverse complement strand
CTCTACCGGGTGGACTCCGAGGCTGCTGCCAAGGTGAACTGGCGCCTGTCAGGCGCTGACACCGGGCAGCTCTTTCTTCTGTTGGACGGAATCACGCGGACCTACGAGCAGGTTCCGTCGCCGGAACTCAAGGCGGCGATAGAAACCATGATCGCCAGGTACCATGCGCTGGACCTGGTCAGGATCAACGCGCAGATTCATTCGATGCTGTCCGCAACGACCGGCATTCTGCGCTGGTATGAGTTGCAGCGCCGGCCGGAAGACCTCGCGTTTGCCGAGCGGCTCTACCAACAGTATCGCGACCTGGCAATGACGGAAACCTATGAGAATTACAACTGGTTCAACCGGCCGGAGTGGACGGAGGGCTGCGCCGTCGTTGATTCCTTCATTCTAACGGTTAATCTCTGGCGGCTCACCGGGAAAGCGTCCTACCTCGAAGACGCCCATCTGATATTGTTCAACGGATTGTTGCCCGGGCAACTGCGCAACGGCGGGTTTGGCACGGGGCCATGTGTCGGGGCAAATGGGATTTGCCGCGCGAAAGAATATAAGGAGGCGCCGTTCTGTTGTTCGATGCGAGGCGGCGAAGGGCTGGCCCGGGCCATCCAGTATAGTTATTTCATGGATCGCGACACGGTGATTCTTGCGTTTTACGCGGACAACACTGCGGTGCTGCGGTTCTCCGACGGGACCTGCAAGGTGCGCGAAAAAACCGGTTATCCCCACGCCGGCACCGTTCGGCTTGATGTCCTTGAGAGCCAGGTGGCAAAGCCCAAGTGCCTCCGCTTCTTGGTGCCTTCCTGGGCGGTGCGCAGCAGTCTTCAGGTAACAGTCAATGGCAGCAAGGTGGTGCCGCGTTTCGATGGATCGTTCGCGGAGATCCAGGTGCAAGCGGCGGCGGGAATGGTCATCGAGGTGCAATTCCAACAGGAATCGGGACCGCAGCCCGCACTTCATCCCGACAAGTCGCCCGGCGCCACGAGGTTCTTCCGCGGGCCCTTGCTGCTGGGTTCAAGCGCGGACAACGCCAGCGAACCCCTCACACCCTTGCTCGACCTGTTCGATCCCGCCAAGGGCATCGGCGGCGAACCGTTTGTCTTCTTCCCAAAGGGCAAAGCAAACGTGAAGGACTAGGACCAGGATGAACGAACCAGAAAACACATGAACAACAAGACCACGATGAGGATACCAATCATCCACTGTTGCTTCGCGGCGTTGGCCATGAGCGTCCAGGCAGCGGAACCGTCCGCGAATCTTTCGTCCGCCAATCTCGACAGGCCCGTCGGTCAACCCGTCGATATTGCTTCAAGCGCCTATCAATACCGTGCGGACCGCGAGGCAGGGGAGAACCCGCCGGAAAGTTGGCTGGCACTGATGCATTTCGCCAAACAACCGCTCAGCAAACCCGCGGACGTGAACGCGCCGGCGATCAGGCAGGTGTTGTGCGGGTTGCTCTGGGAGGAAATCCGCCCGGTGAAAAAACTCGAGTTGAGTTGGGCTGCGGATGTCAGGCACCGGCCCGCGCCCGGGGACTTGGCCATCACGACGTTGGACAACCAGGGCAGCGCCAGCTCGTGGTGGAACAACCTGTTAGCCGCGCAAAAGCCCGTCAAGCCGCTCGTGTCCGGCGATGGAAACACCTATCTTTATGATCTGCCGGTTGCCACCTGCGGGATTGTGCTCAGCGTCAGCGGCGTAAAGACCGCCGCGGACTATGACGTGCCGCAGGTGCGGGTGCTGGTAGAGGCTGTCTGGAAAAAGATGGAGGTCGAAATCGAATGGGGATTCGACAAGACTAACGCCGAGAAGGACTATAGCGGGAGAATCGAAACCTACGACGGCGCGGTGGCCGGACTGCTCCCGATCACGGGCGATGCCGGAACGGCGGTGATAGATGAGCGCTCGTGGCGGTCCACCGGCAAGGGCGCCGCCCGGCGCGGCATGAAACTCAGTCTGTCATATATGGGCACCTCAAGTTGGCGGAAAGTACAACCCTACACCAGCCAGCAGGAGGATGTGGCACGCACCATCGTCACGCTGTGGACCCAGGCGGGCAACTTCTCGTTCCTGGTCGCGGACTTGGAGAACGGGCCGATCCTCGCACCGGAGTATGGCTTCTTTGTTCGCCGCACGTCGCAACCACCATCCCAATCCGCAACGGCTCTGCCTGTTGCGGGAATTCCGCTGACGACAAGAATGCTTTCCATCGCCGGCAGTGCGGACTTGCTAGGTTGGGGCAGTGATGCATGCCCGTGGTTCGGCGGCAACCCGGCCGACAAACCGGTTGCCGTGAACGGCATCACCATCCCGGCCAGAAGCCTGGCCATGCATCCCGGGGCTGACCGCGAGGTGGCCACCGGTTGGCGCAGCCCCATCAATGGACAGGTGACGGTCAAAGCCAGCGTCGCTCATGGCCAGAACGGCGGCGACGGGATCGCCTGGATGATTGTTAGATATGCCAAGACGGGCCGTGAAAACCTGGCCCAAGGCGTGACCGATGGTACCGGCTCGCAGGTGATCCCCGCCGAGGCAGACGCGCGGAAATTGGCCGGGATCGCCGTGGTTCCCGGCGACATGATTTCCCTGGTCGTCGGCCCCAAAGGCACCCACAACTGCGACACGACAATTTTCGGATTCGTGATCACCGAGACCGGCGGACAGGGCCGGGTCTGGAATCTAACCAACGACGTGCTGGGCACGCTGCATGCCGGCAATCCCCACGCGGACGGGCTGGGCAATGGCGGCGTGTGGCATTTCTACTCCGATTCCGCGGCAACGACATCGCCAAGTCCCGTGCAAGCGCCCATCGTTCTCGCTTCGCAGGCAGCCAGCGCCCACGAGTTTATTAAGGAACTCGAAACCCGCAAACTGAGCACCATTCGCCAGCAGACACGCGTCCACGAGGAGCAGACCTGGGAGGGTGCCGTCGCAGGGATACAGCGTCGGGAGGTCGCCAGCCTGCCGCCCCATCCCAAACCGCCGGCAGGCTCCGAACCGCCGATGCAGGTGGTGGTCCCGTGCGAGCGCCTAACAGCCCAATGGAACCTGGGCGCCTGGCATTTGCTGCGCCATTGCGGGAAGAACCCGCAGAACGGCCGCTTGTGGTTCAACGATTATCAATACGGCATCCTTGCCGCGGAGACCTATATCATCCTCGCGGCACTGGACGTGATGGGCTTGCATCAGGCCGCCGCGGACGGCTTCGACCAATGGGTCTCCCTGCCGATGCAACCGCGGGCGGAACCGGGCCGGGACGGCCAGCACCCCGGCTCGTTGCCGGATCGGCCGACCGGGGTCTTTTCCGATGGCATGGGCTGCCTCACCTTGGCGGAAGGCGCTCCAGGTGTCGGCGGCCACATGGACGGGGTCCATGCCTATGGGCCGGGTTGCATCGGATGGGCTCTAACAGAACACTACTGGGTGACCGGCGACCGCGAGTGGCTCAAAGCCTCCGCGCCCCGCATTCAGGCCAATGCGGAATGGATGCTGCGTCAACGCCGCTTCCTTGCGGACTCGATTCCCGGCGGCGGGCGTCTCTGGTGCAAAGGCCTCCAACCGGCGCACCAGGCGACACCGGACAGCGGCGGATTGTTCCTGCAATGGTATTGGAGCGAGGCCTATTATTGCGCCTCGGTGTCGCGTTGGGCGGCGACGCTCAGCGAAATCGATCCCGCCCAGGGCGCCAAACTCGCGGCCGAGGCGGAGGCCTATCGCAAGGATCTCCTAACAGCAGCGGAGCGCTCCATCGCGCTGTCGCCGGTCGTTCAGGTGCGCGACGGCACATACCACTCCGTGATTCCGTTCGGCTGCTACATGCGCGGACTGGGCACCGGGGCCTGGGGCTGGCAGCGGGACGGGTCCGGGGGCCATTGGGGGCCGCTGACCTTTGAGACCGACCTGTCTGCCACACCCCTGATAAGCACGGCAAAACTGTTATCGATCGACGATGTGCGTGTTCAGGGATATCTTGATGTGTTGGAAGACCGCTTGCTGGTGGACAATCCGCGTACCGGTTCCGCCCCGTGGTTTCTTGGCGGTTGGCAGCATCAGGTCGGAATCCAGAAAACGGCGGAGGCCCATTTGGACGGCGATGACATCCCGGCCTTCCTGCGCACCTTTTTTAACAGCTATGCCATCCATATCGTTCCCAACGATGGATATGTCTTCAACGAACACACGTTTGCCGGTCCGCCCGACAAGATCTTCGAGGATGCCGCCTTCCTCTATCGCTTCCGCAATTTGCTGGTCATGGAAGACAACCGCAACCTCTGGCTGGCTCGCGCCACGCCCAGGGTCTGGCTGGAGCAGGGCAAGAAAATCTCCGTGAAGAACGCACCCACCCACTTCGGCACGCTGGACTACGAGATTGTCTCCGACGCGGACCACGGCAAAATCACGGCCACGGTGAAGCTGCCCACGCGCAATCCGCCCGGCGAAGTCCGGCTGCGCCTGCGCCATCCCAAGTCCGCGCCTATCAAAAGCGTCACGGTCAACGGCAAGGCGTGGAACGACTTCGACCCTGGCAAGGAAATCGTGAGACTGCACGGCATGAAAGGCACGGCGATCATCGACGTGAACTACTGAACACGCCACTCTCAAATGAAACACGCAACAAGACAACACATGAGCCGAATGAAACACACAACGACACGAAACATGAGCAAGCCCGCGCTGTTCGCGGGAATGAAGCATCCGGGAATCCTGTTGACCCTCCTTTGTTTGTTCCTTCCGGCCATCACTCCTCTGCACGGGGCGGAGAAGGCATTGCCCGCCGGTAATGGCGGGGTCGCCCTGACGGAAAGGATTCCGTTGGACGGCGGCGATTGGCTGTTAGGCCTGGATCCGAAAAACGTGGGGCGGCAGGAGCAGTGGTTCAAGGCGCCGCAGGCCGACGCCAAGAAAGCCAAGGTGCCCGGCGTCATTCAGGACGTATATCCCGATTACCACGGTTTGGCCTGGTATTGGCGGGATTTCACGCCTCCCGCAAACCCTCATGCAGGCGGGCGCTATCTGTTGCGGTTCGGCGCGGTGGACTATCTGGCAGACGTGTATGTGAACGGGATTCTGATAGGCAGCCATGAGGGATCACAAGAATCGTTTGTTCTGGACGCGACTCCCGCGGTCAAGAGCGGCGGTCCCAACCGCCTGGCCGTGCGCGTGTTGAACCCGGCCAATGAAGCGATCGATGGCATCAGTCTGAGCAACGCCCCCCTTGGGCGCCGCCAGTATCCGAAGCCGGTGGACAATGCCTATCACACCGGCGGCATCATTGATTCCGTGGAGTTGCTGGTCGCGCCCGCCGTGCGCATCGAGGATGTGCATGTCATTCCGGACTGGACGACGGGTGAGGTGCGGGTCCGCATGCAGTTGCGCAGCGCGCTCGAAAAACCCGTGTCCGGGCGCGTCCGGTTGACCATGGCGCCGGCTGTTAGCGGGGAATCGGTGGCGGAGGCCGGTTGTGAGCGGGAGTTTGCCGCCGGGGAGACGCGGTTGGAAATGCAGTTGCGCGTGCCGCACCACCGGCTTTGGGAACTCAATGATCCGTATCTCTATCGGGTGACAGCCAGTGTGCAGGTTGCCGGCAGCCAATCCATGGATGATCGCTCCGTGCGCTGCGGGTTCCGGGATTTCCGGTTTGAGAACGGCTACTTCCGGATGAACGGCCGGCGGATCTACCCGCACGGCGGCCTTTACACCATCCTGAATTATCCCGGGGCGCAGACCGTTCCCTACGACGAGGACCTGATCCGCCGGGACGTGCTGAACATGAAGGCCGCCGGTTTCAACATCGTGCGGATGCATTGCGGCGCGGCCATTCCGGCCCGCCAACTCGACGTCTGTGATGAGATGGGCCTGCTGGTGTGCGAGGAACATTTCGGGGCCAAAGGGCCGGCGGAATCGCCCGAATTGGAGAAGCGCTGGGACCATAGCGTGACCGAGGTGATTCGGCGTGACCGGAATCACCCCAGCGTGGTGATCTGGTCGCTGCTCAACGAGGTGGGGAAGGGACGCTTGTCCCGCCGTGCGGTCGAATCCCTGCAGTTCATCCGCGAGCTGGACGAGAGCCGGATCGTTTTGCGCAGTTCCGGAGGGTTTGACGGGGACAACAGCATCGGCAGTTGGAGCAATCCCGGCTCGGCAGTCTGGGAAAAGTCGGCTCTGTGGGACCTCCATGCCTATCCGTTTTTCCCGCATTCGGAGGGTGACATGAGGGCCATGCGGACGTTCGGCAACAAACAGGGGGGCGGCGGTTTCTGGGGTGTAAATGAAGACAACCTGAGGGAAATGCAGAAGCGCGGCGGCCCCGTGTTGCTCTCGGAGTATGGCGTGTGCGGCGCGATGGACTTCCCGCGATACGCACGCAATTTCGAGCAGCTTGGCCTGGAACACACAGCCGACGCGCGCAACTACAAAGCGGAATTGGACTGGTTCCTCTCGGAGTGGAAGAATTTGCGGTTGGACCAGTGCTGGGCGCGACCGGAGGATTACTTTCAAGACAGCCACCGGAACCTGGCGAAACACGCGCTGGATGATTACAACACCTGGATGTCCAATCCGAATCTCGTGGGCGATTTCACCTCCACGCAGATAGTGGACGCATGGTACCACGGCTGCGGCATCACCAGCTATTTCCGCGAACCCAAGCCGGGAATGCTCGAGGCCTTCCAGGATATGGCATCAAAGGTGCGCCTGTGTCTCTTCGTGGAGCCTATCAATGTGTATCGCGGGACGAAGGTACGCCTGGAAGCGGTCCTGGTGAATCGCGACGCGTTGAAGCCCGGCAAATATCCGGTGCGCATCCAAGTGGTCGGCCCGAATCTGGAGCCGCTCCTCGACAAGGAGGTCTCCGTTGAGGTCGCGGAGACCGAAGGCAAATCCGAATCGCCTTTCGCGCGTTTGGTGTTCGATGAGAACCTCGCCGTGGACAGTCCCACAGGCAAATGCCGGTTCCTGGCCACCTTCCAGCGCGGGGCGGCGGCCGGCGGGGGAGACGTCGAGTTTTACGTGACCGATCCGGCGACCGCGCCCGCCGTGAAAAGCGAAATCGTCCTTTGGGGAGAGGATGAAAACGTGGCGGGTTGGCTAACGAAACAAGGCCTCCGCTGGCACAAGTTCGATGGCAAACCGCAAACGGCCCGCGAGGCAATCCTGGCCTCGGGCAAGGCGCAGGCACCCGGCGGCGCGCCCGTGTTTTCCGAACTGGCGCGGCGTATCGCCAGGGGTTCGACCGTCGTGTTTCTGGATTGGGCAACCCTCATGCAGCCCGGTGCTGACGGACTGCGGTGGTCGCCGCTGGCCGAGCACCCGGCGTTGCAGTCCATCCCCATGTGGTATTTCCGCGCCGACTACTGGGCGAAAAAACACCCGATTTTCGATGGCCTGCCGTGTGGCGGGATCATGGACGACCGCTTCTATCGGGGGATTTTCTGCATGATTTCCACCCCCCGCAAGCAGCCGCCTGATGAAGCCGTCTGCGGTGCCATCATGGCTACTGGAGGAGATGGTTGCAAGGCCGGTGCCGCGATCTCGATCGACCGGCTGGGAGCAGGACGCTTCATTCTCAATGGCTTCCGAATTCGCGACTGCCTGGGCAGCCTTCCTGTCGCTGATCGGCTGCTGCGCAATATGCTCAACTATGCCTCGCAAGACACGAACAAGCCCATTGCCGAACTGCCGGCCAATTTCGATGAGCAACTCAAGGCCATGGGGTACCTGCCGTGATGGAATAAGGCCAGAATGAACAAACCAGAAAACACATGAACAAGGAGACCACGATGAAGATACGAATCATCCTCTGCTGCTTCGCGGTGTTGGCCGCGCACGGGTTGGCCATGAGCGTCCAGGCAGCGGAACCACCGAAGGAGGACCAACCGGCCCATCAACCGGAAGTCACCGTTCCAGCCACTGAACCCAAACTGATTGTTCAAGGGAAGAAGGAGGTATGGACCTTGTCCACCGGCGACACCAAGGCCACGGTTGGAGTGGATTCCCTGAATCAACTGGTGATCTATGAATTGATCAGTACTGCCACTGGTTGGAACTGGACGCGCACTCCGACCGTGATCCCATTGCCGACCCGGATGGAAGTTCAAGCAGCGACCAAGACCTTGGATAAGGGCGCGTTGCCAGTGTTGAAAGTCGGCGACCTGATTCAAGCGACGGGCGGAGACAAGGACATCCCATGGACGGGGTCCGCAGAAACAGTGGCAACCCCCGCGACCGGCGGGAACAAGAAAGATGAGCAACCGGAACTCTCCAAACAGGCTATCTGGAAGTTCCATAAAGGAAGCACCGCATCTTCGACCAATGGCACCACTGTGACGCTGACCTTTACGTGCCGGCAATTGCCGACTCTCTCGCTCGAATCCGTGTGGTGGGCGGCGTCTTCCAGCTTGCCAGGGCCTATCCAGCACACCTTCCGCATGATCAATGAATCCACCAGCGATGTTACCATTCACCCGATTCCAAACCTGGCTTTCGCCGTACATCCCCCGCCTGGACACGACGTGACTCTGAGGAGTTTCGGCGATCACGAGACCAAGAAGATCGAGACGAACCACGTCGGTTCCATGCCTGAGGATTTGGGCCAAGAAGCGGGCGCTGAGAAAGTTCAGATGGAAGTAGTCGGAAAAAACGGAGAGCTGGGACAGTGCATGCCGATCGTGCTGTTGGACGACCGCAGCACCAGTGGTTTGTATCTGGGGATGGAAGAAAAAAAGGACTTTGCGTTCCAGATCACGACACGAGCCGTCGCGCCAAGGTTTGGTCTGAAGGCTTCCTATCGGCCCCAGGCCAACCTGCACCTCGCGGGAAGGAACATCATCACCACTCGACCAACCTATCTGGGCGTCTATCAGGGGGATTTGGACGATGGCGTCAATCAGTTCAAGCGCTGGTTCTGGAACAACAAAACCCCGGCCAATCATCGCAACGACCCGACTGCGCCATGGCTCCAGTATGGGGGGATGTGGACCTACGGAACATCGGGCGCATGGAAGAACGCGCCCATGCCGTGGTGGAATGACGAGGCTACGTATCGGAAGGGCATCGAAAAGGAGGGTCTGGCAGGAATCGGATTCGAGTGCGCAGAGGTGGACGCATACTGGGACAAGGCCGAACAGGCCGGCGAATTGCCCAGCGGCACGAAGATCATGGGGCCATTGGCGCATGCGAATGGATTGAAATTCAACCTGTACTTTGGCAACAGCATATCATGGGCAAGCCGTCAACAACTTCTCACGGCTTGGCAAGACTATCAGCTCGACATGTGGCGCAATGACTTCCAAGTGGCGGGCCTGGACGTGCAAGCCTGGGCGCAAGACAATTGTCCCAAGAACTATCGGTTCCAATTCTGCGCCGCTTCCCCGGATTTTCATACCATGACTTATGCATCGCTGACAGATCTTTGGGAGGAATACAATGTTGCGAACATTCGGCAACAGTTCTACACGTTGTCTTACACCATTCCACCGGCGCAAATCTGCGCCATGATTCCAATCCAAGTTGCCAGTGCTGGCGACAAGGATCGATTCAATGTCTGGCATCGCAGCACACTCCTCAGCGGCGCGTGGCTCGGGGTAGGTGCAATTGGGCCAAAATACAATCCCAAGAACATTGTCTTGCCGTCGGATGTTCCGCAGGTGATTCCCTGTATGAAGTCCAACCTGGCGTTGTACAAAAGCAAGATCCGCCCCCTGGTCCGGGAAGGGAATCTCTATCACAACATCGTCGAGGCCGATTCCGGTTTTGATGGCGCCCAGTATTATAGTCCGCTCGAAGATCGCGGGCTCGTGCTGTTGTTCGGTCCTGCCGGCAAGAGTACGACCGTCCGCTGCAAGCGATTGAAACCGGAACAGAAGTATAAGGTACAATTCACCGATCAACCGGCCCAGAATACAACCATCACCGGTGCGCAGTTGATGACGGAAGGTTTATCGGTCACGTTCACCGGCACCGTGCAATCAGAGATCATTTTGATCGAAAAGTGAGTGACAACTTCACTCCAAAATGAGCAAGAAACACGATGCAAAACATGAACAGGGAAAACACGATGAGGATACGAATCATCCACTGCTGCTTCGCGGCGTTGGCCGCGCAGGCGTTGGCCTTGAGCGTCCATGCAGCGGAACCGGCCGCGAATATTTCGTCAGCCAACCTCGACAGGCTCGTTGGTCAACCCGTTGATATTGCGCCCAGCGCCTATCAATACTGGGCAGACCATGGGGCCGGGGAGAACTCTCCGGAAAGTTGGCTGGCACTGATGCATTTCGCCAAACAGCCGCTCAACAAGCCTGCGGACGTGAACGCGCCGGCGATCAGGCAGGTGTTGTGCGGGTTGCTGTGGGAGGAAATCCGCCCCGTGAAAAAACTCGAGTTGAACTGGTCTGCGGATGCCAGGCGCCGGCCCGCGCCCGGGGAAGTGTTCATCACGACGTTGGACAACCAGGGCAGCGCCAGCTCGTGGTGGAACAACCTGTTAGCGTCGCAAAAGCCCGTCAAGCCGCTCGTGTCCGGCGATGGAAACACCTATCTTTATGATCTGCCGGTTGCCACCTGCGGGATCGTGCTCAGTGTCAGCGGCGCAAAGACCGCCGCCGACTATGACGTGCCACAGGTGCGGGTGTTGGTAGAGGCTGTCTGGAAAAAGATGGAGGTCGAAATCGAATGGGGATTCGAAAAGACTAACGCCGAGAAGGACTATAGCGGGCGAATCGAAACCTATGATGGGGTGGTGGCCGGACTGCGCCCGATTATGGGCGATGCCGGAACGGCGGTGATTGATGCCCGCTCATGGCGATCCACCGGCAAGGGCGCCGACCGGCGGGGCATGAAGTTCGACCTGCTGTATATGGGCACTTCACGATGGCGGAAAGTGCGGCCCTTCACCAGCCAGCAGGAGGATGTGGCGCGAACCATCGTCACGCTGTGGACCCAGGCGGGCAACTTCTCGTTCCTGGCCGCGGACTTGGAGAACGGGCCGATCCTCGCACCGGAGTATGGCTTCTTTGTCCGTCGCGCAGCCGAGCCGCCATCCCAACCCGCAGCGGCGCTGCCTGTTGCGGGAATTCCGCTGACGACGAAAATGCTTTCCATCGCCGGCAGTGCGGAATTGTTAGGTTGGGGCAGTGACGAGTGCCCATGGTTCGGCGGCAACCCGGCCGACAAACCGGTTTCCGTGCAAGGCATCACCGTCCCGGCCAAGAGCCTGGCCATGCATCCCGGCGCTGAACGCGAGGTGGCCACCGGCTGGCGCAGCCCCATCAATGGACAGGTGACAGTCAAAGCCAGCGTCGCTCATGGTCAGAACGGCGGCGACGGCATCGAATGGCGGATTGTTAGGGACGCCAAGACGGGCCGTGAGAACCTGGCCCAAGGCGTGACGAATGGCGCCGGCGCGCAGTCGATCCCTGCCGAGGCCGACACGCGGAAACTGAGCGAGATCGCCGTGGTTCCCGGCGACATGATTTCCTTGGTCGTCGGCCGCAAAGGCAGCCATTACAGCGATACGACGATCCTCGGATTCGTGATCACCGAGACCGGCGGACAGGGCCGGGTCTGGAATCTAACAAACGAGGTGGTGGGCACGCTGCATGCCGGCAATCCCCACGCGGACGGGCTGGGCAATGCCGGTGTGTGGCATATCTACTCCGATTCCCCGGCAACGACATCGCCAAGTCCCGTGCAACCGCCCATCGTTACGGCCTCACAGGCCGCCAGTGCGCAAGAGTTCATCAAGGAACTCGAAGCCCGCAAACCGAGCACCATTCGCCAGCAGACACGCGTCCACGAGGAACAAACCTGGGAGGGTGCCGTCACCGGCATGCGCGGGGCCAACCTGCCACCCCATCCCAAACCGCCTGCGGGCTCCGAGCCGCCGATGCAGGTGGTGGTCCCGTGTGAACGTCTAACGGCCCAATGGAACTTGGGCGCCTGGCATTTGCTGCGGCATTGCGGGAAGAACCCGAAGAACGGCCGTTTGTGGTTCAATGATCATCCTTATGGCATTCTCGGTGCCGAGACCTATATGATTCTCGCGGCGCTGGATCTGATGGGGTCGCACCAGGCTGCCGCAGACGGCTTCGACCAATGGGTGTCGCTGCCGATGGATCCCAACTCAGCGGGGCATCACGGGTGGGCGCTGCCTGACCGTCCTAACGGACTCTTCTCGGAGGGGCACGGATGCCTGACGCATGCGGTAGGGCCTGACGGAGTCGGCGGCCACATGGATGGCGTCCATGCCTTCGGTCCGGGTTCCATCGGCTGGGCTCTAACAGAGCACTACTGGATGACCGGCGATACCGAGTGGTTGAAAGCCTCCGCGCCGCGGCTGTTAGCCAATGCCGAATGGATGCTGCGTCAACGAAAGGTGGTGACGAATCTGGTTCCGGGTGGCGAACGTCTCTGGTGCAAGGGCTTGCAACCGGCGCTTCAGGTGACTCCGGACAGCGGCGGATTGTGGATGCAGTTCTACGAGTGCGAGGGCTACTACTGGGCGTCCATCTCGCGCCTTGCGGCCACGCTGGCGGGAATCGATCCGGCGGGCGGCGCCAAGCTGGCCGCCGAGGCGGAAACGTATCGCAAGGATCTGCGTGCGGTAGTGGAACGATCCATTGCGCTGTCGCCGGTGGTGCCGGTGCGCGACGGCACGTATCATTCGGTCATTCCGTTCGCCTGTTACGTGCGGGGCCTGAGCACGGGGGCCTGGGGTTGGCAGCGTGATGGCTCGGGCGCGCATGTCGGTCCCTTGTATTGGGAGACGGTCCAGACGGCGGCGGCGCTGATCAGCCCGGCCGGCCTGCTGCCGGTGGACGATGTTAGAGTTCAGGGGTATCTCGATGTGCTGGAGGATCGCCTCCTTCTGGAGAATCAAAATGTGGGCGATCGGGATTGGTTTCTGGCCGGCTGGCAGTATCAGGGCGGATTGGAGCGCACCTCGAACATGCATCTGGCCGGCGATGACATCCCGGTCTTCCTCCGTTCGTTCTTGAACTGCTATGCCATCGACATCCTTCCAAACGATGGGTATATCTTCAACGAGCACGCGATCCGCGGACCGGCGGACAAAATCTTCGAGGAGGCCGCCTTCCTCGAACGCTTCCGCAACCTGCTGGTGATGGAAGACGGCCGGAATTTATGGCTGGCCCGCGCCGCACCGCGCGCCTGGATGGAGCAGGGTAAGAAAGTATCCGTGAAGAACGCGCCAACGCACTTCGGCACGGCGGACTACGAAATCGTCTCGGATGTGGACCACGGCAAGATCACGGCCACGGTGAAGCTGCCCTCGCGCAATCCACCCGGGGAAGTCTGGTTGCGCCTGCGCCATCCCGAGTCCGCGCCGATCACTGGCGTAACGGTGAACGGCACGGCTTGGACGGACTTCGATCCGGCGCAGGAGGTCGTACGCCTGCACGGGGTGACCGGTACCGTGCAGGTGGAGGTGATTTATGGACCATGATAATTACTTTACAGCAACCCAACCACCATTGACGAGGTCTCGCGCATAGGCACAGAGAACCAAAATTTCATTGCCAAATGAACACCCCACCATGAAAGCTGTCACATTTCTGCTGTTGAACATTGCTCTAACGTTGCCCCTTGGTCGCGCCCAGACGCCAATACCGAAAATGGCGGATAACCCCACCATGCCGGTCGATAGAAAGGTTCCCGGGACCTATCCTGTGACCGTCAACGTCACTCCCGCCAGCCCGCAGCGTATTGC
Source organism: Verrucomicrobiota bacterium (assembly GCA_026397725.1). Taxonomy (GTDB): domain Bacteria; phylum Verrucomicrobiota; class Verrucomicrobiia; order Verrucomicrobiales; family Akkermansiaceae; genus Luteolibacter. The sequence continues at coordinate 558 of JAPLUI010000031.1, read as the reverse complement.
TTTCGAGGATGAGATTCCCGACGGATTGCTCAAGGCGCGTGCGGATCTGGCGTTCAGTCATCTGCAGGAAGGATATTTCCAGTGGGACAGCATTTCGAAAGTGAACTTCGAACCTTTTCCAGGCGATGCCATCGGGCGTTGCATCAACGGGCTCACGTTGCTCTCGCGGGCACTGCACAAGCCGGCGCCGGCCAATCTGCTAGAGCTGGTGAAACGCAGTCCGGAACTGCATAATGCCGACGGTTATCTAGGCCCGAAGCTGCCGGAGTCCCGTGCCAACGAGGACGTTCTTGCCGGGCACAATGGTTACTTCTGCGGCTTGTGTGAATACGCCCGGTGGACGCAGGACGCCAAGGCCATCGAAACACTCCGGCAGATGTCGGCGAACCTGTTTGTCCCGTGTCGGGATGCCATTGCGCTCTACCGGGTGGACTCCGAGGCTGCTGCCAAGGTGAACTGGCGCCTGTCAGGCGCTGACACCGGGCAGCTCTTTCTTCTGTTGGACGGAATCACGCGGACCTACGAGCAGGTTCCGTCGCCGGAACTCAAGGCGGCGAT
>JAPLUI010000304.1 GCA_026397725.1 Verrucomicrobiota bacterium | reverse complement strand
TTTACCTTGCGCTGTTCTTTTGAACGGCTATCTTGTCGTCATGTTCAAGCCAGCGCATCCCTCACCGGCCGCTTCCGCCGCGACTCCGGCCCGGCTGAGTTTCCTCCACCGCCCCGAATCCCACGCCATCCGCCCCGCCGCCCGCGACTACTACGTCCGCTGGGCCGAGGCCTGGATCAACCCGCCAAATGGATTGATGAGTGATGATTGTTGAATTTTGATATCAGAAGTGACTGAAAGGCGAATTCTTCATCTTCCATTCAAACCTCAAAAATCAACACTCAGCACTCATCAATCTCCTTCCAACCGCCGACACCACCACCACCCATTTCGCTGCCCTGGGCCGCTCCACCCACCTTGCCGACTGGCAGTTCAGGCAGGCCATTGACGCGTCGGACATGTCGGACACGTCGGACACGTCGGACACGTCGGACACGTCGGACGCGTCGGACACGTCGGACACGTCGGACGCGTCGGACGCGTCGTGCATATTCTGGCACACGGGATTCCCGGCCTCCCCTGGGTCGCCGCCTTCGATTGGCAGGGACTGGCCGACCAGGCCCGCTCGCTGGTGCCCACCCTCTGCCCCCATCACCGCACCGGAAGAATCGCCCCCACCTCCATGAGGCATCCAACCAGCGCCAATTCAAACTCGCCGCCCGCAAGGCGGCTATCCCCAAACCCGCCACAAGCCATTGCATGCGCCACGGCTTTGCCACGCGGCTACTTGAAAATCACTACGACCTGCGGACGGTACCAGAGCTGCTCGGTCACACCCACGTCAACACTACCCAGATTTACCTCCACGTCCTCAACCAACCCGGCCTCAGCGTCCGCAGCCCCTTGGATTCTTGAAAGTAGGAGGGTGGACATTCCTGTCCACCAGCCAAGGAAATGCCCGTGTGATGCCGAATCTGCGGCACTAACGGACATGATCCCTCCCAAGCCCCTGTAACGCACGCATACCCATTCCGCACCGGACCGGTCCCGGCATGGTTCTGTTCGCAGGGCCACGCCGGCTAGCCAGCCTCGAGCCTCCGGCGCCTACCCAAAAGCGTGATGCTGAAATTCCGGAAGAAAACGCTTCCCCGTCGCAGAATTCCCTTGCGTCGGGGTTCGAAGCCATGCATCCTTCCCCCGTGCGGGCCACTTTTCGCAACGCAAGGCGACGCGTCGCGATCAATCACGACCCGTCGTTGAATACCTGTTCGGCAAAGATCACATGCGCCACCTCGTCACTATATTTGCGGCTGTTGCACTTGTTCCCTCAACGCGTGCGGCGACGGTTTCGCTTGTAGCGATGGGTGAAGTCACAAACGCCTGGCAGGCCCATTACCCCGCAATTGAGGTCGGGGACCTGTTTCGACTATCAGTGACATTTACAGATGGGGCACCCGACAGCATGAACCAACCCTATACCGGGGTATACAATCCGGTAGATCTCGTGATGAGTTTGGAGATCATCGGAAAGGGGCTTGTAGTTGCTGGCTTGGGTGGCTCAGTGGCCCCCGGGCTCATGTGCGACATCTACTCTGGCTTGCCATGCTATCCGGCGATCACTATTTCGTCGCCCTCGGCGGATGGTTACGCTCTTTCCCTCCGTTTCGCTGATCGAGATGGAGCCCGATTCCAAGCTGAGCGACTTCCTTTCGCGAATGTTCACATTGAGGACTATGAAGCGATTGACTTTTTTCTGATTGTATCAGGCCAACCAGAGCAAGGGAGACTCACCGGGACAGCGTCGGCACTCCAGATTCCCGAAGCGAGCACGGCGTCAATGTTTCTTGCCGGTCTGGGACTAGTTTGTATGGCAAGACGAAGACTGACGAGCCAAGAATTGGCCGAACAAGTTGTCCCTCCTAACGGGCCATCAGCCATTCCTTCTCACTCCAGCCTCCTTCCAATCACGCCCGTAGGAGGACTCTAACGTTCGGCTGATAAAACTCATTAATGCAACGTTCACCCCACATGAGAGTCGCGACATGTCTACTCGCTATAGTGCTCAGTGCGTGCACGAAGGAGAAAGGCGCTGAGTCGGATTCTGCCACCGCACAGGAATCGGCCAGACGGACCTTCGCACAATTCGATCAGATTGCTGCATTCCCAACAGCACGGCCCTCCAAGAAGGGTATTCGCTATGAACTGGAGATTAGGAACATCGGCTCAGAGCCACTCGTTGGACTCTACGAAACAATCCAGCAATGGCAACCGTTGGAAAAGCGACCTGACGATATTGCTGAGTGGAACGAACACCTCCCGATGGCCGATGGTGTGGGGACATTCACACTTGCTCCCGATGAGGAATTCCGATGTGAGGTAGAGCCAATGTATCGAACCGAGGTGCGGTTGCGTTTTGGATTCCTCGTGTTTTGCAAGGTGGGAGACAACGACTATCGGCGACTGAGAGTCTGGACAGAACCTCGCACTCCTGACGCCGATTTTCGCGGCAGATTGATCGGCGCCCCATCCCAAAACGAAGAGGCAGAACAAGACGGCACTGGGCAACCCGCTACCCGCCCCTTGTCGGATTCTGAGGGTAGCGACAAACCTCAACCTGAATCAGAGGGGCGCTCCCGGTAGCGGGTGCCAGGCCTCAACGTTCGATTCCAAAAATGTATTGATGAAGCGGCGTCCTGATGAATTGAAGTATAGGGCGGGGTTATTCGGTTGGCTACTGACTTCGTTGGCGAAGCCGGGTGTTCATTCCGCGAGAGCTGTGGGGTAGCCAAGACTGGACGTGAGCGGCCTGGATCCGAGAGAGGTACCGGAGGGAATTCGTATCAGCCCGTCGATGCCGCGAGATGGATGCGCCGGAATCCTGTAGGGTCAGTGTGGCATGGCGCGGCACTGGCACGGTCGATGGACGCAATTCCGGAGCGAACTCCGTAAGTCCGGCGTTTCTGGCCCCTATCCAGAGCAAGAGCAGGCGCTTCATTCACGATCCAGGGGCCGCCAACCCTGAAACTTAGTCTGTCGCACCCGCCGGATTTACACTATAAGTATAAAATGAGTTCTTGCTTTGTCGCGAACCACGCGCCAGCGTTGTCACGCCGCTCGGTTTATCCGAGTAGTTCCCCATCTTGAACAAACCACAATCCAGTTGCCATGAAAATCCCGAATGTGACCAGCATCCAGCATCCAGCATTTAGAAATTAGCATTTAGCATGGTCCATCTGCCGGCCTTAACTCTCCCCTTGTCGCCTTGCGGTCAAAGACGCTACAGTCATGGTCGCTGGCATCTCCCCTGTCTGTGTAGCTACCAACCACTCCCCCACCCCGTTTCCCATGAAGACCCTAACCAAGACCTCGAACCTTCGCTCTTCCAGCATGCGCTTCCTCGCGGCCCTGGTTGCGGTGTTTGCCTGTGCCGCGAGTCCCGCGCGGGCGCAAACCTTCTTCCATGTCGGCGGCGAGAATGTCATTGGCAGCACCACCCTGGCTACCGTTGCCGAAGGCCCCAAGCGGGTCGCGACAGTGCCCAGAGGTGGCGTGCATTGGACCGCAGCCGGCGGCGAGGGGGTGGTTTACTCCAAGCTGAAAAGTCCGACCCTGACGGTTCCAAATACCGGACTGGTGACACTGAAATTCACCCACCGCTACAATTTCGAGCAACTCTGGGATGGGGGCGCGGTATATGTGTCGGTGAATGGGGCGGAGTCCACCTATGTGGATGCGAGTGCATTTGCCGCCCACGGTTACGACGGTCTGTTGACGTTCCCTGGTTGGGTGAGCAGCGTGTTTGTGGGCCAGCAAGTGTTTACCGGCCAATCAGCCGATTTCGGCACCCCGGCGCTGATTGAGAGCGTCGTCAATCTCGGCACTCTAAGCGCAGGTGACACCCTTGCCATTGAATTCCGCGGCGGCTGGGACGAAGGTTACGTCGAGGCCGCCCCGAATTGGGAGATCGGTACCGTTGAGGTGCGCGACGCCGCCAATACGGCAATGCTCAACGTCGATTTTTTGAACGGGCCTGCCGGGTTCACCGCCGTGAACGACGCGGGTCTAACGGGGCCCTGGAGCTACCTCGGACCGCAATCCCAATTCGAGATCAACGGTGATACCCTGGCAGCGGATCGGTATGTTCCGGACTCCCCCGGACCAAACACCATCATTGACCTCAACGGTGCCGACCTTGCGGTCGTGTTGCTTGCCGGAACGCTCGAGCCGGGGGATGCCTTTACCCTATTCGACCTTTCCGGAGGCACCACCGTGCGAGGAAACTATAACAGCCTGGCCCTGCCGGCCGGAACATGGAACTTGGCGGAACTCGGGGTGACCGGGAAAATCGTTCGTACGGGACTGATCCCAGCGAGCACTGCCAAGGACATGCTCACCGTCGTTTTTCCGGGACTGCCTGCGGCCCTGATCGCCGGCACCGACATCAGCCTGACCGTGCCCTACTGGACGAAGGTGAGCGCCCTCGCACCGACCTACACGGTTTCGCCGCTGGCCACGGGCAGCCCACCCTCCGGAACCGTTAGAGATTTCACCAGTCCGCAAGCCTATACCGTCACCGCCCAGGATGGCACCACCAAGGTCTATACCGTGACAGTCAACGTGGCACCGCCCATTGAGATGAACGGCCTCGCCTTGTGGCTGGATGCGTCGCAATTGAGCGGAGTGCCCGCCGGACAGCAGGTGAATACATGGACGGACAGGTCCGGGCAAAACAACCACGCCATCCGGCAGGGCGGGTCCAGCGCAGGCTATCCCAAGTACCTGGCCAGCGAACTCAACGGCCGCCCGGTGGTGCGATTCAATTCGAGCAACGGCAATCCCGGTGACTACTTCCGGTTCAATCGCATCTCGACGATCCGCAGCGTCTTCTGGGTGCTCAAAGAGAACGCCAGTCTCACCGATTTTCACTTCCTGCTAGGGGACGACACCGCCTTCGATTTTCATCGGGGTAGCGCCAACGGCCCGCTGTGGACGGGTTATACTTCCCCGTTCATCCGCAGTGGCACGACCAAGCTCATGGGGACGGTAATCAACGGAGCAACGACCGCACTGCCAGCGAATGCGTTTCAGGTGATTTCCCTCGTCACGACCGGCGACGTGCAGGCCAACCAAGTCACTCAGGACCGGATCTACCACGGGAGTTGGGAAGGCGACATCGCCGAGATTCTGATCTACACGAGAGCCTTGTCAACGGCAGAGGAAGGCGCAGTCGGCAGTTACCTGGCGGACAAGTATGGTCTAACCACGGCCTATGAGCCGGCGACGCCCCAAGCCAGGATTCTCACCTTCGGGCTGCCGGGCAATCCGGCCGTCATTGACCACCCCGCGATGACCATTGCCTGGACCGTGCCGTATGGGACGGACGTGGCGACGCTTGCGCCCACCTTCACGACGTCCCATGGGGCGAGCTGCGATCATGTTTCCGGCACCCCGTATGATTTCACCAGTCCGGTGCCATACACCGTCACCGCCTCGGATGCCACCACCCGGGTCTATCAAGTGACGGTCACCGTGGCCCCCATGAGCCCGGCCAAGGACATCCTGACCTTCGGCCCCGGCGGCGTCATTACCGCTAACAACATCGCCTGGTCGGTGCCGTTCGGGACGGACCTGACGAGCCTGGCGCCCACCTACACGGTTTCCCCATTCGCCAAGGGCGATCCGGTTGCCGGAACCGTTAGAGATTTCACGACCCCGCAGACCTATACCATCACCGCCCAGAATGGAAGCACCCGGGACTATACCGTGACGGTCACGATCTTACCCAACCCATCCCTGGCCTTGATTGGGCACTGGGTCTCGGGCGCTCCAACCCTCAGCGACAGCTCCGGGTTCACTCCCGCTGGCACGCATGACGGCGTGGCGGAAGGTCCGAATGCCGCGTGGCTCGCCTACAGCAGCGAGGTGCCCGCGGGCTTCACCGGCACCTCACTGGATCTGACTGCCGGGGGTGCCGGCAATGTCGGGGTGACCATCAACAACAGCAAGGCCTCCGACACAAAGTATATGAATACCTTCGACGACCCGATCCTCGCCAAGTTCACCATCTCATTCTGGGCCAAAGGGTTTCCTAACGGAGGCTGGTGGTCGCCTTGGGTATCCAAGCATGGCGAGGGCAGCGAGGGCTGGCAAGTCCGCCGGGCCTGGGACACTTCCAACCCGACCTTCACCATCCGCGGCACCGGCAATGACGATCCTCCCACGGCGATCGACACCAACGACACGAGCTGGCATCACTACGCCGGGGTGTTTGACGGAGTGGCCGGCACCCGCAAGCTCTACGTCGATGGCGTGGACTACCTGGGGCTGAGCGGCCTCTTCGGCACAGTCGGCAATCCCAGGAACTACCGCTTGGAACTGGGGGCGCGGGACGGCGGGGATTTCTTCAAGGGCCTGTTGTTCGACGTGCGGATCTACTCCATTGCGCTCGAATCCAGCGAGGTCCAGGTGGTCATGACGACGCCGGCGCTGCCGGCACCAAGGGCCGATATCCTCAGCTTCGGGCTGCCGGGCAATCCGGCTGTCATTGACCAGGCCGCAAAGACCATTGCCTGGACCGTGCCGCATGGCACGAATGTGACGAGCCTCGCGCCCACCTACACGGTTTCTCCATCGGCCGCGGGCACGCCGCCTTCCGGTGCCGTTAGAAACTTCACCACCCCGCAGACCTATACCATCACCGCTCAGGATTCGCTCACGACCAAGGTCTATACCGTGACCGTGCTCGTCACCCCCACCTGGCTCCGTGACGGCAGCGGTCTGTGGAGCACCACCACCAACTGGGACGGTGGCAGAGTGGCCAACGGCACCGGCGTCACTGCCGACTTCAACAGCATCGATATCACGGCCGACCGGGCCGTGAGCCTCGACTCCCCGCGCACCATCGGCAAGCTGATCTTCGGCGATACCGCCCCCGCCAGCGCCGCCGGCTGGATTTTGTCTAACAATGGAGCGCCTGTCAATATCCTGACCTTGGCCGGGGGCGCGCCCACCATCACGGTCAACGCCCTGGGCACCGGCAAAGACGCCACCATCAGCGCACAACTCGCCGGCACCTCGGGCCTGATCAAATCCGGCGCGGGCACGCTGACCCTCACTAACACGAACACCTATACCGGCGACACGGTGATTGAGGCTGGCGTGCTGCGGGTGGGCGGAACCAGTGGCAGTGTGGGCCCGGGAAACGTGGCGAACGATGCGACCCTGGCATTCAACAACACGGGAGCCGTGACCCTTGCCAACAGAATCACCGGCTATGGCAGTCTCCGGCAGGAGGGCCCGGGCACGGTTTCGCTGACCGGCGAGAACACCTGCACCGGCCTGACGACGGTTTCCGCCGGCACCCTGGTCCTGTCTGGAAACAACGCTGCGGCGACGGGCGGGATCACCGTTTCCGGGGGTGTCGCCCAGTTCAACGCGCTGGCTTCCATCAACGGCAGCGGGCGCAATGTGCTGGTCAACTCGGGTGGCACGGTGGTCTTCGGCCCGTCCCTCGGAGTTGTCAATCTCCCTGCGGCCCTGAGCCGGATCGTGAGTGCCTCCGCCGGGGCGATCGCCGCGAACAACTTTTCCGCAGTCAACCTCAGTTTCAGTGCGGCCGGCCTGACCGGTGCCTCGCTCGGGGCGCTTGGCAACGTGACCTATACCGGCACGCTCACCCCTAACGGCACCACCTATCGGCTCGGCGGCGGTGGCGGCACCCTCACCCTGACCAAACCGCTCAGTGGTGTCGGCAGGGCCGTGCTCGTCAACGGCAACGTGATCCTGCAGGCGGCCAACACGCATACTGGCAGCACCACGGTCACCGGCGGCACCCTGACCCTGGCCGACAATGCCGCCCTGACGTTCGTCGTCACCAATGCCTTGAACAACCGCCTCACCGGCACCGGCAGCGCCACCTTGAATGGCGACTTCACCATCGACACCACCGCCGTCACCGCCACCGCCGGGGCCTGGACCTTGGTGAATGTCGCGGGCCTGACCGCATCCTTCGGGGCCACCTTCAGCATCCTCGGCACCGGCTGGTCGGAACTTGCCAAGGTCTGGACCAAGACCGACGGCACCAAGGTCTGGACCTTCACCGAGTCCACCGGCATCCTCACGCTATCCGTCCTGGGCAACCGGCCACCGGCCTTCCCCGGCTACGCGGTGAGCGGCAAGTCCGACCAACCGCTGGCGATCCATCCGGCGAAGCTGCTGGCGCGGGCCAGCGATCCGGACGGCGATGCGGTGAGCCTGGCCCGGGTGATCAGCCCCAGCGCCCACGGCGGCACCGTGGCCCTAACAAGCACCGTCAACTACACCCCGCCGGCCGGCTATGCCGGAACCGATACCTTCGAGGTGGAACTCACCGACGCCCGCGGCGCAACCGTGCGGGGAACCATCACCATCACCCTGACGGCCGCACCGATCGGGCCGGATGCGTTGGCCCGGAACCTAACTGACTTCAGCATGCATGACGGCCAGGCCAAGATGGTGTTCCGCGGCATTCCGGGACGTTCCTACATCATCCAGCGCAGCCCCGACATGACCCACTGGAACGACCTTGCCACAGTCACCGCCGGCCCTGACGGCAAGGTTTCATTCACCGACCCCGCACCGCCCGTGCCGAGCGGCTACTACCGCACCCGATCCAACTAGCCTGTCTTGGTGGTCCGATTCAAAGCAAATTCATCCGATGAAACGACCCCCATTTTTCCGCTCGCGGATCTCCACGCTGGCTTTCCCATGCACACCAACCCCGAAAGCAAATTCATAGCAATCACTCTCATGCACGCCTCACCCACAAAACAATTTCCTAGCAGTCTCGATCCAGCGCATGATGGTGGAGCGGGTCAGGATTCTTGTCGTCGGCCAGACTGCGGCAGCCTGCCGGCGATGACTGCCGAGCCGCGGGACCGGCAGGAGTTGTGGCCGCACCTGCTCGGGTGGCTCCTGGGAGCCATGAGCACCAGTGCCGTGTGCTTCCTGGGGGCGGGCACGGTATCGTTGGGATGTACGTGGGATCTCGAAGTGGCCGTCTGGGTGTTCAGCACCGGGGTGGAGTTGGCCGGAATTGGAGCTTGGTTGAGCTGGCATCGGCCAGCGTTCGGGGGGCCGCTGGCGTTTTTCGGAGGTCTGCTGCTCTCGGTCCTGCTCATCATCCCGGTAGCCGCGATGCTGGCGTTTTTCGCGGGGCCGGTGACCGGGCACACGGAATTCGGCGGCGCAATCCGCAGCATTCCGGCCTGGACTTCGTTCATTGGCTGCTTTGTCATGATCAACGCGGGATGGGGAATTGCAGCCTTTCTCGAGAGAAGTTTGAAGCATCCCGCCCTGGCGCTCGGGCTGGGACTGGGCAGCACCGTGATGGGCGTGCTGTTCGCGTTTGCGAGATGAAGAAAGAGGACGTCGGTTCCGATTCGCTCATCTTCGTGCATCCCCCCTTTGCTCCCGCAGCCAGATTCCCCACCGTCACTTTCCCATGCACCCGAACCCGGTAAGCAATTCCATAGCAGTCAGTAAGATCAGTTCTTGCGTCTGCGCTGACAAGGCCCCAGTGTGTGCGTGACTTCCCGGCCTGGCGAGCGTTGGTTAGCAGTGGCGGCTGGTTGCCGCGTGCTGGCCGCCCCTCGCCCGACCCCGGAGAATTTCAGATAACTCAAATCAACAACTACAACTACAACAACAACCAAGGAATCATGAAACCTAACGCGTTCCCGGAAGCCGTTCCGTCGACTCCAGGTGGTTTGAGCAAACTGCGGGTGCCGGGGTGGCTCAGGTGGGCCTTCACCGCCTTCATGTTGGTGCTGGTGCCGGTTTACTGGGCAAACTATGGGCCGACAAATTTTTTCTATTTCTGTGACGCGGCGCTGTTTCTGACCTTGGTCGCGGTCTGGACGGATAACGCCTTGCTGGCATCCATGTCAGCGGTGGGCATTCTCGTTCCGCAATTCTTCTGGTGCGTGGACTTTGGCGGCGAGTTGCTGGGCTGTCAGGTGACCGGCATGACGAGCTACATGTTCGATGCGCAGCGTTCGCTTTTCCTGCGCGGGCTGTCGCTGTTTCACGGCTGGCTTCCCTTCCTGCTCTGCTACCTGGTGTTCCGCCTGGGCTATGACCGGCGGGCTTTGAAACTGTGGACGGGACTGGCATGCGGGCTGAGCCTCGTCGCCTTCTTCCTGCTGCCACCGGCGGGCGCCACCTTGGCGGACCCGCAACTGCCGCGCAATGTGAACTACGTCTTTGGCCTCGATGATGCCCATCCGCAGACGTGGCTGCCGGCGGGGCTGTATCTCGTGGTCTGGGTGCTGGCCTTGTTCGCGCTGGCCTACGTGCCAACGCATCTCGCGCTCGCCAAACTGACGGCAGCCCGCCCCCCCCGGCACCCCCAGCCATGGGTGCCTGAGGTTGAAACCTGAAGCGGCACGAGCCGACGCGTACCTGCGATGGTTCACTGGAAGCATGACTAACCGTTTCGCCATGAGACCAAGCCATAGCACCTTAGTCCAACGCGCCCGCCGTGGCCGGTTCCGCATCGCGATGGCCGGCGTCCGGGTGCCTCACCTGACAAGAGGGATGGGGAGCAATCGGCCGCCACGGTTTGGAAGGTTGCGGACTGGTCGATCATCAATCGGCTCGACAACCGGGGTGCTGTGCATTGGCTCGCCCTGTCCCACGATGGGGCCCTGCTGTTCACCAGCGATGGCACCCCAACAGGGACGAGCCCGAACCGGCTTGCCGTGCTGCGCGTCGCTGACGGGTCGGTCGTTGCCAGTCGCAACTTGCCAGTGGGGCGCAAGGCATACCTCAGCCCGAACGATAAATACATCTTTCTGCCACACGAATCCGGGCTTGGTGGCAAACCCATCTGTCTGCTGGACAGCGCGACCCTGGACATCATTTGGCTCTCATCGCCTCCGCATGCCTACGAGATGGTGGCATTTCGTGCGGACTCGTCTGAAGTTGGAGCCGTGGGAACCAACAGTGGTGGGCTATTTGGTACCAGCGTGGCCAAAATCTGGGACACCGCATCCGGCACCGTCCATTTGGAGGCGACAACAGATTTCAATGGACCGAGGTGGTTCCATTTTCTCAGCGACGGCCGGGCAGTTGCAGGCACTTGCCTGTATGAATCCGTCGGGAAACCCCAATGACAATCGCCTAACAGTAACCTGAATTCCTAACGCCGTGAAAACACCGTTTCGCTTACTCACCCTGCTTGCGGCGCTGGCACTTGCCGCCAGCAGTTCCCACAGTGCCCAAGATACCAAGCCCCTCCAATCCTGGACCGCCACTGATGGGCGCGTCATTCAGGCGAGGTTCGTGAAGATGGATGGCGAGTCGGTGGTCATCGAGTGGGATGGCAACGGATGCCGTCTGCCGACAGAGGTAACAGCAATTTATTAGCAACCCAATTCTCCCATATGAAACTTGTGTTCGTCAACATCATGCACAATTTGTATAGCCTCGAGACGGCGTCCCATATCTCCCAGCCGCCTGTGCCGCTGGCAGTTCTGGCTGGCGTGACACCAAGCGCCATCGAGACGGCCCTGCTGGACGAGCAGACGGACGAGATTCGCTTCAACGGTGACGTATTCGCCTTCACCGTGACGACCCAGTTTGCGCGACAGGTCTACCGCTACGCTGACGCGCTGCGTGCGGACGGTAAGCAGGTCATCTTGGGCGGTATTCACGTCACTCTCCGGCCGGAGGAGGCGATGCGCCATGCAGACGCCGTCGTGACCGGTGAGGCCGAGGTGGTCTGGCCCACAGTCTGTATGGATCTTCTGACAGGACGACTGAAGGACCGATACGCGGGTTCGCCGACGCCATCTGCGAAGATGGCACCGATTGACTACAGATTCTTCGCGGGCAGGCGATACCTGCAACCTGCCTCCATCTTCGCCACGCGAGGCTGTATTTATCGGTGCTCGTTCTGCGTGAGTTCGCGCTACCACGGACCGTTTCGCACGAAGCCACTCGACGTGTTCGAACAGGAGGTCGACCAGTTGGAGGATCTCTACCCAGAAGCCTTCCTGCAATTCACAGACGATTGCCTCCTCGGGAATCGCAGCTATGCCTCCGAACTACTGGCCCTGTTGCGCCGGAAAAAGCGAACCTCCGCCGTCATGGTGACTCTCGATCAACTCTGTGATGACGCACTGATGCAGGAGTTGGCGGACTCCGGCTGCCTGGGCGTGGCGGTTGGGATCGAGTCCATCAACGACGATAACTGCCTCACCGTGGGCAAGCACCAGAATGTGGGCAGAGCTATCCCGGAGGCCGTCCGTCGGGCGAACGAATTGGGAATGCACGTGGCAGCCCTGCTCATTGTCGGCCTGCCTCACGACACGCCGGAGAGGATTGCACGCACTCAGCGCTACCTGGCCGAGATCCCGTTCGCCTTGTATGACCTCCGCATCCTGCGCCACTACCCGGGATCCCCTCTCTACGACGAGATGCTCTCCCGCGGCGACGTGACCGACACCTGGTGGATGGAAGATGATCACCTGGCGACGAACGGGTTGCTTCCGGGTCACCTGCGCGTGCATTTTCGACATGGCCACTTCAGCTCAATGCAGCTTCAACAGTCGACTTTGACGGCCATGCGCGACCTGAACCGAATGCACCCTGAGGCCGTTGCTTGCGCGCAGCGCGTTGGCCGCCGAGCGAATGCGCCGGGGTTCGCAGCGATGGGCCTGTTCGTTCGCGCCCAGTTCGAGAAGCACGCGCGGACGTGGCTCGCCCAAGTGGAACAGGCGATGGCCGCTGCTCCCGCGAAGCGCTGAGTACCTGCGCGTACCAACAAGCGATTTATCAGTCGTGGATGTGTCATTCGCAGTAGATTTCTGATGAGCCCCCCCTTTCCACCGCTTGCCGAGCCCCGCGTTCTTCCCGCCATGCACACCAACCCCAAGATCCCAGCAACTATGACAGCAAAACCCAATCTGACAACAGGTCCCTGGCTGCTCCAAATCCCAACCATCAACATCCAGTAGAACTCATGGCTCATCGTCAACCATTTTCCATGGAAGGGTCCGCAAGCGGTCAAGCAGGATTCGTTTCCCGAGCAAGGCGTTTGCTACGGCTCGGCGCCAGTCACGGGCCGCTCTATGCCATGGCGTTGCATCGAATGACCGCTTCCGCCCAGTATGATCCGGAAGCGAATTGGCGTTTCTGGACAGCTCCGAGGAACGGCGTGCTTGAGGGTGTTTTGCGCGGCTACCCATCGGCGGGGCACCGCGGCAAGCTCCTTGACAAAATGCTCAGACAAGGACACGCGGAGGGCATTGAGTTCCACTATGATGTGTCCAACGACTTCTACCGTTTCTTTTTGGATCAGGATTACATGCTCTACACCTGTGCGCGCTTTCTTGCTGACGATGAGACCTTGGAACAAGCTCAAAAGAACAAGGTGGATTTTCTGATCGAACTGCTCGCGCCTGAGGCGGGTCATCAGATCCTTGACCTCGGATTCGGCTGGGGAGGGATGATGCGGTGCATTTCCGAGCAGATTGGAACCAGGGACGGGCTGCTGGGATACACCCTCTCGAAACAGCAGCTTGCCTTCGTTCGGAACCTTGGGTTTGACGTTGAATTGCAGGACTTCATCGAGAAGAACTATGCGCCTGAGTCCTTGGACCGCATCATCTCGATTGGCTCTTTGGAACACGTTCGACCAGACGAACTCCTTCACTTCTACAACAAGCTTTTCCGCGCCCTGCGTCCTGGTGGCCGCATGGTCGCACAGTTTTTTTCCTTGGATCACGAGCCGATTCCTCCTTCGATGGTCTGGGTCCAGTTATTCTTCCCCGGATCGCTGCTGGCAATGCACAATGTTCACGTCGCGGCGGTGAAACAGGCGGGGTTCATCATCAAGGAGGATGTGACGGACTCGTATAAGAAGACGCTGAGATGCTGGTATGACAACCTGGTTAACAATCGCGACAAGGCCATCGCAACGTCGGGAATCCATATTTACAATGAGTACATGACGTTCTTTCCCATGGCATGGCGATTCTTCCATGACGGCGATTCAAGCCTGCACCGAATGTTGCTGATCAAGCCGTGAACGCACCATGCAAATGCTAACCGGATTTCCGTGGAATATGGATCCCAATCCGCTCCCGCACAAATGATCGGCAGTGCATCAAGTCCGTGATCTACTTCTGGTGAGTGGCTCAATAGAAAGGCCGACGCGAATGCCCTGATTTACGAATCACTGTGCCGCGCAGCGGCAACCAAAACACTGGCTTCCCTGATCCTGCGTTCTTTTGCGGCCCAATCAGCTTCCCTTTTTGGCCCGGAATCGCCGCCCGCCACGCCCCCCGGATTCCACTATAAGTGTAATATGAGTTCTTGCTTCTGCCCGGGCTGGGCCCCAGAGTGTCCGTGATCCCCCCGGCTTGGCGACGGCAGGTTAGCAGTGGCGACTGGTTTGCGCGTGCTGTCCTGCCCTCGCCCGCCCCCGGAGGAATCACTCAAATTGCCCGTGAACCTTAACCATACGCTCTCCAAATGAAACGAGCACCCATGCAACTCCCCTGGCAACCGCACAATGTCCCCCATGGCCTGTTGGATATTCTCAGAGGCTGTAATATCAAATGCGCCGCTTGCTATAACACCGAACCCAACAAGCTGAAACGCCTGGAGGAAATCGAGGATGAACTCAACCTCATGTCCGGCTTGCGGAAACTCAATTCCGTCTCGTTGGTTGGAGGGGAACCCACGCTACACCCGCAGCTCCTGGAAATCATCAGGATGATCCGCCATCGCGGACTCCATACCGAACTATTCAGCAACGGGGTTCTGGTTGATGATCAAGCGGCCAGGTCATTCAAGGAGGCCGGGGTCAGCATCATGATGTTCCACATCGAGAATGGTCAGGTGAGGCATGATCTCCCGGCAAATTATACCGCACCTGACTTGTGGAATCTCAGGCGGGCCAAGTTGGCACTGGCTGCCAGCCACAACCTGGATCCGGGACTCACCCTGACCGCACACCTGGAGACCCCCGAGGAGATTGATGAAATCGTGACCTTTTTCATCAACGATCCCCATGCCCTCTATCTTCTCGTAACCCTCTATCACGATATTACGGCCATCGAATCCATCCATGGAGACCTCCATGCGGGCATGCAGGGAACCCTGACAAATCCGCAGGTCGCTCAGAACAACTGGAATATGGCTATGATACAACAGCGAATGGCCAAGCTCGGGCTATCGCCATTCGCCTACCTCGGCTCCAATGTGAACAAGACCTCCCCCCGCTGGCTGTCTTACCTGGTTGCCGCCACCCATGACCCTAACGGCGGTGACGCCGATTGGCTCGACTTAACCCCAAGTTATATGGAACCGGCATTTCTAAGACTCCATCATCTCGTGATGAGGCGTTTCCCATTTTATCAAGAACAGCATCCTGACAGGTTGCGCCAGCAGATCGTGCTGAATGGACTGCTTGGCGGCCGTCGCGCCAAGAACGCCGCCTTCCTGGCCCGCATCAGGGGCAAGGAAGCGCGTCTCATGGCCAAACGGATCGTGTTCCAACGCCCAGCCAGTGTCCTGCAAGATGGCACCGTTGAACACTGCCGAAATTGCCCGGATGCCGTCATCAAAAACCGCCGGTTGGTCCCCGTGTGCATCTCGGATCGGGTGAGTGTCAGCAGTGCCGGAATCCGGTTTTCATCAACAGGAGACCCATCATGAACCTGGTATTTGTCAACCCCAATTTCGCCAACTACCGCTCCAAGGATGCCATGCAGCCACTGGTGTTCGCCATCCTGGCCAGTCTCACCCCCAAGCATGTCAACATCAAGCTCTTCGATGAGCGCGTGGAAAACGTGGATCTCGACTGGCCGGCGGACCTGGTGGCCATGTCCGTCCAATCCTTTACTGCAAGACGGGCCTATGGCCTGGCACAAATGTATCGAGCACGAGGCATTCCCGTCATCTTGGGAGGGGTGCATCCGTCGCTATTGCCCGAGGAGGCCCAGCAGATGGCTGATTCGATTGTGATTGGCGACGCCGAGAAGATCTGGCCGCAAATCATTGAGGACTTCCAAGCCGGCCAGCTCCAAAAGGTGTACCATGGTGACAATCTACACCCACTCGACGGAATTCGGCCGGACCGCAGTATCTTTGCAGATAAGAAGTACTCCTCCTTTATCCCCGTGCAGTTCGGACGGGGGTGTAAATTCGCCTGTGATTTCTGTTCGGTCAGGGCCTACTATGGCAATACCATCAGGCAACGTCCGGTGGATGATGTGATTGACGAGATCAAGGCGCTCGGCAGCAAACACCTCTTTTTCATCGATGACAATCTCTTCCTGAACTTCGCCAATGCCCTGCAACTCTTTGAGGCCCTGATTCCCCTCAAGGTGCGCTGGATCTGTCAGATCAGTATCGACGCGGCCTTTAACGATGAGCTGCTGTCGCTCATGAAACGAGGGGGCTGTCGGGCCGTGTTCGTGGGATTGGAGTCCTTTAGTGACCAGAACCTCAAACAGATGAAGAAGGCCTGCAACCTGAAACACACCGATTATCATGATGCCATCAAACGCTTCAAGAGCTATGGCATCATGGTGTGTGGCTCGTTTGTATTTGGGTATGATGAAGACACGGCGGAGGCGATCCAAGGGACCCTGGCCTTTGCCTTGAAGGCCAAGCTCTGCCTGGCCCATTTCAATCCGCTGTTCCCAACTCCGAAGACCCCGCTATATGAGCGACTCCAGGCTGAGGGCAGGCTTAATTCCGAGAAATGGTGGGTGGATCCACGGTTCACCTATGGGGATGGCCTGTTTCAACCCAAGAAGATGAGTTCCGACGAAGTCTCGTTTGCCTGCTTCAAGGCCCGCATCACCTTCAACACCTATTTTAACATCCTGCGGCGAGCCATCGATTTCAAGGCCAATGCGGGCAATCTCTTCAATCTCAAGGCATACTTGGCGGCCAATCTCGTCTCCAGGATCGAGATCTATAAGAAACAGTGGCTCATCCTGGGCAAGAACCGACTCGAAAAGCGTTCGGAACGGGCCCAATCCTTTGCCTCATCGCGACTGGTGAAGAAAGTGAAGCATGGGAAATGAAGATTGCATCACCCACCCGGATTTCAAGCTGGCGATCCCGGTAGTGGGTGGCTAGACTGGGTGACCGACCCAGCCAAATGACCGAAGAGCCGCCGATCACCCCTCCGCCACTGCCGCTGCCATTGACTGTAGCGCCGCCGTGGCCGCCGCTCGTGTCGCCGCCGCCGCTGCCCGTGCCGCCGCCGCCGCGCGTCTGGACCGCGCTGACGCTGGCTGGGATCAGCATCCCAGCCTCGTTGACGGTAGCTGGCATCGTGCAGATCATCGCAATGGTCGCGCTCGGGGCCTTCAAACCGGGCGCGAAATCTTTGGATCTCACGGGCACGATCCAGCGCATCATCGAACAGCCCTGGGGTCCGGCGGCGCTCTTGCTACCCTGCCAGTTCACCATGCTCGCCGCAGTTCTTGGCGCGGCATGGCTCTCACCCCACCGATTCGGCCCGCGCCTCGGCTATACGCGCAGCGCCCTCCCTGGGTGGACGCTCCCGCTCCTGCTCGGCGGCACCCTTTTTGCCGGAGGTCTCGGCGGCTTGCTCACACAAGCGTTCTTTACCGAGCCGGGTCCGAGTCAGCGGTTGATGATCCGCATGCTGCAGGGCGTGAGCGGCCCCGGGTTGGTCGCTCTCGCCATCCTGATATGCGTCATTCCGCCGGTCGTCGAGGAGACGCTCTTCCGCGGCTACCTGCAGCGCCGCCTGCTGCAACGCTGGCATCCCGTGACCGCCATCGCGACGAGCAGCGCGTTCTTCACCGCCGCCCACTTCGAGCCCGCACACATGCTCGGCGTTATCCCGGTCGGCGTGTGGCTCGGCGTGGTCGCGTGGCGCTGCGGCGCGCTCTGGCCCGCGATGCTCTGCCACGCCGCGCAAAATTCGTTAGCCGTCTGGAGCATGCGCCACGCCGATCTCACTCAAAGCGGCCTCTCGGCTCAAGATCTCATCGCCCTCGCCGTCACCGGCCTGCTGGCCGCAGGTGCCGTCGCCGCCATGCTCCGCCATCCGCCAACGGCGACGCGTGTGGCAACCGTCGGTTCTCCGGTGAGCCCCCTCCAGGAGCCGCCGCCGCCTCAATCCCAGGGTGCCGGGACATAGCCAAAGCGGGGTGGCGCGGCGCATCCCACCGCGCTCCATACCTGCCCCTGCTCAGGCGAAGCGCAAAATAATCTTTACAGCCCAGCCCGCCCGGCACAAGTTGCCGCGCCAAGTTGAAACCAACACCACCACCCACCATGAAACATCTCAGGTCCATCGTCACCCTCACCGCCCTGTTCTCCACCGCCAGCCTGCTCCATGCGGACATCCCCGTCAAAGCGGGCGACAAAGTGGCGTTCCTCGGCGACTCCATCACCCAGGCCGGCCAGGGCAGCCCCACCGGCTATGTGCAACTGATCGGCCGCGGCCTGGAGGCCAATGGCGTGAAAATCGAAATCATCGGGGCCGGCATCAGCGGGCACAAATCCAACGACATGCTCGGTCGGCTCGACCGCGACGTGCTGAGCAAGAAGCCCCAATGGATGACCCTGAGCTGCGGCGTCAATGACGTCTGGCACGGTGCCAACGGCGTGCCGCTGGACGACTACAAGAAGAACATCACCGCCATCGTGGACCAGGCCCAGGCAGCGGGTGTGAAAGTCGTCATCCTCACCTCAACCATGATCGGCGAAGACCAGCCCAATCCCAACAATCAGAAACTCGCGAGCTACAATGCATTCCTCCGCACCCTGCAGAAGGACAAGAAATGCCTGCTCGCCGACCTCAATGCCGAGATGCAAGCCGCGATCGCCGAGGCCGCCAAAACGCAGCCCAAACCCGCCAACGGCAACTACCTGACCAGTGATGGCGTCCACATGGCTGCCGCCGGCGACCAGATGATGGCCCTCGGCGTCCTCAAGGGCTTCGGTCTCAACGCGGCGGAACTCGCCAAGGCCAAAGCCGCCTGGGGCGACAAGAAATAGGCCTGACTGGCCGGCCATAGGGAGTGTCCGGCATGCCGTCACCCGCCTCGTGAGACGGACTTTCAGCCCTCGGGAGGATTGACGAAACCGCTACCCGGGCCGTTGGCCCGGGCTGGTCGGCTGACTTGGCCTGGGCCTTTGGGCAGCCAGACCCTCGGAGCAAGGCTTGCCCCTCAACTTGACGCGCATGGCCGCCGGAGCGGCAGACGGTAACGGCCAAGGACAGCGGCGGGCAGGCCTCCGGGAACCGGGACGCCAACGGCGGACCGGACGATTGCCCGGCCGCAGCGGTCGCCGGGACTTAGTGCCTGCGCAAGAACAACCATCGAATTGTAGCGGCGCGTCTATGACCGCCGATGCGAAAGGACAAGCGCCTTGGCTCTTCTCAGTGGCATCGGCGGTCACAGACCGCCGCTACAGTACACCTCATGCGCATGCGACAGTTATTATTGCCCGGCCACTTGGCCACAGCGCTATGGCTAAACCGTTAGAGCTGCGGCTACACCATGCTTCACGCCGAAGAGTTCAACATTCACCTTCCAACTTCCAACATGCAATGCTCAAGTACGAGCAAGACATGACCCCGCAGCGGCACTGCTGCCACCCGAAAAACCCATGCGCGGATGATTCACGAATTCGTCTGAAACGCCAAAAATGTGCCAACTCATTTTCCGCCGGGAGCAGGAACTGCCAGTCTATTCATGCGGGCGATTGTGCTGGAGGTGACAGACTCCGCCCCGGCAAGAGTGAAGATGCTTGCCAAACATCCGTGAGATTACGCATCCGCAGGCTTGCTATCGGCCACGCGTTTCCCACACTCAGGCATGCACCAAACCGCAGCCACCCTCAAGGCCCTCCTGCTCGAGAGGTCCGTCCGCACCGGCAACTTCACCCTCGCCTCCGGCACCCAAAGTGACCTCTACATCGATTGTCGGGTCACCGCGCTCGATCCCTTCGGGGCCAATCTCATCGGCGACCTCGGCTGGCACGCCGTCCGCTCCAAGATCCATTCTTCCCATCTCAAGATCGATGCCATCGGTGGCATGACGCTCGGGGCGGATCCGGTTTCCCTGGCCATCGGCATGACCTCCGCCCGCCAGCACCCGGCCGAGGCGCTGCAAGTATTCACCGTGCGCAAAGAGCCCAAAGGCCACGGCCAGGGGCGTCAAATCGAAGGCAACTTCCATGCCGGCAACACGGTGATCGTCGTCGATGACGTCATCACCACCGGCGGCTCCACCCTCAAGGCCATCGACGTCATTGAGCGCGAAGGCGGCAAAGTCGCCTTTGCCCTGGTGCTGGTGGATCGTGAAGAAGGCGGGCGCCAAGCCATCGAAGCTCGCGGCATCCACGTGATCTCCCTATTTACCCGCAGCACTTTGCTCGGGGCCTGACCGGGGCCATGGCCAGGCCCGCCGCGATCAGCGGATGTCCTGATGATAGGCTTGCAGTGATTTCACCCCGGCGCGGCCGGCCAGGCATTCCGCAATGCCCACGGCGGCGGCGCGGGCGGCGGCGGCCGTCGTCAGATAGGGCACCTTGTATTTGACCGCGGCTTGGCGGATGTAGGCATCGTCGAACTGGCTCGTCTTGCCGCTGGGGGTGTTGATGACCAGATGGATTTCGTTGCTCTTGATTTCATCGACGATGTTAGGGCGCTGGCACTCGTGAAGTTTGTAGCTGAGGTCGGCCTTCACGCCGTGGTCGCGGAGGAACCGATGGGTGCCGCTGGTGGCCTTGATGCGGAAACCGAGTTCCTGGAATCTGCTGGCGGCTTCCAGGGTGGCCACCTTCTCCCGGTCGGCGACGGAAATGAACACCGTCCCGCTGAGCGGCAGCGGGCTGAGCGCGGCCTCCTGGGCCTTGAAGTAGGCCAGGCCGAAGGACGGCGCCATGCCTAACACTTCTCCGGTCGAGCGCATCTCCGGCCCGAGCACGGGATCAACCTCCGGGAACATGGAGAAGGGCAACACGACTTCCTTCACCCCGACATGCGGAATGGTCTGGCGCTTGAGTTTCAGGTCGCTGAGCTTGGTGCCGAGCATGAGTTGGGTGGCGATGCGGGCCATCGGGACGTTGCAGACTTTGGACACCAGCGGCACGGTGCGGGAGGCGCGCGGGTTGGCTTCGAGCACATAAACCCGGTCCTGGCAAATGGCGTACTGGATGTTCATCACGCCGCAGACTTTAAGCTCACGGCTGATCCGCAGGGTGTAATCCTCGATCGTCCTGATATGTTTCTCCGGCAGGGTCACTGGCGGAATGGCACACGCGGAATCGCCGGAGTGGACGCCAGCCAGTTCGATGTGTTCCATGACGGCAGGCACAAAGGCGTCCGTGCCGTCGGCCAGTGCGTCGGCTTCGGCCTCGATGGCGTTGTCGAGGAAGCGGTCGATGAGAATGGGCCGCTCCGGGGCGAGGTCCACCGCCTTGGTGACATACTCGCGGAGCATCTCCTCGTCATGAACGACTTCCATGCCGCGGCCGCCGAGCACGAAGGACGGCCGCACCATCACCGGATAGCCGATGCGGGTGGCAATCTCCAGCGCTTCCTCGAAGCTGCTGGCCATGCCGGACTCGGGCATGGGAATGCCCATTTGCGCCATCATTTTGCGGAAGCGGTCGCGGTCCTCGGCCAGGTCGATGGTGTCGGGTGAGGTGCCGAGAATCCTGACGCCGGCGGCGGCGAGTTCGGTGGCGAGGTTGAGCGGGGTTTGGCCGCCGAACTGGACCACGACGCCTTCCGGTTGCTCCTTCTCGTAAATCGCCAGCACGTCCTCGACGGTGAGCGGCTCGAAGTAGAGTTTGTCCGAGGTGTCGTAATCGGTGGAGACGGTTTCCGGGTTGCAGTTGACCATGATGGTCTCGTAGCCGGCCTCGCGCAGGGCGAAGGCGGCATGCACGCAGCAATAGTCGAACTCGATGCCCTGGCCGATGCGGTTGGGCCCGCCGCCCAGCACCATGACCTTCTTGCGGGAACTGGCGGTCACGGTGTCGGGCCGGTTGTAGGTCGAGTAGTAGTAGGCCGCGTTCTCGACGCCGCTGACGGGCAGCGCGTCCCAGGCCTCGACGAGGCCCAGCCGCTTGCGTTCGTCGCGGATGGCCACTTCGGCAATGCCTAACAGCTTGCTGAGGTATTTGTCGGCGAAGCCATCCTGCTTGGCCTGGATGAGCAGGGCCGCAGGCAGCATGCGGCCCTTGAACTTGAGGATCTGTTCCTCCAGTTCGACCAGTTCCTTCATCTGTTGGATGAACCACGGCTTGATATGTGTTTTGGCGTAGAGTTCCTCGACCGTCGCGCCTTTGCGGAGCGCCTCGTACATGATCCATTGGCGCTCACTGGACGCCACGTTGAGCATCGTCATCAGCGCGGCCAGCGGGCGCTGGTTGAAATCCTTCGCAAAGCCGAGGCCGTGACGGCCGTTTTCCAACGAACGGATGGCTTTCTGGAACGCTTCCTTGTAGGTCTTGCCGATGCTCATCACCTCGCCCACCGCCCGCATCTGGGTGCCGAGCTGGTCGATGGAACCCTTGAACTTCTCGAAGGCCCAGCGGGAAAATTTCACCACCACGTAATCGCCGGAGGGCGTGTACTTGTCCAGCGTCCCGTCGCGCCAATAGGGGATCTCGTCCAAGGTAAGACCGCCGGCGAGCTTGGCGGAAACCAACGCGATGGGAAACCCGGTCGCCTTGGACGCCAGCGCCGACGAGCGCGAGGTGCGCGGGTTGATTTCGATGATGACGACGCGGCCGGTCTGCGGGCAGTGAGCGAACTGGATGTTGGTGCCACCGATGACGCCGATCGCCTCGACGATGCGATAGGAGTAGTCCTGGAGTTGCGCCTGGAGCTTGGGATCAATGGTCAACATCGGGGCGACGCAAAACGAGTCGCCGGTGTGAACGCCCATGGCGTCCACGTTCTCGATGAAGCAGACGGTGATCAACTGGTTCTTGGCGTCGCGCACGACTTCGAGTTCCAGTTCCTCCCAGCCGAGGACGGATTCCTCGATGAGAAGCTGGCCGACCATGCTGGCGGAAATGCCGCGGCTGGCGACGACGCGGAGTTCCTCGACGTTATAGACGAGGCCGCCACCAGTGCCGCCCATCGTGTAGGCCGGGCGGATGACGACCGGGTAGCCGAGTTCGGCGGCGACCCGCTCCGCCTCCTCGACGCTGAACGCCGGGGCGCTGGCCGGCATGTCGATGCCGAGGCGCTGCATGGTGGCCTTGAAGACGATGCGGTCCTCGCCCTTCTCGATGGCCTCGGCTTCGACGCCGATGATGCGCACGCCATACTTGGCGAGCACGCCGGTCTTGGCCAGTTGCGAGGAAAGGTTGAGGCCGGTCTGGCCCCCGAGGTTGGGCAGCAAGGCATCCGGCCGCTCTTTCTCGATGATGTCCGTGATGGCCGCCACCGTGAGCGGCTCGATGTAGGTCACGTCCGCCATGCCGGGGTCGGTCATGATGGTGGCGGGGTTGGAGTTCACCAGCACGATCTGGTAGCCGAGCGAGCGCAGGGCTTTGCAGGCCTGGGTGCCGGAATAGTCGAACTCACAGGCTTGGCCGATCACGATCGGGCCGGAGCCGATGATCAGGACTTTCTTGATGTCATTTCTTCTGGGCATGGTACTTCTCCTGTTGGGGATGCTGGCGGGTTCCCGTGGTAACGCCGATTGGCGGCGACCGCGTCGCGCGGCATAACGGGAAAATGCCGGGTCGGCAAGCCCTTTGCATCACTTTCCTCACTTTCCATCACTTTGTCCAACTGCACACTTCCCGGGCTGGACCTTGAATCGACCAGGAATTGGCAATGCATCCCGGAAAATGACTTGGCACCCCCCGGGGCAAGCGCGTCAACCTAAGGGTGCAGATGATTGAAAATTCCTTGTTGGATATGGGATATACGAATCTTTTTGCGGATGACCCAGATCACTATGCTCAACAAACGAAGCACTCAACGGCACATCCCCTCTGGGTCGCGGAGCGACTGGGTGAGGGTAGCCGTGGGTTTCAACCCACGGACTGCGACATCCATTATGAAACCGGCGTCGCGGAGCGACGCTTGAAACCGGGCATGACCCGTAGCCGTCCATCCGCATCAAGCGTCGCGCCGCGACGCAATCATCTATCATCTGCCAGACCGTGGGTTGAAACCCACGGCTACCATCGAGGGTCGCTCCGCGACCGTGGAAAAGACCGCCACGTTCCAGGCCTCACATGAGCAATCCCTTAAGTTGACGCGCATGCCCCCGGGGGGCATGCGCGTCAAGTTAAGGGAAATGTGATCCCTGTGCCCGACAGTGACCCGCAAAAAGCAGTCCCTAACTGGACATCCTGCGGTCCGATCGGACCGCAGGAT
>JAPLUI010000005.1 GCA_026397725.1 Verrucomicrobiota bacterium | reverse complement strand
GCCATCGTTGTCGTAGTCGCCCCACGCCAAACCGGCCGAGTCCACGCCTAACAACCCGGCGTTCGCATTCACGAACACCCCGCCGTCATTGCGATAGAGCGTGGTGCGCCGACCGGTGGTGGCGCCCCCCCCGACCACCAGGTCCAGGTCGCCGTCGTTGTCGTAATCCCCCCAGGCCAGTTCCGCGTACTCCACCGGCGTCAGACCGGCGTTGAGGGAAACAAAGCTCCCGTTGTCGTTCCGGTAGATCTCGGTCACGCGGGTGTTGGTTTCATAAACCAAGCCGCTGACGACCAAATCGAGATCGCCGTCACGGTCATAGTCGCCCCAGGTGCCAAACTCCACATTGGGCAGGCCGGCGTTGAGGTCGGTGAAGGTGCCGTCGCCATGGTTGCGGTAGATGCGGGCGGAGGCCTTGGGGGTGGCACCAGCGTCGTAGCCCGCGAGAAACAGGTCCAGGTCACCGTCGTTGTCATAGTCGCCCCACGCCGCCCGGGCATACCAGCCGGCCGCCCGAAAGCCGGGATCCAGTTCCGCGAACGGAGCGGCGGAGAGCACAAAGCTTTGTTGGTACCCATAGCTGGTGCCCCCACCATTGACGGCGTAGGCCCGCACGTAGTAGGTGACGCCAGCAGTCAGGCCGGAGAGGGTGTCCGAGAACGAACCCGCGCCGGCCCCGTGCTGGGTGCGGCCCAGGAAGTCTGCCAAGGTCGGCAAAGGCTGCGGCCCCCACACCAGGCCTTGCTGGGTGATGCCGGTCCCGTCGGTGCTGCCGCCTCCCTGGGCGCTGGTGTTCGCCAGCTTGGTCACCGGCGCGGTGGTCGCCGTGGCGAAATCGGCCAGCCGGAAGGAGGCTTCGCCGGCCCAGGCGCCCCCGGCCCAACCGGTATCGACCGCCTGCACGCTCCAGTAACAGGTGGTGTTGACGTCCAAGTGGTCCACCAACCACCCGCGCCCCGCCTGGCTGTTCCCCAGGGCCGCGACCCGGCGGTAGCCGCTGGCAGCATTCGCCATGCCGGAGAGCACATCGGAAGCGCCGGATGTAGTGCCGACGCGCAGGTTGTACGAGAGCGTGCCCGGCGGAGTCTCGCTATCGGTCGCCGGGTTCCAGGAAACGAATGCGCCGTTGCTGCCAACCCGGACCACGCTCAAACCTGAGGGCGCACTTGGGGTGCTGTTCGCGGTGGCGCTGTTGTTGCGGTAGAGCCGGGTGTATTCCGCGTCGTCGGTCTCGCTGTAACCGGCCAGCAACAGATCCAGGTCGCCGTCGTTGTCACAGTCGCCCCACACCGCCGATCCGCCCTGCAATGGCCGCAATCCGAGATTCAGCGCGGTGAACGTCCCGTTGCCGTTGTTCCGGTAAACGTCGGTGAAACTCACGTTCGCTCCATACGCGCCGCTGAGCACAAGATCCAGGTCGCCATCGTTGTCGTAGTCGCCCCACGCCGCCGCACCGTAGATGTCTTTCAGTCCGGCGGCGGTGTTCTCACTGAACGTGCCGTTGCCGTTGTTCCGATATAGCCGCGTGGCCTCCGTCAAACCGTCGACACTGCCGCTCAACAGCAGGTCCAAATCGCCGTC
>JAPLUI010000312.1 GCA_026397725.1 Verrucomicrobiota bacterium | reverse complement strand
GACCGAACGCTTCAACGAATGGCTCATGGACAAGGCCAAGGCCGGTGTGAATTTCAGCGCCGAGCAACTCGCGTGGCTGGGCCTCATCCGCGACCACATCGCCACCAGCCTGAGCATCGAGCCGGAGGATTTGGAACTCTCGCCGTTCAACCAGCGCGGCGGCCTGGGCAAGGCGCATCAGCTTTTCGGCGAACAGTTGCCCTTGTTGCTCGACGAACTGAACCTCAAACTCGTAGCCTGACGCCATGCTTCGCCTCTTCATCAGCAGCGTGCAAAAGGAGTTCGACCTAGGCACCGGCACCCGCGACATGATCCGCCTATGCCGGGAAGCCGGTCTGAGCGAGCCCGAATTCGCCATCCGCGACGGCTTTGTTCAGACCATCTGGAGGCCCGCCCCCCAAGCTGTCCCGGAAGTCGCCGGGGAAGTCACCGGGGAAGTCACCGGGGAAGTCACCGGGGAAGTCGCCGGGGAAGTCACCGGGGAAGTCACCGGGGAAGTCGCCGGGGAAGTCACCGGGGAAGTCACCGGGGAAGTCGCCCGAGTCGTGATGGTCCTTCGCGGCAAGATGAAAAGGACGGCTATTCAAGCTGCCCTCTCCTTGAGGCATGAAGACTATTTCCGTGAGGCATATCTGATTCCCGCCCTGAACGCTGGCTTGGTTGAAATGACCATTCCCGAGAAACCACAAAGCCGGCTTCAGAAATACCGCCTCACCAAAAAAGGCCGGGCGTGGTTGGCGGCGCAAGACAAGGAGGGGAAGAAATGAAATCGCACCTCGCTTCTAACGAGGGTGCCACCGACCCAGTCACCGGTCAGGGCACCGTGAGCGCGGCCCCACCTGTCGCAGGTGAAGTCACAGGACAAGTCACAGGGCAAGTCGAGGCCCAAGAGGCCCAAGCTGAGGCCCAAGCTAGCCTGATCCCGACCGAAATCTGCGGCGAGCGACTGCCGCAGCTTCTCGAAGATCCCAATGAGCCCCTCGCTGCATAGAAAACAACAAATTTCACATAAAAGTGAAAAAAGGGCTTGAGATCACTGCCTATGAGATTTACCGTGGCTCGGCCAGAGCGGTGGTCGCCCTTTCTCTCGGCGGTTCCCCTCCGGCTCTGGAATACCTCCGCAATCTGGAAAAATCGAACAAGAAAGGCCATGACATCATCCACGGTTACTTCGACAGCCTGTCGAACGAGAAGGAAATTCATGAGCGGGCAACCTTCAAATGCCTGGACCGGGGAAGGCGGCTCTATGAGTTTCGCCCCTCCAGCCTGCGCCTCTATTGTTTCCTCCACGAGGACACCTTGATTTTCCTGACCAATGGGGGCACCAAAAACAATAAAAAGGAACAAAACCAGGACATCCAAAAGGCCAAAGCCCTGCAAGATGAATTCCACCGTCTGCTGAAACTGGGCGCATCCATCACCATTCGCCAATCATGAACCCCATCCGCTACGTCAAAGGCCCCAATCCCTACTCCGGACTTTTCCCCAAGGAACTCTCCCCGGGCGCGGCGTCCGTGTCAAAAAAGCTAGCCATCGCCAACCGCCTCATCGCCCTGATGAAGGAACAGAACGTCTCCCGCTCCGAGCTTGCCGCCCGCATGGGGGTCCAGCCCTCCCGCATCACCGCCATGCTCGAAGGAACCGGCAATCTAACCATCGATACCCTCGTCCGCGCGGGCATGGCGCTCGGTGCGGAGTTGCATCAAACGTTTGCGCCGGTCGGAAACCAGGTAAAGTGGGTCGTCAAAAAACCGGCGGCAGTGCCCGAGGCCATCCTGACATCCCGTGTCGCCGAAGAACCGAAATCCTACCGTGTGAAAAAGTCCAGATGAGCGCCAAGCCATCCGCCAAAGTCAGGCGCTCCATCAACACCCCAGCCCCAACGGGGCGCAAGATCACAGCCCAGGGCAAGGCCCTGGGTAAAGCCACCCCCATGATTCCCAGCCCTGAAGGGGCGAAACAAGGCGGCGAACTTCCGCGCGGCTGGACAGAAACCACATTTGGAGCGGTGGTCGCGGCAGTTTCTGTCAACGACAAGAAATTGCCCAGAGGAAGTTATCTGGAATCCGGCCGCTTTCCTGTCGTGGACCAAGGGCAGCAGTTTATCGGCGGCTACTCAAATGATGAGAGCCGTGTCATCTCGAGCGACTTGCCTCTTTTGGTATTTGGTGACCACACCCGCGCTTTCAAGTTCCTGAATCAGCCTTTCGTGCCCGGTGCGGACGGCGTCAAGGTGCTGAAGCCGCTCGGAGTAGATGCCAAGTGGCTCTATGAGATAGCCCACGCACTTGAGTTCCCGGACAAAGGATACGCTCGGCATTACCAACACCTGAAATCAGCGAAACTATTCGTCCCACCCCTCCCCGAACAGCGCCGCATCGTGGCGGAGCTTGAGAAGCAATTCACGCGGCTGGAGGCGGGGATGGCGGCGTTGCGGCGGGTGCAGGCCAACCTCAAACGCTACCACGCCGCCGTCCTCAAAGCCGCCTGCGAAGGAACGCGCGTGCCGACTGAGGCAGAGCTTCAGATGTCAAAGGCCAGAGGTCAGAAGTCGAAAGCACGCTACGAAACCGGCGCGGAACTCCTCGCCCGCATCCTCACCGAGCGCCGCCAAGACTGGCAGGGCCGGAGCCAATACAAAGAACCCACTGCCCTCGACACAGCGAAGCTATTTCCGCTGCCGGCAGGCTGGACGTGGATGACTCTCGACGCGCTCGCGGAAATCAAAGGCGGCATCACGAAAGACCAGAACCGCAAACACACAGCCCCGGCTCGGTCAGTTCCATACCTGCGCGTTGCGAACGTCCAGTGGGGTTACATCGAACTGACTGAAGTGAAGGAAATCGTCACGACCGAGGACGAGATTCAGGAACTCGCGCTGAAACCGGGCGACATCCTGTTCAACGAAGGCGGCGACCGGGACAAATTGGGACGGGGTTGGGTTTGGAATGGCGAGCTGCCCGAATGCATTCACCAAAATCGCGTCTTCCGCACTCGGCTCTACGTCGCCGCGCTTAGCCCGAAACTGGTTTCCTGGTATGCGAACACGTTCGGGCAGCAATTCTTTTTCGACGAAGGCAAACACACAACCAATCTCGCCTCCATCAGCATGTCGAAGCTCAAAGGACTTCCAGTGCCAATCCCTCCGCCTGCCGAGCAGACGCGCATCGTGGCGGAAGTGGCGCGGCGCTTGAGCGTGGTGGAGGAGTTGGAGGCGGTGGTGTCCGCCAACCTCCAGCACGCCACACGACTGCGACAGTCCATCCTACAAAAGGCATTCACGGGAGGCTTGATTTCAGAGCCTGATGGTCCCATGCTGCATCGCGACCCAAGGGAGGGTCAAAATCAAATCTTCCGCTAAAAAGAAATCATGATTCTTCGACAAATCACTCTGAACAACTTCAGATGCTTCCGTGAGCTGGATCTGCAGTTGGATGAACGCTTGAACGTCTTCATCGGCGGCAACGGGTCTGGAAAAAGTGCTCTTCTGGATGCACTCGCGCTCAGTTTGGGGCCGGTGCTTTCCCATTGGCCGGAATTGTCAGGGCCGGGACTCAAGCGCTCCGACATCCGTCTGGTCGCGGACGACCGGCTCGCTCCTTTTGTTCGAATTGCGGCGACTGCCGAGCATGGCAATGCTGTCCTGCATCAGTTTGGTTGGGACAGGGTCAACAAGCGGGATAACTCAAAGGAAACGCGACAGGCACTGCCCAAATCGCTTGCTGGACTCAAGAAACTACACGACTGGTTGGATGAGATCGTCAGCAAGCACGAACATGGCCAGCCGTTTGCACTGCCGGTCTTCGCCCACTATGGAACCAATCGTGCCGTTGATGTGCCACATAACAAGGCACGCGCGACGAAAATGAGAAAAGGCTTTGTGCGACTCGATGCCCTGACCGGAGCATTGGATCCAAATGCGGATTTTCGCCGGGCGCTCGCTTGGTTTGAGATGCTCGAGAATCAAGAACTGAGGCGAGAGAACGACGCGGCTCCGTCGATGTTGCAGACCGTGCGAAAAGCTATCGAGCGTATGCTGCCTGGAATCAGGCGTCCCCGAATGGATGCAGAGGATACAAAACGTTTCGTGGTGGATGGGGTGAATAGTGATGGTCAGCCCGTGAAGCTGTTTCTTGATCAACTTTCCGATGGATACCAGGTGGTCCTGGGAATTGTTTTGGATTTCGCCCTGCGTCTGGTCCGGGCCAATCCTCCGGCTGTTGGAAGGGAGGATCCTTTGGCGGCCCAGGCAATCATGATTGTTGACGAGGTGGACTTGCACTTGCATCCCGAGTGGCAGCAAAGGGTGATTCCGGACCTGATGCGCACATTTCCCGGCACCCAGTTTATTGTCACGACGCACAGCCCGCAAGTGGTAAGCACGGTAAGGAAGAAGCATGTTAGGCGTCTGGTAGGATACGAGATAGCCGCACTCCCCACCGAAACGATTGGAGCCGAAAGCGGAAGGGTGTTGGAAGATGCTTTTGACGTGTCGATGCGGGCGCAGGACTTGGAGGAGGTGAAATTGCTGGAAAGATATATCCAGCTCGCCGAGTCCGCGGACGCCAGTGCCGCGGAAGTTACTGAGCTGCGGGAAAGGGTGCGCAGAGAACTTACGGATGATGAACCAGCCATCGAGCTCACGGACATGGCCATCGAGCAGCGTAGGATTCTCGGTGAGTTGAATCTTACACTCCCTGTCATTGAAGCTCCGAAGGACGAAGAATAGCACGCCGATGAGAAACATTCCCCCGCATGCCGAACCACCCCAACTTACGGCCGATCGGCCAACCCTGCCACCCGATTGGAGGAACTTCCACGGCCCGGTCAAACGTGCCATCCGTGACAAGCTCTATATTCACCAATTTGGCCTTTGCGGATATTGTGAGGGTTCGCTCGGAGAACTGAATCGCCACATAGAACATGTTGAGCCGAAGAGTGGCATAGGCGCTAATCCGGCACGCATTTACGACTACAACAATCTGATTGCTTCTTGTCAGGGCGATACCGATAAATCCAGGAGCGCCGGGCAAGATGCGTCGTGCGGGCACTTCAAGGATCAATACATAACAGCCCACAGGCATTTCTCATACGCCGACTTTATTTCGCCAAGAGAGGTGTATTGTGAACGCAAGTTCAGCTATCTTCTGGATGGGCGGGTTACCCCCAAGGCAAATCCTGGAACTCCCGATCACAGCAGAGCTGACTATACTATCAAGGTGGTAGGCCTGAACTGCCATCGCCTGCGTAGTCGTCGCCGCAGGATTGCTGACAGGTTAATCAGGCAAATTGCCCGTTTCCGGAATAATCCTGCCGCGCTGCAGCAGTTGATGAACCACTACCTCGGCACCCATTCTGACACTAACGGTGCCGCTGTCCTGTTGCCATTCTACTCATGCCGAAAACAGCGGTTCGTCCCGTGATGCCGCCCACCAGGAGAACGAACCCCGCCGCCAACCTGAACCTGTAAGTATGGCTTACAGGTTCCACGGAAAGGAAAAAGCACCCATGAACGAGCCGAGTCAATTTCTGCTCCACACTGCGCCGGATGGGGCGGTGAAGGTGGACGTGTTTTTCAAGGACGAGACGGTGTGGCTGACGCAGAAGGCGCTGGCGGAGCTGTTCGGGGTGCAGCGTCTCGCGATTACGAAGCACCTGGGGAACATCTTCGAGTCCGGCGAGTTGGCGGAGGATTCAGTATGTTCCATTTTGGAACATACTGCCAGCGATGGGAGACCAAGAATGAAAAAGCACTCCTTCGGACCTACAAAGGACCCCACGCGCAGCGTGGAGCTTCGGTTCGTTGGAGTGCTCACCAAGAAAATCACACCGCCATGAATTGTCAACCCATTTTCCACCATTTTCTCAACGTCCCATGAGCAATCCCACCGCCCTCGTCCAAAAACTCTGGAACTCCTGCAACATCCTGCGGGATGACGGCTTGTCGTATGGCGACTACGTTGAGCAGCTCACGTTTCTACTGTTTCTGAAAATGGCGGACGAGCAGGCCAGGCCGCCGTTCAACAAGCCGTCGCCGATTCCCAAGGGCAAGGACTGGCCGGCCTTATTGGCCAAGGATGGCGACGAATTGGAAATCCATTACCGCCACACCTTGGAAGACCTCGGCAAGCGGTCCGGCATGCTCGGCGTCATTTTCCGCAAGGCGCAGAACAAGATCCAGGACCCGGCCAAGCTGCGCCGGCTCATCGTGGACCTGATCGACAAGGAGCAGTGGTCCAGCCTGTCCGCCGACGTGAAGGGCGACGCCTACGAGGGCTTGCTGCAAAAGAACGCCGAGGACGTGAAAGGCGGCGCGGGACAGTACTTCACGCCGCGCGCCCTGATTGCGGCGATGGTGGATGTGATGCAACCCGCACCTGGCAATAGCATTTGCGATCCGGCATGTGGTACGGGTGGCTTCCTGCTCGCGGCGCATGACTATCTGGCCAAGCACTATCAACTCGACCGGGCGCAAATGAAGAAGCTCAAGAGCGGCACGTTCTTCGGCATCGAACTGGTGGACAGCGTCACGCGCCTCTGTGCGATGAACCTGTTGCTGCACGGGATCGGCGGGGATCTGGAAGAGGACCTGCCGGTCGTCACCAAGGACGCGCTGGGCGGCAAGCACGGCGAATACGAAATGGTCCTGGCCAATCCGCCCTTCGGCAAGAAGAGCAGCGTGACCATTGTCAACGAGGCGGGCGAGTCGTCCAAGGAAAGCCTCATCATCAACCGCGACGATTTCTGGGCGAGCACGAGCAGCAAGCAGCTCAATTTCCTCCAGCACATTTTCACCATCCTCAAGCAGCACGGCCGCGCGGCGGTGGTGCTGCCGGACAACGTGCTGTTTGAAGGCGGCACGGGCGAAACCATCCGGTGCGAGCTGCTCAAGCAGGCCGACGTTCACACGCTGCTGCGTCTGCCGACCGGCATCTTCTATGCGCAAGGCGTGAAGGCGCACGTCCTGTTCTTCGACCGCAAGCCGGCGCAGGAAAAGCCGTGGACGCAGCAGCTCTGGATCTACGACCTGCGCACCAACCTGCATTTCACGCTCAAGGAAAACACGCTGAAGCGCGGCGACCTCGACGATTTCGTGGGCTGCAATTTCGGCAAGCCCTGTAGCGGCGGTGTGTCACCGCCGTCGCCATCGAAGTCGAGGAAGAATGCGACGATCGCGGATGATTTGAAACCATAAGCAGAAGAATAACCATGTCCAATCCACAAGTTCAAAACAACAACAAACAAGGGAACCTACCATGAAACTGCCAAAAAGCACCGCCACCGCATTAGCCCTGCTGGCTGCCGCATCACCCTGCACCGCTGCCCAGTTCTTCCTCAAGGACCGCGACAAGGTCGTGATGATGGGCGACAGCATCACCGCCCAACACCTGTATAGCAGTTATCTGGAGGCCTGGGCGATCACCCGCTTCCCCGCATGGGACCTGCGGTTTGTCAATGTGGGCATCGGCGGGGACGGCGCGCCCGGCGGCAACAACCGCTTCAAGCGCGATGTCCTGCCCTACGCGGCGACCGCCATGACCGTTGATTTCGGCATGAACGATGCCGGGGGCGACTTGAAAAACTTCATGACCTCGATGCAGGGCATCGCCGACCAGGCCAAGGCCGCCAACATCCGGGTGGCATGGTGCAGTCCCCAGGCGTGTGAGAACCCCGACGACAAGCTGGCGATTGACACGGCGGGCAACCGGTCTCTGGAAAAGTTTACCGAAGGCGTGAAACAAACGGCTGTGTCTAACGGAAACGCCCTGTTCATCGACCAGTTTCACCCCTATCTTGAGTTTATTGACAAGGCCCGTCCGACCCATCCGGCAACACGGGTCGGCGGTGGCGATCAGGTCCACCCGGGTCCTCCCGGCCAGACGCTGATGGCGGCGACCATCCTCAAAGGCATGAGCTTTCCCACCCTCGTGGCGGCGCTTGAGATCGACGCGGCAAGCGCCAGAGTGGCCAGGAACGAAAACTGCACGGTCGCTGGCTTGAAGGTGAGCGCCGATGGGAAAATCACCTTCAATCAGAAGGACAACGCCTTGCCGTTCTTCCCTGATGGCGATGCCAAAAACATCCTGCCGTGGGTACCGATCCTTGAACAAATGAACGACTACCGGCTGAAGGTAACCGGCCTCAAGGCGAGTCGCTACGAACTCCGCCTGGCAGGCCTAAAAGTTGCGGATTGCTCTAGCGAAGAGCTGGGCGCCGGGGTCAATCTGGCCGCCGCGGTTCTGACAACAGGGCCGATTGCCGACCAGGTCAAGGCCGTCTGGGCGGCCATCGGTGCCAAGAACGGCTATTTCAACGACAGGGTTTTCGGTGGCGTCGTCCAGGCGGGAGGAGTTCCAGAGTTTCTTGGCATCACGCCTGAAGCGGTCGAAGCCAAACGCGAGGCGGTCTTCAAGGCACGCATGGCAAAAATGAGCGAATTGTTCGACGCCATCCGGAAAACGCTGGTCATGCAAGCCCACCTGGTTGAGATTGCTCCTGTTCAAACCAAATGAAACACAACACTATGAAGCACACACTGATTGCCAGCCTAGCCGCTCTGATCACGTCCTTGGCTGTCACAGGCGCGGAAACCCGGCTACCCGCCGATCCGCAGCCGACACCGTTGTCAGAGGGCAAGCCGGTCAAAGCTTCAACCGTCTGGAGCGCCGGTTATGAGGCCGCCAAGGCGAACGACGGCGACGACGAATCGCGCTGGGGGGCCGCCCCCGATGCCAGGAGCGGCTGGCTGGAAGTCGATCTTGGACAAGACACCGAGGTTGCTTTCGTAGTGATCAAGGAATTGGCCTATCAGCGCACCAAGGCTTTTGCCGTTGAATGTAAGGAAGGTGGGAACTGGCATGAGATCGCCACGGGCAACACCATTGCCGGTGAGAAGGTCCTCAAGTTCACGCCAGTTACCGCGAGGTATTTCAGGTTGCACATCAAGGCAGCGAGTGACGTCCCGACGATCGAGGAATTCCAGCTTTATGCCCCCGGGGCAAAGATCACGGCAAGGGCGGAAAAGCCGCGCGATCCCAAGCTGAAGTGGTTCGATGAGGCCAAATACGGCTTGTTCATCAACTGGGGGCTCTATTCCATCCCCGCAGGAGAGTGGAACGGGAAACCGTACGATAACATCGGCGAATGGATCATGCACAGCGCCAAGATCCCCGTGAAGGAGTATGAACAGCTTGCCAAACAGTTCAATCCCGGGAAATTCAACGCCGAGGAGTGGGCGCAGTTGGCAGAGGATGCGGGCATGAAGTACCTGGTGTTTGACTGCAAGCATCATGACGGGTTCGCGCTGTATCATTCGGAGATCAGCAAGTATAACTGCTATGACGCCACGCCGTGGAAACGGGACCCCATGAAGGAACTCCAGGCGGCGTGCGACCGGCACCATATCAAACTCTGTTTCTACTACTCCCAGGCGACCGACTGGCATGAGCCGAATGGCGGCATGAACAACTGGGACTTCAAGCCGGATAACGAGAAGGATTTCGACCAGTACTTGCGTGACAAATCCCTCCCGCAGGTCAAGGAGCTGCTTTCCAACTATGGGCCGATCGGATTGATCTGGTTCGATGTTCCGGTGATGATGTCGGCCCAACGCTCAAAGCTGTTTGCGGATCTTGTCCATTCGATTCAACCCGCAACACTGATTAACAGCCGGCTGGGTGAGGGCAATTTGCATGATTACCAGTCCATGGGTGACAACGAAATCCCGCACCGGGTGATATCCGGCGCATGGGAAACCGCCGCCACGATCAACGACACATGGGGTTACAAAAAGAACGACCACAACTGGAAGCAACCGGACAATATCACCTTCAAGCTGGTGGATATTGTGAGCAAGGGCGGCAATTACCTGCTGAATGTCGGACCCATGGGCGATGGCAGCATTCCGCAGCCGAGCCAGGACATCCTGCGCAAGGTCGGCAAGTGGCTGAAGGTGAATGGCGAGGCGGTTTATGGAGCCGGCAAGACACCGTTCGGCGATGAGCTGGGAAAATCCGACTGGCGCTGCACGGTGCAGCCTTTGGACTGGGCCTGGGGCAAACCAGGGAAACTCTATTTCCATCTGTTCAAGTGGCCTGGCGGCCAGTTCAACCTGACCGGCGTGAACGGCAAAATCAAGCAGTCATACATGCTGGCCGATCCGGAGCGCAAGCTGCTGGGGATGGAACTCACTGCGGCAGGTGACAAACTTACGGTGAGACTGCCGGAGAAGGCAACAGACGAGATTGATTCGGTGCTGTGTGTTGAAGTTGAGTGAAATTCATGAACAATGGTCCGCCTAACCATGATAATGGAACAAATGATGTCACGAATTGAACCATTGCTACTGCTGTCCGTGTTCCTGACTGTCACCAACGGCATGGGTGAGACATCCGCCACGGAATCGGATGCCGTCCTGAGGCGCAATCTGCTGGCTTCACATCGGGATCAACTGAGGCGCATCGTCTTTACCAAGCATTTTGACATGGGTGGCTCGCACTATGCCTATACGGATGCCGTGAGCGACGAGGATACTCTCAACCCCAATGGCGTGGTCAAGGAGTTCAATTTCACGCCTGGCTCCAGCTTGTGCCTGCTGGAAACCGGTGATGACTACGAGTTCAAAGAATCAACCCTGATCCAGGACAAAGACGGCGTGTTCCGTGACCCGGACGTGTCGTATGACGGCAAGCGGATCCTCTTTGCCTGGAAAAAGTCGGCGCGGGGCGATGACTATCATTTGTATGAGATGGACTTCGAGACGCGCGAGGTCCGCCAACTGACCGCCGGTCAGGGGGTGGCTGATTATGAGGGGGTTTACCTGCCCGATGGCAATATCATGTTCAGTTCCACGCGTTGTTATCAGAACGTCGATTGCTGGCACGTGAGTGTGAGCAACATGTATTTGATGGACAAGGACGGGAAATGCATGCGCCGGATTGGATTCGACCAGGTCAATACCAACTATCCGCAGGTTCACCCGGCAAGCGGCCTGGTTACCTACACGCGCTGGGAATACAACGACCGCGGCCAGATCTATCCGCAACCGCTGTTCCAGATGAACCCGAGCGGCACGCATCAGACCGAGTATTATGGCAACAACTCCTATTTCCCCACGAGCATCCTGCATGCCCGGGGCATTCCGGGCACGGGCAAAGTGCTGGCCATCCTTTCCGGCCACCATACCCAGCAACGCGGGAAGCTGGCCATGATCGACCCTTCCATGGGTCGGCAGGAAACCAGCGGCGTGACCCTGGTGGCTCCGGTCCAGCAGTTGCAGGGCATCATCAAGATCGACGCGTACGGTCAGGACGGGGATCAATGGCAATACCCTTACCCCCTGGATGCGGAAAACTACCTGGTGACATTCCGGCCTGCGGGACAACAACGGTTCGGAATCTATTTCATGAACATCAAGGGAGCACGGGTGCTCATGGCCTCGGACCCGGCCATCTCCTGCAACCAGCCTGTTCCGCTGGCCCCGCGCCCGATGCCCCCACAACCGCCCAACTCCTCAGACTGGCGTAAGCAGACCGGTGCTTATACCATTCAGGACATTTATCACGGGCCGGGACTGCAGGGCATCAAGCGGGGCACCATCAAGAAGATCCGGGTCGTGGCATTGGATTTCATGGCTACGGATATAGGGCGCAAGCATGGGCCCTCCACCATCAGTGATCTGGCTGCATGGGATGTGAAACGGGTCCTGGGAGAAGCTCCCGTGCTCGAGGACGGCTCGGCCGCCTTCGAGGTCCCGGCACGCACGCCGGTGTACTTCCAGGCTATCGATACGAACGGACATGTCGTGCAGACCATGCGTTCCTGGTCAACTCTGATGCCGGGCGAAATCTTCAGTTGCACGGGCTGCCACGAAGACAAGAATGAAGCCGTATCTAACGGTCCGACAGCGCTGGCTCTAACGGCCGGAATCAAACCGCTTGAACCGTTTTACGACCTCACGGGCAAGGGCTTTAGTTTCCCGCAGGTGATCCAGCCGATTCTCGATGCCAAGTGCGTAAAGTGCCACCAGGGAGGGGACACCAAGCCGCCCGACCTGCGGGCCACACCGGTATGGGACGGGGAGGCACGCAAGTTTTGGAACCAGTCGTACCACGCGCTGATTTCCACCGACAGGCCCGCAGCTCCCGCCAATGACGTCGGACAGGTCCTGGGAGTCATCGCGGAGAAATCCAGGTATCTGAATTGGATAGGCCGTTGGTCGGTGCCGGAGATGATACCGCCTTACTCACATGGCTCGTCGCTCAGCCCGCTGGTTGCCCTGTTGGAGAAGGGCCATGAGAAGGTGCGGATGACGCGGGAAGAACTGGACAAGATCTCCTGCTGGATCGACCTGGCACTGCCGCATTCCGGCCAATGGACCGAAGGCATGACCCCTGAAGACGAGGGGATTTACACCAAGGTTTTCCGGAAGCGAGTTGACTGGGAAAGACAGGAGGCCTTGAATATCCAGGAGTACCTCAAGGCCCAAAGCCCCTTCCACTGACCCGGGAAACCGGCTATCGGAAACCAGGGTGAACCATGAATATGACAACAAACATGAATACAAACAAAATGAGAAACAACATGAAAAACAACATGAAAACCATCATGATATTGATCGCACTCGGGGGTTGTGCAACGCCAGTCCGTGCCGGGGAACACCGGTTTGCTTGCGCGGACTATACCCAGGGCAAGGCGTTCATCGTCGCGGCTGACGGCAAGGTCGAGTGGGAGTACCCGGCCCCTAACTGCAACGATCTCTGGGTGTTGCCTAACGGCAACCTGCTCTTCACCACCGGCCATGGCGTCAAGGAGGTCACACGCGACATGCGGGTCGTCTTCGATTACCAATCCAAAAGCGAAATCTATGCCTGCCAGCGCCTCGCCAACGGCAACACGTTTATCGGCGAATGCAGCGCCGGCCGCCTGCTGGATGTCGATCCCAGCGGCAAAATCGTCAAGGAAATCAAACTCCTGCCCGAGGGCAAGGACGGTGGTCATCTCTTCATGCGCAACGCCCGCCGACTGGCCAATGACCATTACCTCGTCGCACACTACGGTGACCAAGTCGTGCGCGAGTATGACCAGCAGGGCAAGGTCGTGCGCGAAATCCCGGCTGCGGGCGGGCCGCACAGCACGATTCGCCTCGCCAATGGCAACACGCTCATCGCCTGCGGCGACGGTCCGGGCGGCTGTCGGGTCTTCGAGGTGGATCCGGCAGGCAAAACGGTGTGGGAAATCAAGGACGGCGACTTGCCGGGCATCCCGCTCTATTTCATGACCGGCCTGCAACGACTGCCTAACGGCAATACCGTGATTTCCAACTGGCTCGGACACGGCCACCTCGGCCAGGCACCACATCTGATAGAAGTCACGCCCGACAAGAAGGCGGTCTGGACGTTTGCCGATCACCAGTTGCTGAAAACCATTTCCAGTGTCCAATTACTCGATGTGAAGGGAGATGCGACAAAAGGTGAAATCGCCCATTAGCAGCGGCTGCGCCAAAACCGGCACTATGAACAAAAGAACAAACCATCGATGAAACACCCACTTATTGCATGCATGGCTTTGGTCATGACCCCGGCGTCCGTACGGTGCGAGGAACCCGCCGGGCAACTCAAGAGCCTGCGCCTCGCCATCGGGGATCTAACCACCACGTTCGGCGCACGCTACCCGCAGGGCAAGGCGTTTGCCGAACGGCTGTCCGAGCTTGATGGCCGGATGGCAGCCACCGGGGTGAGCCAGGAACTCAGCGCCGCCCTGACGCAACTCCGCAGCGACGCCCTGCTGGCCAATCCGCTGCTGGATTTCGAGCGGCTGCTGCTCATCGAGCGTGATGCCAACCGGCTCGGCCTGCCGCAAAACTGGGAGGGCAACTCGAGCCTCCCCCGGGATGGCTTCACCAATCGGATCGCAGTGCTCTCGCCGGTCCGGCCTAACGGCGAACTGCGGCCATTGTTCAGCCCCGACGGCGGGCGCTTCGTCGGGGATGTCGATTTGGATTTTGACGCGAAGAAGATGATATTTTCGATGCCGGGTGACGACGGTTGCTGGCAGGTTTTCGAAATGGCTGCCGACGGCGGCAAGCCCCAGCCCCTGCCGCTGATCCGCGAGCCGGATGTGGGCAATTACGATGCCTGCTATCTGCCTGACGGCAATGTTATCTTTGGCTCGACCGCGGCGTTCACCGGCGTGCCATGTGTGTTGGGAACCTCGCATGTGGCCAACCTCTATCGGCTGGAGCGCCAGACCGGGGCGATCCGCCGCCTGACCTTCGATCAGGACCACAACTGGTGTCCGACGGTTCTGAACGACGGGCGCTTGCTCTATCTGCGTTGGGAGTACACGGATCTGCCGCACGCCTTTGCACGCATCCTGTTTCACATGAACCCCGATGGCTCCGACCAGAAGGAGTTCTACGGCAGCGGCTCCTACTGGCCCAACGCCATGTTCTATGCGCGGCCGATCCCAGGTTCGGCAACCAGGTTTGTCGCCGTGGTCGGCGGCCATCACGGTGAGGCCCGCACCGGCGAACTGGTGCTCTTCGACACCGCCCAAGGCCGCTTCGAAGCCGAGGGCGCGATCCAACGCATTCCCGGCCGCGGCAATCAGGTCGAGCCGATCATTTCCGATCATCTAACGGACGCCAGTTTCCCGAAATACCTGCACCCCTGGCCGCTGAGTGACAAGTATTTCCTCGTTTCTGCCAGACCCACGCCCGGCTCGAAGTGGGGCATCTATCTGGCCGACGTCTTCGACAACCTGGTGTTGATCAAGGAGAGCGTGGGTAACAATGCGCTGTTAGAGCCGGTTCCGTTCCGTCCGCGCGAGCGGCCGCCGGTGCTGCCCTCGAAGGTCCAGCCGGAGCGCAAGGATGCGCTGGTTTCCATTCTCGATATCTACTCTGGTCCCGGCCTGGCGGGGGTGCCACGCGGGACGGTCAAACAACTTCGGGTGTTCACCTATCACTTCGGGTATTACGATATGGGAGGGCACATCAATCGGGTCGGCCTGGACGGACCGTGGGACGTGAAGCGCATCATGGGGACCGTGCCGGTCGAGGCGGACGGCTCGGCGTTGTTCCGGGTTCCTGCCAACACCCCGATCTCCGTGCAACCGCTCGATGCCAACGGCCAGGCGCTGCAACTCATGCGCAGTTGGATGACCGCCATGCCCGGCGAAACCCTCTCGTGCGTCGGCTGCCATGACCGGCAGAACTCGACTCCTCCGGCCGCCAAGGGCCTGGCCCTGTCCAAGGCACCGGCGGAAATCACCCCGTGGTATGGGCCGGAGCGCGGATTTTCATTCGTGGGCGAGGTGCAACCGGTGCTCGACCGCTTCTGCGTCGGCTGCCACGACGGCAAGACCGAACCCGGCCGGCCGGCCATGTTGGATTTTCGCAATGCGCCGCCGGTGCATCCCCAAGCGGGCGATCCCACCTATAACAACGGCACGCAATTCACGCCGTCCTATCTCGCGCTGCGCTCTTATGTGCGCGGCCACACGATCGAGAGCGACATGCATCTTCTAACACCCTGCGAGTTCGGTGCCGACACCACCGAACTGGTGCAGATGCTCCGTGCCGGCCACCACGGGGTGAAACTAGACGCCGAGGCATGGGACCGGCTAACAACCTGGATCGACCTCAACACGCCGGCACACGGGACGTGGACCGAAATTGTCGGTGCTCAGAAGGTGAAAGCCCAACGCGATCGCCGCCGCGAGATGTTGATTCGTTACGCACAGCGCGACGAAGATCCCGAGGCTATCAGCGGGCCGGCAGCAGCCATCGCGTTTGAGCCACCCGCCAAGTCACCGGCAAAACCGGGTGCCGTCCGCGTCGCGGTTGCCGGCTGGCCGTTTGACGCCGCCGAGGCACGGCGACGCCAAGCCGGGAGTGGCAAATTCCAACGCCAACTCGACCTTGGCAACGGTGTCACATTGGATCTCGTGCGGATTCCCAAAGGCGGGTTCGTGACGGGCGCATCTAACGGAAACTGGGAGGCGGCGCGGGTCACTATAGACAAACCATTCTGGATGGGCCGCGTCGAACTATCTAACGAACAATACGCCCGCTTCGATCCGAAGCATGACAGCCGGATTGAGCGCGGTGATTTTCTCCAGTTCGAGGAAATCGAACGCGGCTATCCCGCCAACGGCCCCAAACAACCGGTCGTCCGGGTTTCGTGGAACGCGGCGATGGCCTTCTGCCGCTGGCTCTCCGAAAAGACCGGCGAGTCTTGTGGCTTGCCGACCGAGGCGCAGTGGGAATATGCGTGCCGGGCGGGCACCGCGACACCCCTCTGGTTCGGCGATCTAACAACAGACTTCTCGAAATCCGCGAACCTGGCAGATCACACGCTGCGGGTCATGCCGACGTTCAGTTGGGGCCTGCCGTCCGGCGGCGTGCCGCCCTGGCGCCCGGCCATTGATTCCATCAACGACGGCTTCCGTGTCTCCGCACCCGTGGGATCATTCGCTCCTAACGCATGGGGCTTGTGCGACATGGCTGGCAACGTGTGGGAATGGACGAGCGGCGAGTTCACGCCGGAGCGCAAAGCCGTGCGCGGCGGGTCGTGGTCAGACCGTCCGCTGCAGGCGACTTCGTCGAGCCGCTTGGGCTATCGTCCGTGGCAGCCGGTCCATAATGTTGGCTTCCGAATTGTCTGTGAGGAAAAGACATCGGTGCTGGCCTCACCCACCTCGCCCCCGGCGGACGGCGCCACCGCCGCCACGGTCACCGTCACCTTGAAGGATGATGTCGGCAATCCGGTCGTCGGCAAAGCCGTGACTTTGGTTTCCAACCGTGGTTCGAAGGACACGATTTCGGCAGCCTCGGGACCCACCAGTGCCGACGGCGGGGTGACCTTCGGCGTAACCTCCGCGACCTTGGGCTCGGCGGTGTTGCGTGCCAGTGCCGACAACCTTGCCATCACGCCAACCGCCACCGTGACCTTCACGCGTTTTGCATCCTTTGCCGAGACCACCCTCGACACCTCGGCCGGCGCGAGCGGATTGGAGATTCAAAATGGCGGCACGCTCGTCCGGGCCTATCACTTTGGCGAGGCGGCCGACCTCACGGTTCACGGCGTCCCCTTCAAAGGCGCGGTCAATGCCGCCGGTGACTCCGCTTTGTCAGGCCCGTGGGGAAACTCGGGAATGTTGGACTACTATCCCGCCCCAACCGATGCGAACTACAAAAAGCTCGTCAATTCGCTGCTGCAAGCCGCGGCGGACACGGCCGGCAAGAAACCCACCCTCATCATCGGCGGTCTAACAGCCGGCCACACCTATCGGTTGCAATTGATCTGCA
Source organism: Verrucomicrobiota bacterium (assembly GCA_026397725.1). Taxonomy (GTDB): domain Bacteria; phylum Verrucomicrobiota; class Verrucomicrobiia; order Verrucomicrobiales; family Akkermansiaceae; genus Luteolibacter. Next base: position 51,565 of record JAPLUI010000312.1, on the reverse strand, counting down.
ACGTGCCTCGCAACGGGGTTGCCGAAGTGGCGGGCGGCAAGCATCAATTAGCTAACGGCGACGTGAAAACACCGGCGCTACTCACCGCCACCTGGGAAGCCTCGAATGACACGCTCAACATGCGTTGGATCGGCCAGGGCGCGCCCGGCACCCCGGTGCATTTCACCGCCTACGCCCTCCACGACCTGGGGGTGGCCAACATCAATGAAAAATAGAAAGAATTGGATCAATTTTGGCAAATAGATCATTCTGCGGCCACTGAGACAGGGGTGAGTGGCCACACCTGACGCAAATTGAGGCTCGCAATACACGCGGTAGAGTGTAACATTCATTCATGACCATCACGCGAAAAATCGTGCTCGACGAACAAGGCGTACCCGCCGAAGTGATCATCCCCTATGCCCAATTCCTGGAGATCGTCGAGGCCCTCGGTCTCGATTTAGACGCGGCGGAGCAGCGCGACCTGCGCGATGCGCTGGAGGACTCCACCTGCGGCCGCCGCGATGCCTTTGTCTCCGCTGACATGGTATGAGAGAAGTCGTCTATCACCGTCACGCGGTGCGCTACCTCAAGCGCATGCCCATCGCCCGCAAGGAGCAGGTCAAGGAGGTGATCGCGGAGGTAGCCAAGGGGATTTTCCACCACTCAAATTCTTTCTTTTTCTTTTTTCACAAATCTCCTTGATGCATCGCCATTTCGCCGCGATTTGCATACCTGTGTATGCCGTCATTGGCACCCGTCGGCATCCTGTGCGAGACCCTCAAACCCGCCTGAATCCGGCAATCATTCCACTTCCATGACCCCGTCCGTGAGACCTCCCCGCGCCCGCGCCGCTGCCCGCAGCACCGGCCGCCCTGGCTCACGGACAACGGACAACGGAAACTGTTAGACCGGTCCCATTCGCCGGATTTCCCATCCACCCGGCATGGCGCTTTCCCCGCCAGTGCGGTGCGTACTTCCGGGTTGCTGGCGGGTGCCCGGCTGATCCCAGTGCCGCCGTGTCTCCCCATGTGCGTTGACTTATGGAAAACAGCCGTCCCGGCGGTGAGGCAAAAACAGGCGTCCCGCCTGTTGGAGAATGCAAGCTGCGCCAGCGCATCCTCTGATACCTCCTCTTCTCCCCCTCTTCCATCAATAATCAATAATTCGCCACATCCACCAACCCGATGCTTTGACGTGCAAGAATCCCCGGCCTGCCCCCCGTATGAGCCTGGCCAGACTGGATCACAGCCGCCCAGGATTCCCACCATCCCCGCACCACCCACAAATTCATGAACCAACAAGTACTCATGATCACCAGCACGCTGCTCGCCTGCTTCACGCCTCCAACCTTCGCCCAGTATCCGGGTTGGCAGCATCAGGGTCCGCTTGCCATCCTGACGACCCCCGATGGAGCGAACCTGCCGGCCACGGCCTCGGAAGAGAACTTCCCGCTGTTGATCCGCTTGAACCAGCGGACCTTTGACTTCAGGCAGGCCAAGCCCAATGGCGAGGATGTCCGCTTCGCCGCCGCGGGCAAGCCGCTGGCCTATCAGATTGACGCCTGGGATGCGGGGCAAGGCGCCGCCAGCATCTGGGTGCGCATCCCGCTCATCAAGGGCCATGCAAGCCAGCAAATTCAGATGCACTGGGGCAAGGCGGATGCGGCGAGCGAGTCCAACGGCAAGGCGGTCTTCAACGAGTCCAACGGATTTGTCACCGTCATGCACCTGAACGATCCGAAGGATCCCAAGGATGAGGTCGGCACGCTGACCCCCACCAATCTGGGAGCAACTTCGTGCGACGGAATGATCGGCAAGGCCCTGAATTTTGTCTATGGCCGGCCCGGGGTGATTGGCGGCGAGAACATCACGAACTACCCGACCGGTAACAGCCCGTCGTCCACCGAACTTTGGTTCAAGGACAACAAGCTGCCGGGACCATGGGGCAGCCGGTTTGTCTGCTGGGGCGTCGAGGGCAGTGGCAGCAAACTGCTGATCGGCGTGCTCAGCCCGCTGCATATCAGTTGTGGTGTGGAGTGTCCCGGCCCGGTTGCCTTGAACCAATGGTATCATGTGGTGCACACCTATGCGACGGATGGCAGCCAGCAGGCTTATGTTAATGGCCAGCCCGTGGCCTCGGCCAAGGCCATCATGGATTTCAAGAATCCCTGCCGCATGTTTGTCGGCAACTGGTATCGCAACTGGGAATCTGATTGTGACGTGGATGAGGTGCGCATCTCCAAAGTGACCCGCTCCGCCGACTGGATCCAATTGACCTATCAAAACCAGAACCCGCTGCAAACCCTGGTCGGCACCCTGCCGCAACCGGGAAATGAGTTTTCGGTTTCGGCTGCCGCGATCAAAGTGGATGAAGGAAAAAGCGTGAGCGTCACCGCCAAGGCCGGTGGCGCCCAAAAGCTGTATTGGATGGTCAAGCGCGATGGCACCGAGACCGTGGTTGCGGTGGATCAGAATACCTACACCATCGACGCCGGGCGGGTGGTGGCCGACACCTCGTATATGCTGCGGTTCAAGGCAGTGTATGCCGACGGGGTCAAGACCAAGGATCTTCCAGTGACGGTTAAGGAAACGATTCCCGAGCCGGTGTTCACCCTGCAAGCGCCCGCGAGGTGGAACGGGCGCGATGCCATCGAGGTGATTCCGCAAATCACCAATCTAGCAGCGATGAAGGCCCAAGGCGCGGGCGAACTGCATTATACATGGAGCGTTGCCGGCGGCGCGGTCATCAAGGAAATCGCCCCTGATCGATTGCTGCTCCAACGCTCGCAATACACCGGCCCGCTCACTGTCAAAGCGGTGATCCACAACGGTGGCGTCTCGCGCGAGGCGACGGCGTCGCTGCAAGTGACCGAACCCAAGAGCGATCCATGGCTCCAGCGGACGCCAGAGAAGGATGAGCGGCCCGAGGACGGTCAGTTTTATGCCAGGGATGACAAGAACGAAGGCGCGCTTTATTATAATGGCACCCTCGACCAGCCTGCCGATTCGGTGTTCCTGAAAGTCTATGCGGACGACAAGTTGGTGAAAACCGAAACCGCCAAACCCACTGCGGATAAGACCTATGCGCTCACCGCCAAACTCAAACCGGGACTCATCAAATACAAAGTCGAGTTCGGGACGAAATCCGGCGCCACCGAGACCGTGCTGCAAACCGTCACCAACCTGGTCTGCGGCGATGCCTATCTGATAGACGGGCAATCCAACGCGCTGGCCACGGACACCGGCGAGAAGTCACCGCCTGAGACCAGCGAGTGGATCCGCAGTTATGGCAAACCGGAGGGCGACCAGCAAGGGCCGCGCAAGAACCGGTGGTGCAACCCGGTGTGGAAGGCGCAGCAAGGTGAACAGGCCGAACTCGGTTACTGGGGCATGGAACTCGCGAAACGCCTGGTGGCCAGCCAGAAAATGCCGATCTTTATCATCAATGGCGCGGCCGGCGGTACCCGCATCGACCAACACCAGCGCAACGAGGCCAAGCCCACCGACATGGAGACGATCTATGGACGGATGTTATGGCGCGTGCAGCAAGCCCGATTGACCCACGGCATTCGCGGTGTGCTGTGGCACCAGGGTGAGAACAACCAGGGGATGGCGGGTCCCACCGGCGATCACGATTGGAAATCGTATCAACAATACTTCGTGGACATGTCGGCCGCGTGGAAGCAGGATTTTCCCAACCTCCTCCACTACTATATCTTCCAGATCTGGCCGGGTGCCTGTTCGATGGGCGATGGCAACATGATTCGCGAGATGCAGCGGACCTTGCCGCGGCTGTATTCCAATATGGACGTCATGCCGACGCTGGGCATCAAGCCGCCCGGTACCTGCCATTATCCGTTAGCCGGCTGGGCGGAATTCGCCACCTTGATGCAGCCCCTGATCGAACGCGATATGTATGGCAGGAAGGTCGCCGAGTCCATCACCGCACCCAATCTCAAGCAGGCAACCTATGCCAACACAGCCAAGGATAAGATCACTCTGGAGTTCGACCAAGCGGTGATCTGGCTGGATGCGCTGGCCAGCCAGTTCTGTCTGGACGGGGAGCAGGACAAGATCGCCTCGGGTGCCGTGAGCGGCAAGGTGATCACCCTCAAGTTGAAATCACCCTCCGCCGCCAAGAAGATCACCTATCCAGGTCCTAACTGGAACCAGAACGACCTGATCTTCGGTGCCAATGGCATTACCGCGCTCACGTTTTGCGATGTACCGCTCGAACAGTAATCGCTCAGGCATAGGGATCTGGAAGACAGCCGTCTCGGCTGTCAGGGCAGACATGCGTCCCGCATGTCTGCATGGCTCGCCGCAATTGGAGCGCTGCCTGCCTCCTTGCTCCATATCGACAGTCTGGTTGCGATGCCGAAAGCCGCGCAGGTGGCGAGCTGGTGACATTGAGGCATCCGGATGTCCCCTGAATCTGATGACTCCAATCATGGCCTGCATTCCTCACTCCCAAAATCGGGCCAAACTCCCGTGGCCATGAATTTCAACGTGCCATCCATCCCATGAAAACACCAATTGCCAGAAGTCTCGTCCTCGCCGCCCTCGCGCTGCCATCCCTCACCTGCGGTCAACCCGCCGAGCCCGACCCTAACGGGGTCCTGCTCAAGCCGATCCCCGACAAGTTGATAGTACTCACCTTCGACGACGGCTGCGCCAGCGGCTATACCGTGGCGGCCCCGATCCTCAAATCATTGGGATTTGGCGGCTCGTTCTATGTCTGCGATTTCGATTCGTTCAAAACCCGCAAGGACTGGTATCTGACATTCCGGCAGATGCAGGCCATGGCTGCGGATGGCTTGGAAATCGGCAACCACACCGTGGGCCACTGGGGGGGCTTGGATAGTTTTCTGGCCATGGAGGATCAGATGCTGGCCAATCACGTGCCCAAGCCAACGACGGTCTGCTGGCCGCTCTATCAGGCAGACCCGGCGAGTTTCCCGGATCTTGCCAAGCACGGATATACGTTCGGCCGCGGCGGCCATGATCGCCCCTACCGGCCGACGGTGGACAATCCGTTCGACGTGCCATCCTTCACGCTCAGGGATGGCGTGCCGATCGAAACCTTCATCAAACAGGCGCAACAGGCCCGGCAGGGCCGGGTGGTCGTCTTCACCCTCCATGGCGTGCCGGACCTGGAGCACGGGGCCGTCGGGCTCGAGCCCGCGACTTTCAAGGTGATGATGCAGTATCTCAAGGATAACCACTATCAGGTCATCGCCATGCGCGATCTGGCGAAGTTCATCGATCCGGCCAAGGCGGCGAAGCTGCCGCCCACGGCCAAGAACGTCAATGTGCCGGAACTGTTAGTCAAGGACGACAAACCGTATGTCGGCGCCGCCAATGAAATCCGGACCTTCGGTTTCCCGGACCAGCCGCTTGGCAGCATCACCGGAACCAGCATCAGCGTGACGGTGCCCTATGCCGCGGACCTGACCGCCCTGGCGCCTAACATCACGCTGTCCGCCGATGCCACGATCTCCCCCGCGTCGGGCACCGCCAGGGATTTCACCAAGCCGCAGACCTACACCGTCACCGGCAAGGATGGTTCCAAACAAGCCTATACCGTGACGGTGACCAAGGCCCCTGTGAGCCAGGGCAAGGAGATGCTGACCTTCACGCTGCCGGGGCCCATCCCAGGCATCATCTCCGGCAACCGGATTACCGTGTATGCGCCGCCAAGCGCGGACGTGAAAGCGCTGGCCCCCACCCTCACGCTGTCACCTTTCGCCACCTGGGCCACTACCGTTCCCCCGTCCGGCACGGCCCAGGACTTCACCAAGCCGCAGACCTACACCGTCACCGCGCAAGATGGCTCCTCGCAGGTATATACCGTGACGGTGATCAAGACCAACCAGCCAAACGCCTTCACCTGGAGCAAGGCCGAACCCGGCACTTGGAGCGATGGCTCAAAATGGTCTAACAACCTTTCTAACGGAAACGCGCCGCTGGCCGCCGGACAACCGGACTACATTCTTAATTTCAACCTGGACGGCAACCATGCGGTCACCAACGACCTGCAGGATGGCTTTCAACTCAACCAGCTCAATCTGGGCGAGAAATTCGGGTTGAATTTGGCCGGCAAGCGCGTCGCGTTGGTCACCAACAGCGCGACCGGCAGCTTGCCGAAAATCCATGTGAACACCTCCTCGGAAGGCAACCCGATTGCCATCCCGATCGAACTGGCGGCGGACACGACGGTGAATGTCAGGCTGGGCGGACGGGTGTTCATCAAGAGTTTGATTTCCGGCAAAGGCAGCCTGACACTCGAGTGCCCCGGATCCACCAATAACTACCAAAATTGGGGCATCCTGAGAATCGAGAACAAGCTCAACACCTACAGCGGAGGAACCATCATCAACGGCGGCCAGTTGTTCCTGTTATATGCGGAACGAGGGCTGGGAACCGGACCGGTGACGCTCAATGATGGTGCCGACATCCGGTTGGAATGCAATGGAATGACCAATCCTTTGATCATCAATGGCGGCACCATCGAGGGGGGCACCTGGAACGCCCCCATCACCCTCAACGGGAATGCCAGGTTCGCCGGCACCATGAATCTCAATGAAGCGGGCGGCGGCATGAGCGGGCCCGGCGGCTTCACCCAAATCGGCCCGATCGGGCCGTTTTCACGGGTGAACGCCGGCGAACTCAGCCTGTGGGGAACTAACACCTATGCCGGTCCGACCACCGTCCAAATGGGCACCCTCATCATCAGGCGGGCCGTCGCTCTATACAACGCGGAGCCGGCGAATTGGACGCCCGCCAAAATCACCGTGCATCCTGCGGCCACCCTCTACATCCCCACAGGTGGCCCGGGCGAATTCACCGGTGCCCAGGTCGGCACGTTGCTCACGAAACTAACCACCGCAGTCAATCACAACGGCTTGATGGCCGGTGCCATCTTCTGCGTGGACACCGCCAAGGCCGCCGCCACGGTCACCGTTGCATCTAACATCACTGACGGCAAGGGTCCCGGCGGCGGCGCGTTCGTCCTCAAGAAATGCCAGGCCGGCACCTTGCAAATCACCGGCGCCAACACCTACACCGGCCAGACGGTTCTCGAGGGCGGCACGCTCAGCGTGGACTCGCTCAACAGCGTCGTCAAAGGCAAGCCCGGCAGCAGCCTGGGCGTGCCTACCAACGTCGAGGCCGGCGAAATCGTCATCGGCAAGGACCAAGCCGACGGCGAGTGCGCCCTGGTTTATACCGGCAAAGGCGAAACATCCGACCGCGTGATGAATCTAGCGGGCAAGAATTCCACCGTGACTTTCGCTCAATCCGGCAGCGGCCTGCTCAAACTCACCAGCGCCTTGCTGATTTCCGGTTATGGTGCTAACAAAACCATCGTGCTCACGGGCGATACCGCAGGCACCGGCGAGTTCGCCGGCACCATCACCAATCCCCATGACCGCGCGGGCAAGGCGACAACCTCTGTCACCAAATCAGGCACGGGAACCTGGACGCTCTCCGGCACCAACACCTACACCGGCCCGACGACCGTGACCCAGGGCACGCTTTCTCTAACAACAGCGCGCGGTCTCGGTCCGGACTCCGAGGTGAGCGTCGCAGCCGGAGCCACGCTTGACCTGAACTTCAAGGGACCCATGAAAATCCGCAGGCTCAGTATCGACGGCAAACCGCAACCTGCCGGCATCTATAACGCAGCGGGCTTTCCCAAGGCTCTCAAGGGAACCGGCTTGCTGATGGTCGTGCCCTAGCCTCAATGCCTCAAGGTGGGACGGATTGCCATCGGCTATCCCCCTGCTACCCGCAACAATTATGTGTAAGCATTCCCTGGCCGCCTCCGTATGGTCGTTGCCTGATGTGCTGGCAGCCGCTGGCAATACCAACAGCAATTTGTGAAAAGACCCCTGTTAATCATGTTAGAAATGTGGTCGTTAACCGGCAAACCCGCCACCCGCCCGTTCGCCGCCGGACTGGTGGGCGAAGTGAGGAAGTGATCGGAACCCTGCTGACATTGATGGCCACATCCGCCCGCATCACCCATTCCAGACCCATGAACCTTACCATGATTAGAACCCTCCTCCTCGCCGCCCTCGCGCTGCCATGCATTGCTTGCGGGCAGAACCCCGTCGATCCCGACCCTAACGGCGTGCTCCGCAAGCCGATCCCGGACAAGCTGGTGGTGCTCACCTTCGACGATGGACCTGCCAGCAGTTATACGGTGGTGGCTCCGATCCTGAAGTCATGCGGGTTCGGCGGGTCGTTTTATATCTGTGACTTTGATTCCTTCCGCACGCGCAAGGACTGGTACCTGACATGGCGGCAGATGAAAGCCATGGCCGATGCCGGACTTGAAATCGGCAACCACACCACAGGCCATGCGGGCGGTTCCGCCATCGGAGGGTTTCTCAGCATGGAGGATGATCTGCTGGCCAACGGCGTGCCCAAGCCAACGACCATCGCCTGGCCCGTCTTCCAGGTGAACACGGGCACTTACCCGGAGCTTGCCGCGAACGGATATATCTTCGGCAGGGGCGGCCACTTCCGTCCCTATCGGCCGACGGTGGACAATCCTTTTGATGTGCCGTGCATGGGTGCCGGCACGATGGAGGAATTTGTCAAAAGCGTGCGCCAGGCCGCTGGTGGCAGGATTGTGGTGCTCATCTATCATGGCGTGCCGGACATTGAGCATGCGGCTTGTTCCCTGGATCCGGCGGTCTTCAAGATGCAGATGCAGTATTTGAAGGACAACCACTACCAGGTCATCGCGCTGCGCGACCTGGCCCAGTTTGTCGATCCGGCAAGAGCCGCGAAACTGCCGCCGACGGCAAATGAATTCAAGGATCCGGCGCCACCCATGTTAGCCAAGGAGGATAAGTCATACGTCGCCATGAACATGACCAAGACGAAAGATGCCTCCGCCACGGTGAACCAGGCCACTGCCAGCACGGCCAAGGAGATGCTGTGCTTTGTTTTGCCGGGGTCGTTCCCAGGCCTTATCTCAGGGACCAGCATCGGTGTGTATGTGCCGGCGGCCACTGAGGTCAAGGCGCTTGCGCCGACCTTTTCCCTATCGAATCTGGCTAAAGCCGATCCGGCATCTGGCACGCCGCGGGATTTCAGCCAGCCGCAGACATATACCGTCACCGCGCAGGATGGCTCCACGCAGGTATATACCGTGACCGTGACCGCAGGCGGCCAGCCGTTCGTCTTCACCTGGAACAGCGCTGCGGCGGGCAATTGGAACGATGCTTCCAAATGGTCCAATAACCTTGCGAGCGGAGCTGCACCCTTGACCGCAGGCCGACCGGATTATGTCTTCAATTTCGACCAACCAGGCAACTATGCCGTGACCAATGACCTGAGCGAGGACTTCATGGTGAATCAACTGAATGGTTACGGGCCTTCCCTGAAAGTGGAGGGCAAGAGTCTGGCATTCAGCACGAACGGCGCGTCAGCCTTGCCACCGCAAATCCACCAAGTCGGGCCAGGTGACATCACCATTGCCACCCCGGTGAAACTCGCCGCCAACCTGACCGTGAGTGTCGTCAATAACAGTTATGTGACTCTCGGCGGCCTGGTTTCCGGCAGCGGCGGCCTGGTGAAGAACGGCGACGGCCAATTGCGCATCACCCATGTGAAGAATACCTTCAGCGGCGGCACCACGATCAACCGCGGTTCACTCTATCTGTATGTGGCAAATGAGGGCTTGGGATCCGGCCCGATCACGCTGAATGGCGCTGGTGCTCTGGATCTGGAACATGTCGATGGCGCGACCCCACTGGTTCTGAACGGCGGCACCATCAATGCCGGCAACGGCTTCGGTGACAGTTGGCGCGGGACCATCACAGTGAACGGGAATACCAACATCACTGCCTACGCCGATTTCGTAATCAGTGCCGCAATCAGCGGACCGGGTGGCCTAACACATATTGGCGGCGTCGGCGCCTTCGGTCCATCCAACAGTGGCACGGTGACGCTCACCGGCAACAATACCTACAGCGGTCCGACCATTGCCAGGCGCGGAACGCTGCGAATCCTCAAGGCCGCATCCCTTTACCATGCTGATCCGGCAAGCTGGACCCCGGCGAAAATCAGCGTTCACCCCGCTGCCACACTGGTGCTCAGCGCCGGCGGCCCGGACGAGTTCACCGGCCCACACGTCGCGACCTTGCTGCGGAATCTAACATCCAAGATCAATGACAACGGTCTGATGGAGCGTGCGGTTCTCTGTCTGAATACCGCCAACGCCAAGGATCCGGTGGTGGTTGCGACGGACATTGGGGACTCCAGCGGGCCCGGCGGCGGGGCCTTCCTGCTCAAGAAATGCGGGGCCGGGACCATGCAGCTCACCGGCCACAACACCTATACCGGCCAGACTATCCTGGAAGGCGGGGCACTGAGCGTGGCCTCGCTCAACAGCGTCGTCAAAGGCAAGCCCAGCAGCAGCCTGGGCTCGCCGACCAACATTGAGGCCGGCGAAATCTTCATCGGCAAAGACGATGGCGATTGCGCCCTGATCTATACCGGCAAAGGCGAAACCACCGACCGCGTGATGAATCTGGCCGGGAAAAAATCCACCGTGACTATCAATCAATCCGGCAGCGGCCTGCTCAAGCTCACCAGCACGTTCGTGATCTCCGGCCACGGTGCTAACAAAACCATCGTGCTCACGGGCGACACCGCCGGCACCGGTGAAATCGCCGGTAACATCGTCAATCCCCATGACCGCGCCGGCCAGGCGGCCACCGCCGTCACCAAATCCGGCATAGGCACCTGGGCGCTCTCCGGTGCTAACAGTCATACGGGGCCCACCAAGGTCATCCAGGGCACGCTCGTTCTGAAAAATGCCCGCAGCCTGGGAGACCAGACCGAGGTCTCGCTTGCCGAAGGTGCCATGCTGGCTCTCGACTTCAACGGTGAAATGCGAGTCAGCAAGCTCTATTTCGATGACAAACTGCAACCTGCCGGGACGTATGGCGCGGCCAGCGCCCCGAAGTATATCAAGGGGCAAGGCAGATTGAGAAACTAACAAACGCAGGTGGAAAGACATGTGGATAGACATGTGGGAAGGGCTGCGGCAGGCGCCGCAGATCCGAGTGATGTGAGTCAGGAGCAACACCATCATGCATGATCCGATGAAACAACGATTCGTAATGTGATCACCGCTATTGTCATGCACCCATGCGTGCCCGCAGCGGAAAATTTCCATTGCGTGGAGCGGTGGCCGCCCTCAGGCTCGGGCGTGACCGATGGAGGCTGAAAGCGATGCGTTGATCCGATTTCTGGCGACCGAGCGTGGGCTGTCCGAGGCCTATCAGCTTTCGGTGCGTCAGACGCTGGACGCGCTGGCGGGCTGGCTCAGGCGTCGTGGCAGCGTGCTGCGCGAGGTGGGGACGGAGGAGTTGGCGGCGTTTCTGAGCCAGCGCAAGCGCGAGGGGCTCAACGCGGCCTCGCTGCGCATCACCACGGTGCATCTCAAGGTGTTTTTCCGCTGGCTGGCGGCGCAGGGGCGGCTGGCAATGGACCCGGCGGAGCCACTCATCGCACCGCACCCGGATCAAGCCCTGCCGGAAACCCTGCACGCCTCGGAACTGACGATATTGTTAGAATCGATCGACCCGGCGCAGCCCTTGGGCCGCCGCGACCTGGCGATCCTGGAATTGTTCTATGCCGCCGGGTTGCGCTTGTCCGAGTTGTGCCAGGCGCGGCTGGAGATGATGGATTTCGATGAAGGCTTCTTGCGCATCACCGGCAAGGGCAACAAGACCCGCATCGTCCGGGTCGGAACCAAGGCGCGGGAGGCGCTGGTGGACTACTTGAAAAACGCCCGGCCCGCACTGGTCTCCAAGCGCACTTCATCCCATATCTTCCTCAGTGTGCGGGGCACGGCCTTGTCGCCGGACCGCGTGCGCCAAATCGTGAAGGAACGGGCGGCCCAGGCGGGGCTTGCCCAAAACGTCTATCCCCACCTGCTGCGCCATTCGTTCGCCACCCATTTGCTGGAAGGCGGGGCGGATCTGCGGGTGATTCAGGAGTTGTTAGGTCACGCGGACATTGCCACCACCCAGATATACACCCACGTTGACCGCCAGCGGCTCAAGGCGATCCACAAGCAATTCCACCCGCGCGGGTAGCCCGGCTGGGTGCCTCATGCGGCGGGCGGTCGGGCGGGTCCTGAAATCACCTCGTCCATGGGCACGTCATGGGGTGCCGGGAAGGTGTCCTTGATGCGTTGCACGGCGTGGCAAATGCCCACCTTGATGGCGCCGGGCCGGGCCATGGCGAGCATCCGGTCGTAGCACCCGCGCCCGCGGCCCAAGCGTCCGCCCTTGCCATCAAAGGCCAACCCGGGGCACAAGAACACCTCCACCGCGCTCACCTGAACCACCGGCAGGGCTGGGGAGGGCTCACGGATGTTGAAGCTGCCGCGCACGAGGTCGTGCCCCGGATCCCGCACTTCGTGCAACACCAGAGCGTCTCCGCACACGCGCGGAAACACCCAGCACCGGCTCGGATCCCACGTCACCAGCGGCAACAGATTCACCTCCCCGGGCAGCGCCGCATACAAGGCCACGGTCCGCAAGGCGGGCCGCGCCGCCAGCCACTGGCGCGTCGCCTCGTACACGCTGCCCTCATCCAGCGGGGCGTCGCGCAAGTGCCGCCGGATTTTCCTGCGGAGTTCCTGCTTATTGTGGGATGATTCCGGATTAATCACTTGCGAAGTTGGGGATCCGGTTCATGCTTAGCGCGATGATCCGCTGTTGGCAAGCCCTGTTGATTTCCTGCATCGCGCTCTCGGCGCTCCGCGCGGAGGAAGCTGCCAAGCCCTTGGTGTGGCTCCCGCTGAAAATCCAGTTCAGTGCGTTTTCGCGCGATTTGGGCATGCTCGATTCGGAGCGCGAGGAATATGCCACCAATCTGGCCAATTGCGCGGCCACCGGGATCGTTCAAGCCAAGGCCGCGCCGGCTGCGTTGGAAATCTCCCGCCGCCTGCTCACCCTGGCCCTCAATCTTTCGCCGCGCAACCGGCGTGCCATCATCATCAATTTCCAACTCACCAAAGGGCTGATGCCAGAGGTCGCCAAGGGCGATTACAGCCCGCAGGTGCTGGCCCGCTTGCTGCTCACCCGGGGCCAGCTCCTGGTCAAGCAGCAATCGCAGGAAAACCTCATCCTCGCCCGCATGTTCTTCCAACTCGCCGCCGAACTCGACCCGAAAAACGAAGATGTCGTCTATGCCAGTGAGGTCGATCGGCTCGATCATGGCACCGTCGATTGGACTTATCTCACCCGCCCACGCGTCGATCCGGAGGAGCCCCCCGCCAAGGACCCGAACCCGCCCAAGGACCCGAACCCGCCCAAGGACAAGGACAAGGAAGTGCCCAAGGACAAGGCCCCCCGGGGCGGCCTGCCACCCAGGCCGTAGGCTGGCAAGCGGCGGCGGAGCCTGCCGCATGGTGACTCTGACGGCGCTGGCGGTTGCCATCCGCCGCCGAACGCCGTGGAAAAAGGCGGGCCGCCAGCCATTTCCCGCTTGCCGATCCCGCCAGCATGGGCACACTCACGGACGTGAACTCTGCCCCTCTTGGATTTCTTGACTCCGGTGTCGGCGGTCTGACCGTGGTGCATGCCGTGCGGGAACTCCTGCCTGCCGAAAACATTTTGTATCTAGGCGATACGGCAAGGCTGCCATACGCGTCCAAAAGCCCGGAAATCATCCGCCAGTTTGCCGACGAGGATGTGCGCTTCCTGATCGCACACGGGGTCAAGATGATCGTGGTGACCTGCAATACGGCCGCCGCCCACGCGCTGCCACGCCTGCTCGCACAGTATCGCGTGCCAATCCTCGGGGTGATCGAGCCCGGGGTGGCAGCGGCTCTGGCCGACCCCAAAGCCGAGCGGATCGGCATCATCGCCACGCGCGGCACCATCGGCTCGCATGCCTATCAACATGCGCTGGCGCAACGTCGGACCGGGCTGGTCATTTGGGGGCAGGCGGCCCCGCTGTTGGTGCCCTTGATCGAGGAAAACTGGCTCGAGCACCCGGCCACCCGGCAAGTCCTCCAGTCCTATCTCGACCCGCTGCTGGACAAGGGCATCGACACCTTGCTGCTGGCGTGCATGCACTATCCGCTGCTGGTGCCAATGCTCAAGGAATTGTTGCCGCCGGACGTGCGCTTGGTGGACTCCGCCACCACCTGTGCCGAGCATCTCCAACGGGAGTTGACCCGCCTCCGGTTGCTGGCACCCGTCGCGCAGGCCGGCAAGCTGGAACTTTATCTAACGGACTTGTCCGCGTCGTTCCTGCAGCTTGCGCGGCAGTTCCTCAAGCAATCCCCGGGGCGCATCCGCCGGGCGGTCTTGGGGGGGAAGTCATCGCCCACCGCGCGGGCCGCGGAATCTTGTTGCCTTCCCGCTTGCGGATAGCGTCCGGAGTGGGCACACTCGCCGTCGTGAACTCTGCTCCCCTTGGATTCTTCGATTCCGGTGTCGGCGGCCTGACCGTGGTGCGGGCGGTGCAGGAACTCCTGCCAGCCGAAAGCATTCTGTATCTCGGTGATACGGCGCGGCTGCCCTACGGCTCAAAAAGCCCGGAAACCATCCGCCAGTTTGCCGATGAGGACGTGCGGTTCTTGATTTCCCACGGGGTCAAGGCCGTGGTGGTGGCCTGCAACACGGCCACCGCCCACGCGCTGCCACGCCTGCGCGAGCACTACCGCGTGCCAATCCTCGGCGTGATCCAGCCAGGGGTGGAAGACGCCCTCGCCGACCCCAAAACCGAGCGCATCGGCATCATCGCAACCCGCGGCACCATCAATTCGCATGCCTATCAACATGCCCTGGCGCAGTGCCGGACCGGCCTGGTCATTCACGGCCAGGCGGCCCCGCTGCTGGTGCCATTGATCGAGGAAAACTGGATCGACCACCCGGTCACCCGGCAAATCCTGCAAGTCTATCTCGACCCGCTGGTGGACAAGGGTATCGACACCCTGATGCTCGCCTGCACCCATTATCCCTTGTTGATTCCGATGCTGAAAGACTTGTTGCCGCCGGGCGTGCGGCTGGTGGACTCCGCCACCACCTGTGCCGAGCATTTGCGCCGGGAGTTGACCCGCCTCGAATTGCTGGCACCCGCCGCACAGTCCGGCAAACTGGAGCTTTATCTAACCGACTTGTCGGAGCAGTTCGAGCAACTTGCGCACCAGTTCCTGAAAAAATCTCCCGGGCGCATCCGGCGTGCGGTGTTGGGAGGGTGAGGGGGCCGCGCCGGCGGCCTCGGCATGGGGGCATGACCAACCATTCACGGAGGGGCGATGAGCCCAAGGATGCGACCCCGCCAGTTGCTCTCTCCTGTGGCTCCGGTTCCCCATCACCCCCGACCATGTGGGGGCCAGGGGAGGCGGATTCCCTCCACTCATTGCCGCACCATGGGCAACGGCGGATCAGAGGCCGCCGCTCCTTGCAACGTCCGTCCGCCTGGGCGGGGGATTTTTGTGCTGTCGGGGGATTTTTTGTGCTTGGCATGCGCCGTCAGGTGGCTTGAATGGAGGCACTGTGTTTTACCCACCATTGAATCATTGGCTGTGGCTGGTTCCGGCGTTTTTGCTAGGGGCTTGCATCGGTTCGTTTCTGAACGTCGTGATTTACCGGCTGCCGCTGGGGCTGTCGGTGAACGACCCGAAGCGTTCGTTCTGTCCGAAGTGCCGGCGGCCGATCCCGATCTGGCTGAATCTGCCCTTGCTCAGTTGGCTCCACTTGCGGGGGAAATGCCGCGAGTGCGGGGAGCCGATCGCGTTCCGGTACGTCGCGGTGGAGTTACTAACGGCACTGGTGTTCACGGCGGTGTGGAGGTGTTTCGGGCCATCTGCGGCAGGCGTGGTGGTGTTCCTGTGGGCCTTGGTGGCCTTGCTGATCGCGATCGCGTTCATTGATGCCGAGCATTTGATCATCCCGGTGGGGCTGACGTGGGCGGGTTCCGGCTTGGGCTTGGCGGCCTGCGCCGTGTGGCCGCAGTTGCCGGTGCTGGCGGGCGTGGCGGGGAACTGGCGGACGGGGCTGATGCAGAGCGGCCTCGGTTGGGTCGCCGGCTTCGTCGGGTTGGGGATTGCGGTCGAGTTGGGCAAGCTGGCGTTTGGAAAAAAGCAGCTGCGCTTTGCCCCGGCGGTGGAGTGGTCGTTACGCGAGCCGGATGGAGAGGCGGACCCAATGTGTTTTGTGATCGATGGTGAGGCGTTCGCATGGTGGGATGTGTTCAACCGGAAATCGGATCGCCTGCTCGTCGAGGCGGAGGTGATTCGGGTGGATGGCGAAGCGGTGGGCGGCGGCATGCTGACGATCCGGGAACTGGAAATCCAGCTTCCGGATGGCACGATCCACCGCCTGGCAAAGCTCAGGACCTTGGATGGCACGGCCACCCGGGCGGTGATTCCGCGGGAGGCAATGGGATCGGGAGACGGGCATTTGCTAGGCATGATCGGCGCGTTTTTCGGTTGGCCGGGCGTGATTTTCGCGCTCTTCAGTGGCTGTGTGCTCGCGCTAGTGGCGGCGCTGATTGGACGGATCGGGTTTGGCAAGCAACTGCCATTCGGCCCCTTTCTCGCGCTGGGTGCCGGGGCCTGGATGTTTGGCGGCTGGAAGCTGTTTGCCTGGTATGTCCAATTTCTCGGACCGCTCGACCTGCCGTGAAACCGTGAGCGACGGGTGAATTTACCGCTTGGAAAGCTCTCCCCGGCAGGTTCAAATCGGGCCATGGCCAAACACAATCTCAATGGGTGGGGCGTCTGCCAAGGGCTGGCTCGGCAAATCCTCCATGACCGGGCCCAGCGGCGGAGTCTCCTCGGCAAAATGCTGCTCCTGGCCCTAGCCCTGATGGCGGCAGGCCTGTGGCTCCTGGAGCACTGGCTGGCCGCCAATCCCTGGCGCTTCTTGCTGTGGTGGGCGGCTTGCGCGGTGATGACCGGTGCGGTGATGCTCTTTGCCCTCTATGACCTCCTCGCGGTGATCCGGGAGGAACGGGCCAAGCTCAAGTCAAAGCTCGATTAACCTCGAACATCGTACCTTCAACGTCAAACCCGCTGGCCCATCCTGCCCGCCCTCCGCAACCACGCTTTCATCGCTTGGATGCTCGGGTCGTGGCGCTTGCATCCGACTGCAACATTCCTCACCAAACCGGACGTCACACCTTCGGCAATTGCCATGGATCACGACGCGGCCGATCAAGCAGCCTGTTCGCTTCGTCATCCCCGGTGAATCTTTCCGCCACCGGATCCCACTTGAGCGGGCGGCCGAGTTTGATGGCGAGGTTGGCAAGGTGACACACCGTGCTCACCCGGTGGCCGATGTCCACCGGAAAATACGGGTCCTTGCGGCTCTTGACACATTGCAGGAAATCGTCGTGCTCGCCCTGCGGGTTGGTGTAAAGATGCAGTTCCTCCGGGCCAATGATGGACCCGAGGATTTGCGGGGAACTGGCTTGCACGGGTGCCCGCCAACCGGTGTTGCCCACCCAGCCGTCCGTGCCAATGAACTTGATGCTCGGCTCGCCCGGCTTGCAGGTCATGACCACGCCATTCGCATAGCGGAAGGTGACGTCGTAATCCTTGACCGTGTTATAGAGTCCGCCCTGCCAGTGCGTGCCAGTGCCTTCGATCTCGACCGGGCCGCTGTGTTCGCTGTCGTTGGCCCACTGCGCCGTATCGAACAAATGGGCACCCCAGTCGCATATGATCCCACCTGAGTAATCCCAGATCCAACGGAAGTTGAAATGCACCCGGTCCTTGGTGTAGGGCGCGTAGGGTGCCGGCCCCAACCACATCTCGTAATCCAGTTCCGCCGGCACCGCTTGCGGGGTCGCGTCTCCCGGTCCGCCCGGCTGTTTGGGCAGGATGACTTCGATGCGCTGGAGCTTGCCGATCCGCCCGTTGCGCACCAACTCGGCCATGCGGTGGTATTCCACCACCGCGCGGTCCTCGGTGCTGGTCTGAAACACCTTCTGGTGCTTGCGCACCGCTGCGACGAGCACGGTGCCCTCGTGGATGCTTAGGGTGGGCTTCTCACACTGCACATCCTTGCCCGCCTGAATGGCTAACAAACTGATGAGCGTGTGCCAATGGTCCGGCGTGGAAATCATGACCGCGTCGATATCCTTGCGGGCGAGAATCTCCCGGAAATCCCGGGTCGCAAAACAATCCTCGTTCTGATAATGTCGATCCACGATTCCCTTGGCCCGCAACAGGTGGTTGTGGTCCACGTCGCAAACCGCGACCACCTGGGCACTCTGGTGCTTGAGGTAAGGCGGCAGGTTCCAGCCCACACCATGGTCCCCGGTGCCGATGAAGCCAACGGTGATGCGGTTGCTCGGGGCTGTTTGGCCAGCGGCCCCGCGTGCGGACGACGAAATGATCGTGGGTGCCGCAAGCACGGCAGCCGCAGCGGCGGATTGCCGCAGAAACGTGCGGCGGGAATGCAGGGCATCGGTATTCATAAGTTTTCGGGGCGCTGGCCGATACGGGCGGCGGCCGGTCGATCTTTCGTTGAATGTAGTGGAAGAAAATCATTGCTTCCGGGATTTCATATCCATTTCGTTATCTAATCCGCGGTTTTCAAATGTCGGAAGGCCTTTCCCCGTGACTCCCGTCCGGGAGGGTCCGGCCTTGTGCGGGTGGCCTCTATCAGGTGCCCGGTGGCAACGCCACGACCGTCTGATTGAGCTGCGGCGCCGTGGCGGGCCACGCGAGTTGTTGCCCGGTTGCGAGGGTCACCTCGAGATAGTATTCGATGCCCGCCGCGGAAACCGGCGGTAGATTCACCGTGTACACGCCACGGGCCGCATGTTGGAAATCCACGGCGGCATAGGTGCCGGTTCCAAGCGTGCGCCAGTGGAGTTTCGCGCTTTTGGGAAGCTGCTTGTCCAGAACGATGATCCGCAATGGTGTTTTATCGCCCTCCATCACGGTTCCGCGGATCGTGGGCACGATGATCCGTGGTGTGCCAAGATACTCCTGGGTGGGCTGCAGGTCGGCCGGCAGCGGCTCGCCCAGCGCCTTGACCACCTGGTCTGCCAATCCGATGGTGCCTGGCAAATAATGCTTCTGCCAGATCGGCATGAATCCCAACTCGGCCGCCGTGTGAGTGGTTTGCATCAACAGGCCCAAGGCCTCGACAGATTGTTGGTACATCTCCCGATAGGCAGGCACCGCCAGGGTTTTGGCCAGTTCCTTGCGTTTGCCCGGGTCCTGTTCCGCCTGGACTTTGACCATTTCCTTTTGGAACCGGCCAATCGTGCATTCCATGTGGGCCGATGCCCGTAAATAACGGTACGAATCCAACCAATAGTCAAACCGCGAAAGATTACCCGCCCCGCTCACCATTTTGCGACAAAGCTGCAAGGCATCGACAAAGGCGAACTCCTTGGCCACCTCGTCCCATGGCCGGGCGTCCGCGTTCAAACCAAACGGACAACCGCGCAATGGACGGGGCAGCTCGCAATCCATTTTCTCAAATACGCCCGCCACTTCGGCCGCCACTTCGCGACCGAAATTCGCCAGTGCCAAGTCGGCATAGAAATCGGCGGTGCCGAGATTGCGCGGGCCTAACACTTTTCCGGGTTCGGTGTTCCAGGGTATTCCGGGTAGCAATGGAAACCGATGAAGTTCATCCGCATTTTGGCAAGCTGGCCGATGATGGCCTTGTAGTCCTCTACGGTCCACCAATCGGGGCCGAAGGCGAAATTGTTGAACGGTTGGATTCCGCGGAGCGCGAAGAGGGGCTGGCCCAGTTCGTCGAGGTTGGGCAAGGCCCCGTGCAGCCGTGCATCGGGGATCACGTCGCCATGCACATAGAATCGCACGCCCAGACATTCGGCGAGACGATAGCCGCCATACAGCGTGCCAATGTCGTCACCGCCAACTACTAACAAGACCCTGCGTCCGCCGACCTCAATCGTTTTCAGGATATACTGTTGGGACTGGAGTGCGGCGACGGCCGTCTTCAATTGCGGGTCTAGCAACACGGCGGCGACATGGTCCCGGTCCTTGCGCCCGATGACAATGGAGCTATCCGCAAACTTCCATGGCGGTTTTCCCGTCACGACCGGCGGGAGTTGTCCCGTCCGCTGGAAGATATAGCGACAAACCTCCCGCACGGCCAGTGTCTCCAGCGGCGATTTCTCCTGGGAACAAACCACCGTTGTTTTCACGCTCGACTCGGCGGCATGGGTCGATCCGGAAGCAGACAAGAGGATTGCCGCAAATGACAAACCACCAACCACCGAACTCACCCGGAGGGGTCGGGATGACAAATTTTCAAGACGTATCATTGGGGTCTTTCTTTCTAACGAACAATGCAGCCCCGCCATGGAGCGCCCCTTGGCCGGAAGGTGCCCCCACTCCTTCACGAACGCAAGGCCATTTTTCCCGTTTTCAACCAAGCGAGAAGAGCGTGAACATCAACTCACGGCTTTTTTGGTGGCCTCCCAATTTCCGTCCGCCTCCCGCGAATGTGCGGCCCTCACCAAAGTAGGTTTCGCTCCGGTAGCGCAGCCGTACGCAAGCAGCACCCGCGGTCACACATCACCCTCGAGACCCGGCAGATCGCCCGCAGTCCGAGCGGCATCGGCGATCGCCGCACGCAACAGGCCGCAAGCCCACAGGTCGAGCAGCGCAAGTGGTTTCTTCGACTATTTGAGTCTCCAATAGTCACGAGAGCGAGGACAGGCAAGCGACATCATGGAGTTGGTGACGCCGGGGTGGGGTGTCGAGCGGTGCGGAATTCCTTCTTCACACTGCCATCATCAGGAACAGGCGGGGCGGGTTGCGCGGAAAGTCATGCGGAGAACCCGAATCTCCGACCCCGGCCGCCAAGGGTGGCGTATCGTAACGGATTCCGCGCAACGTCGGCGTTTGTTTTCGGATGATGTGGATTGAATGGATGAGCCCTTACGAACAACCAAGCTTCAGAACCATGAAAACTCCGAATCTCCATCTTCTCGCAGCGACGATCCTGCCATCCGCGTTGCTGCTGATTCCGCTCGCCTTGCTCGTCGGTTGCGCCGGACCCACGGCGCAACTAACGGAAGAAGCCCGCGTGAATCTCGGAACAGTGGCGGTCCAATCGGCACGGTTCACCACTCAAACTGAAGTCGCAGTACCCTTGACCCCGGGCCAGGCCGCCGCATCGGTAGCCTTGCAATTGGGACTGAGCCTCGCGTTGACAGGAGACATGGCCGGGGTTCTTTTGATGCCGGTCGGGGTGGTGGTGGGTGGTGTGGTGGGCGGCGTCCAGGGGACTCCGAAGAAAGCAACCGAGGCCGCTGAAACCGCATTGCTCAAAGCCTGCGCCGAGTTGGACTTTCAGGAGACAGTCCGGAGGGATGTGGCCACGGCGATCCGCAAGAACACCCGCCACCCCGTCGCACAAGCGGCGAAACCTGGGACCAAGAGTCTTCCGCACGCGCACTCCTTGCTTGAGATCAACGTCCTGACAGCGGGCCTCTCCGGCAGTCAATTTAGAGATGCCAACTTGTCATTGTTCCTACGGGTGCAGGCACGCTTGATGAGCATGCCCGGCGGCGCTGTGCTTTATGAGCATACCTGGCTTCACACGAGTGGTGATCGGACCTTCAATGAATGGGCGGTGCATGATGCCCGCCCGTTCCGAGGTGAGCTTTCCATCGCGAGTCGGGCAGTGGCCAAGAGTATCATTCGGGAGATTTTCCTCGCTCAGCCTCCACGGAAAGGCGACCCGTTTACGCGAAGCCTACACAGCGACAAACGCTGGTTCGAACCGGGAGCATGGGCTGGAAATTGACCGGTACAAAGGGGCACCCTTACTGCCCGCACCTCCATCATCAGGGGCCGGCGGGCGGGTTACATGGAAAGTCATGGGAAAAACCCGGACCACGGACCCTGGCCGCCAGGGAGACAGACCGTGTCGGATTCCACGTAGCCTCGCCACATAAGAACGGTGAAAGACAGCCTGGAGATGAATCCGTAACCTTGAAGAACCGGATGCGTTAATCGCGCTCATACGGTTCTGTGGGGGCGTAGTCCGACCCTTGGGCCGGGCGGTCCTATCCCGGAAGCAGCAATTCAATCACCCGCCGTCACCATGAGTGCCCTCCACCTACTGCTTGTTCCCCTCGTCTGCATCGTCGCCTCAGCTCATGCCCAGCAAGACCCCCTGAACTTGATTTTCACCGGCGACATCATGTTGGCGGAACTGCCCGGCAAGGCCATGGCCCGCGGGGGCGATCCGTTC
Source organism: Verrucomicrobiota bacterium (assembly GCA_026397725.1). Lineage (GTDB taxonomy): Bacteria > Verrucomicrobiota > Verrucomicrobiia > Verrucomicrobiales > Akkermansiaceae > Luteolibacter. Next base: position 29,340 of record JAPLUI010000312.1, on the reverse strand, counting down.
AGCGAATTCGCTGATCTCCTGCATGCCGCCGATGCCGCCGTTGGCAACCTCGAATGCGTCGTGGCAAGCGGCGGACAAGCGATTGACAAACCATGGACATTTGAGGTGAAGGCCGCTGCAAGCGCCAGTGGCCGGACCTGAGGTCGGGGAAACCATGTTGATTTTTGGGGTGGCGTGCATGAAAGGCGGCTGTTATTTATCGCATTTGATAGGTTTGACGAGGGCGGCATGCCAAGCTTGGGCCATTTTCAGGGAACCCGCCACCTTGTGACGCATGGTCATACTGGTCGTCATAATCACCGACCCTGTCCTTAGGTTGATGCGAATGGGCACCTGGTTAGTGGACGCTCGCGACCACCAGCGAGGGTACGCGTGATCCGACCAGACCTGCCACCCAGATGGCTGTGCTCCGGTATTGACTGCTAGGAAATTGGTTTCCCGGTGAAGGCCGTTGATAGAGCCGGTGGCCGGACCGGAGGGCGGGGGCAGGGGGTTGTTTTCCTCTTACGGAGTCGTCTGTTCGACTTTGGCGCGCAGGAAGCCCTTGGTGGGGAGGCCGTTGGAACCGGCGAGACTGAAACTGCGGTACTCGTAGTCGGTGCCAGTCAAATCGGGTGCCCCGGCAGGGACCACTGCGGTGGAGACCAGGTTGACCATGGTGGGGAAACCGCTCAGAGCGACGCTGCCTTCGATGGAATAGGTGATGCCGTCCACCGGCAGCGACGTGGCGGGAGCGCCGGCGGAGAACACCGCCGTCTTGCGCACTGCGGCGGTGAGGATCAGTTCCTTGGCGGAGTCGCCGTCGCCGTCCGCCGTCAGGACATAGACCTGGCCGTTGTTCGAGCCGCTGAGCGGGTCACCGTTGAAGGCGAACTCGACGAAATTCTTGACGCCGTCCTTGTTGGGGACGGTGATCGCGACCGGGGCCGGGTCGTTGTCGGCGACGGTGACGGTCTTCTGTTGGGTGCCGTCCTCAAACACGATGCCCGGCGTGGCGGTCTCCACGGTGGCGATGTCCACCACAATGGTCTTGGGCGACTGGTAGGTAGCATTGTCCGCCCGCGGGGTGAGCGTGAGGGTGCCGGTGGTGTCTCCAATGGCTATCAGGATGCTGAGGGAGGTGGCGGAATAGTCGGTGCCCTCGGCGGTGCCGGAGAGTGCGAGAGTCGCCGTCACAGCCTCGCTATAGGCTTGAGAGAGTCTCACGGTCACCGTGGCCTGGCTGCCGCCTTCGGTGATCGTCGCGGGTGACGGAGGATCCAGCGTCACCAGGATGGTAAAGCTCACGTCGGTGATTGTGGTCTGCACTTGCTGGAGGCCGTCGTTCAAGCCGTTCTCCACCGAGTCGATGTTCGCCACAATGGTTTCATCCGGGTCGTAGGCGCTGTCGGACAATGCCGTCAGCGGGATGCTGGCGCTGAGAGATCCTACCGGGATCGTAAGGGTGTCGGCGGCCGTGTAGTCATTGCCTGATCCCCGCACCGCGGTTCCGCCATAGGTGAGATGCACGATGGTGGCCGTGGTGGCATTGATGTCGTTGGCGGCACGCGTCGCGGTCAACGTCGCGGCTGCGCCACCTTCCACTGCGGGACCTTCCACAGCCAGCGTCACAGCAGGCGGCGGCACCCAACCCGTGTCGGGTTCAAGCGCGAGGTGGACGTTGTCGAGCGAAAGCCAACCGCCTGAAACGGTACTGAGCAAACCGATTTGCATTTGCTTCCCGACATACGATGAATCCGACGCCACGGTCCAAACGACCGAATAGGGTTTCATTACCACATCAAGGACACTGCCCGGCCAGGTTGTTTTGACACCCGGTGTGGGGATTCTGGGGGTTCCAAGTTGCAAACTAAAATCAGTCTCCGGGACGTAACCGCTTCGCTTCCCGACGATACAGGACAAGGTGTATGTTCCGGGCCCAATGGTGATGGGGTCCGCCGTGATTGAGTTCACCAAATCTTGAGAGAAAGCGACGGTACCTCCAGCACTGCCCCAAGCAGCATAGCCAACTTGTCTGAGATCAGGATTCGGCGCTAAACCAGCGTCCCCTGGCAATATGATTCCAACCTGGATGCCACCACCCCCGGTCCAGGACAAATCCCAATCGTTATAAGTCATCGTGCCGGCTGCTGTGGCAGGACTCCCGCCACCATTCCATCCAGAACCAAAGAACGGGGTTTCGAAACTGTGGTTTTTGATGGCGATCGCGACCATATTCTCATTCATCGCCACCGTCAGATAGCCGGTGGTCGCGGTGAAGTAGATGTCGTCTTGGTGGGTCGCACTGGTGGCGGTGGTGGATCCCCAGGTGCCGTCAAGCTGATAGACGCCGCCAAGTTTGAGCATGTTCACGTAATCGTTCACGCCGGCCGTCACGTCGGCCTGGGCGCTTCCCGTGGGGGCGATACTCAGATCGCCGCCGACCGATGTGCCGGTGGTCAGGGTCTTGGCACCGCTGCCGTCGAGGATCAGGTTGTTGTAGGCATAGACCGCAACGGTCTGGGCGCCACTCCCGTTGCAATCACGGTGCCCGTGGACGGGGTGAATTGCCCGGGCGTTCCGCTCAAGAATGAACCGCCAACATTCAGGCACAGCTTCGGCAGTCGTCATTTCGCTGCCTCACGGAACGCCTCGCGGAACTTCTTGCCCACGCGGATCGCCTCGCGGTTGGAGGATTCCACTTGCTGCCGCTGGCGGTAGAAGTCTTCGCGCTGGCGGTCCTTGTCGCAGGGCGTGAACTCAAGCGTGTCGCCGCGCGGGCGCTGGCTGAGCGCATCCTTGCCGGTTTGGATGATCGCGAGCGCCTCCTTGTACTGCGGAGAATTCTTGTCAAGTTTCGCCAAGGCCGGGGAATGGTCCGGCCGGTCGAAACTCAGCCACGGCCCGGTGCTGGAGGCGAAGTTGTCCTGCGCGCAATTCTCGCCCGTCAGGGCGCTGAGGCGTGCAAGCTGGCTGCCTGGCAGCGGCGAGCGACCGGCGGGGTTGTCGGGGTAAGCACTGTCGTAGGTCGGATAATACGGCGCGTTGATGTCGATCCAGGTGACGATTCGGTCGAAGCTCTCCTGGTCCAGTTTGAGGTGGTCGAGGTCCGGGCCTTGGCCACCAGTCGCATGGCCCTCGCGGAGGACCTTCACGAGCAGACTGGGATGCGAGCCCCACGAATACGGCTGCAGAATTCCCGCCGGCCCGGCACCGACGACCTGGATCGTTTTCTTCCGCCATAACTCGGTGTAGGCGGCGTTGAAGAAGGGATCGCGGTCACCCGCGAGGATGAGTTTCCGGCCGGCGGGTTTGTCGAAGTCATGGCACTCCACGCAATGCTTGTTAAGCACCGGTTGCACCTCGGCCATGAAGCTGAACGAGCGGGCGGGCCCATACCACGGCTCGATCGTGCTGGGCTCGCGGCGCAAGGCCAGGGGCACGGCCAGCGACGGCGGCGGCGCTGCCATCCGGCTGTCATGGCAACCGACACAGCCGGTCCGTTCCCCGGACTGCACCACCGTGCCGCTGCGCATCGACTGGATCATCATGTCGTCCGCATCGAGCAGTTGGAAGAAGATGAACGTGTCCGCCGGCACCGCGAAATACGCGCTGCCGTCGGCCTCCACCGGCACGCTGCCAAGGATGCGCTTGGCGGTGAAATCATGCCAGTTCATGCCCGGCGCTTGGAAGCCCTGGCCAAACCACTTGCCGTCGGTCCATGCACGCTTTTCGGGCGACTCGACGATGCGCAATTTCTTCACCGACCCGCGCTTGACGCCCTGCATGTGGGTGCCTTGATAGACGTCGGTCACGTACAGCAGGCCGGTGCTGTTGTTGAAGTCGCGCCGCTCGGGTGTGACCGGCGGGCGGGGCGTGGCGGCCAGCGGCATGGCGCTGAAGCAGCCGGGAGCCTCGCCGTGAACCAGCAACTCGTTGCCGAAAACGTCGAGCAGATAGATGCCCATGCGCTGCTGCGGATCGCTGCGCGAGCAAAGGAAATACTTGCTGCTGAGCGGCCACGGATCTTCATATTTGGGGTTCACGCCACCCAGCCGATCGCAGTCGAAGTTGTCGGTGTCCCGGAGGGAGGCGCGGACGTTCGCCGGCCAGGTGCGGAGGATGGCGGCATTGCGGTCGGTGTCGATGCTCGGATCGATGATTGCCAGCGCCCCCCACATGTTCTGGTGATGGGTGCTGAGGATGCAGAGCAATTGCCCGGTTTGCGCCATGACGCGCGGGTAATACACGGCCGCAGGGTCCGCCTTGTTGTTGCCCCACAGGACCGCTTGCTGGGTGCCATCCGGATAGACCGTCCAGAACCCGTGGGCGTCGCCGAAATTCCGGTCCACGTATTCCCAGCGTTTGTAAACGATGCGCCCGTCGGGCATCAGGCCGGCCTGGTTTTCAAACAGCGTGCTCTTGGTGATTTGGAGGATGTTCGCGCCGTCGGCTTCCATGCGGAAAAGATTGGCCCCGATGTCCTGGCTGCACATGTTGAACTTCGGCTCACGCGTGGAAGAAAACACGATGCCGCCGTCTGGCAGGTAGAGCGGATCGAAATCACTCACGCCCGGCGCGCAGGTGAGTTGCTTCAGGCCGGTGCCGTCGGCGTTGATCTCAAAAATGTGCAGGTTCTCCTTGGCCGTGCGGCGCATGGCGAACAGGATTTTCCCGCCGTCGAAATGGACGCAGGGGCTGCGCACGGTGCCCTGCGGGGTTTCGATGAGAGTGCGAGTCTCACCGGTGGCGGCGTTCAACACCTTGAGGGCGCCGCCAGGCGCGAACTTGCCTTCGGTGGCCTCGCCCACCTGGAACAAGGTGTCGATGGCATGATAGATGGCCGCATACTGGGGCCGCGCCACGAACACGATCTCCCGGCCGCTCACCAACGGATTGGCTAACAACGCCCGCTGCTGGAGATCCGCAAGTTTCACGGCCATCTCGGCCTGGTCCGCCGTTTCGCTGTCGGATGATTTTTGCAGCTCATCGAGTTCCTGCAAAAATGCCGTGCCGCCGGGGTATCGATCGCCGAAGGTCGCGCTCAGATCCTCCACGGCGAGCCGCACCATGTCGAGCGAGGGCGAACTGTCGCCCGAACGTGCTGACAGCACCCGTTTGCGCTTGGCGAAGTGCGCGGCGGTGGCAGCAGGGTCAAGGCGTCCGGTGGCGACGACGTCATCCAGCGTCACGTGCCCCCAGCCGCCATCGTTGCCGTCGAAAACCCGCAAGAAAACGTTCTGGCCCACGAGCTGCGGTAGGTTCCATTGCTCGCGGGTCATCACCTCGCTGAGCTTGCCGCGGGCCTGCGCCTGCTCCTTGCCGTCGAGCGTGCAGAGGGCGACATAGGTGTCCGCGTGCGATCCGCCGCCGATGAGAAAGGACAGTTCGGGGCCATCCAAGCGGAATACCGGCGACTCGAGCACGCCCCGCTGCGGATCCGCAGAGGAGTCGTTGACACCTTCAACCGTGGAGAGGTGAAACCGGCCCTGCCGCGATGCATACGCGCCTTTGTTGTGATACTCCGGGCGATCGGTCACCACGCGGACAAACCTGCCCTCGACCACTTGCCACCCCTGGAGGTCCCCGGACTCGAAGTCAAACCGAACCTGCCCCGCAGTGTCAGCGCCCCTGGCAGCACGCACACTCCCTAACACGCTCACCATCAGCGCCATGCCGCAACCCAACCGCAGGATGCTCCCACGGTTCCCCACCCACTGTGACTTGTTATTTGGTTTCATCATATTCACCTCCCATACTCAGCCCATGACGAACTCGTCTCCCACACGCGGACGCGGATGAGCCGCACCCCGGCAGCCAACCGATAACCCGTATCGCCGCCTTGGGCATAGGCGGCAAGCGCTTCCAATGAGTGATCAAAAATCGTCCGGGCCATGACTTCGGTGGTCGGATCCTGGTTTTCAAAGCCGATCACCCGCTCGCCGTAGCGGACCTTGAAATCCTGATAGGCCGGGTCCGCCGTATTCATGCACAAGGCATGGTCAAAGCCGTCCAGCCAGTCCCCGACCGCATCCTTGATGATCTTGAAATCACACACCATCTGGTTCTCATCGAGTTCCTCCGCCTCCAGCACAAACTCCACCTTGCGCGTGTGCCCGTGGGGAAAACGGCACTGGTCCGGATGCTTGGTGAGCAGGTGACCGTTTTCAATTTCAATGGCTTTGCAGATGCGATAGGGCATGGCATGATTTTCTGATAGTCAGGTCAGGTTCCCCTGGTGTGGCCGAAGAGCCCGAGCTGCAGGCGGTGACAATAGCGATAGCCGTGTTGCTTGCAGGCCGCCACCACCAGGTCCCGCCGCGCCGCCAGCACCTCTGCGGCAACCCCCTCCGGCATCAACAGGACTTTCGAGGCCGGCACCTGGCGGCCCAGCGCTTTCAACAAGTGCTGAATCTCCCCGAGCTGCGACTCCGCGGAAACCACGAACTTCAGTTGATAGGGATAGTCATCCAGCCACGCGCGGAGGCAATCCAACCGCAGCCGGAATTTCTCGTGCCGTTCCACCCAGGCCGCTCCAACCTCCTCCACCCGCGGCGTCGAGTTGGCCAACTTCGGACTAATCGACGCCAAATCGCAGCAGATCTCAGCGGGCCAAATGGTGCCGGCAGTCTCGACGGTGACGTGCATCCCCAGCCGTTGGAGACGGAGCGCCAACTCATGAATATACCTGGCCAGCAGCGGCTCACCGCCGGTTAGGACCACATGCTGGCATTGGAAGGACCGGACCCGCCGGAGAATCTTGTCCACGTCCATTTCCTCCCCTTCCGGCAGCCATGACGCGTGGGGAGTGTCGCACCAAGCGCAGCGGAGGTTGCAGCCGCTCGTCCGCACGAACACCGAGGGCATGCCCGTCAGCTCGCCTTCGCCTTGGATCGAATGGAAAATCTCGGAAATCAGCATGACTTTAACTCTTCGCCGGAACCGGCGGCAGGGGTGGAGTTTGCGCATAGGCCGTCGGGTCTGGCAAGCCTGCCAACCCAAATGCCTCGCGCCGCTCCACACAGGTCCCGCAAACCCCGCAGTGGATGCGCCCACCTTTGTAGCACGACCACGTCTCCGCATAATCAATTCCCAGCTCCGCGCCACGACGGGCGATGCCCGCCTTGTCCACCGCAATGAACGGCCGCAGCAAGCGGATGTTGGCATAAGTCCCCTCGCTTATCGCCGCCGCCATCGCCTGCATGAACGACTCCCGGCAATCCGGATAGATCGCATGATCCCCGGCATGCGCGGCGATCACCACACCCTCCGCCCCGAGGCTTTCCGCATATCCGGCGGCGATTGCCAGCATGATCCCGTTGCGGAATGGCACCACGGTCTGTCGCATGGTCTCCTCGGCATAGTGCCCGTCCGGAATCTCACCGCCGGAACGCAGCAAAGCGGATTTGAAAACCTCATTGATGAAATCCAGCGCCACCACCTGATGGCGCACGCCATGCCGCTCCGCATGCGTCCGGGCAAAGCCAAGTTCCCTGGCGTTATGCTTTGCCCCGTAGTCGAACGACAGCGCCGCCACCACCTCGTGCCGGCGCACCACATCATAAAACACCGTCACCGAATCCATCCCGCCGCTCAGCAACACGCAAACTTTCATGACGTGGCGCTGAGAGAATCCGGGAAGGTCGCCTCGGTGGTCAATTGAATCCCACCGCGCGACGCGAAATCCCCGCGGACGATCATTTCGACCGGCTGCAAGGCCTGCACCAGATCATCGAGAATGCGGTTCACTATTTCCTCGTTGAACGCCGGTTGGTTGCGGAACGAGGCAAGGTAAAACTTCAAACTCTTCGTTTCCACGCAGCACTCGCCAGGCACATAGCGGATCACCAAGCGGGCACTGTCCGGCTGCCCGGTCACCGGACACAGCGAGGAAAACTCCGGGCAATTGAGGGTGATCCAATAGCGCCGCCCCACCCGCTGGTTCCGAAATGTCTCCAACTGCGCCTCGGCCGGACTGGCCGGCAGACGGCTGTCAGGCCTTCCAAGCAACGACAGGTTCTTCAAATCCTCGCGATCTGGCATGCCCGGAGTCTGCAACACCCAGCCGAAAGGTCGATTCCTTTTTTCCAAGTGCTGGCCGTGACCATCCCACGCCTCCCTGCACGCTCCCGGAAATCCCCACCGCAGCCCCCGAAAATGCAACTTGTTTCACATTTCCGAAATAACCGAAATCCCAATATGTTGTATGCAGTTACGAATTCAAAGACTATATTTAGTCGATTTCATCTTCCAGCCTTGCAATGCCCAAACTTTGGGCCTAGTCTCCGGCACGGCCATTCCCGCTCCGGCCTCACTCCCAACCCCTCCTGCCATCATGTATCTAAAGACTCTGGAAATCCTCGGCTTCAAGTCGTTCGCCGACAAGACGGTGTTTGAGTTCGCGGAAGGCGTCACCGGCATCGTCGGCCCCAATGGTTGCGGCAAATCCAACGTCGTCGATGCCATCCGCTGGGTGCTCGGCGAAACTTCCGCCAAGGCCCTCCGCGGTGGCGAAATGGCGGACGTCATTTTCAACGGCACGGAAAAACGCAAGCCCCTCGGCATGGCGGAAGTCACCCTCACCATGGCCGATTGCGAAGGCCCCTTGAAAGTTGATTTCAACGAAGTGGCCGTCACCCGCCGGGTGTTTCGCGATGGCCGTTCGGAGTACCGCATCAACGGCACCCTCTGCCGCCTCAAGGACATCAACGACCTGTTCATGGACACCGGCATCGGCCGCACCGCCTACTCGATCATGGCCCAGGGCCAAATCGACCAAATCCTCTCCTCCAAGCCCGAGGAGCGCCGCGCCGTCTTCGAGGAAGCCGCCGGCATCACCAAATTCAAGCGCGAGAAAAAGGAAGCCCTCCGCAAACTCGAATACACCGAGGCCAACCTCCTGCGCGTCTCCGATGTGCTCGCCGAGCAGGATCGCCGCATGAATTCCCTCCGCCGCCAGGTCGCCAAAGCCCGCCGCTATCAGGCGCTCGCCGCCGATGTCCGGGTCCTCGACACCCATCTGGGCCACAAGCGCTTCGTGGAACTCACCGCCGAGCGTGCGGAACTCACCGTCTCCATCCGCAGCCTGGAAGTGCGCGATACCGAGTTGGAAATGCAACTCCCCGCCAAGGAGGAAGCCGTCGCCGAGGCCCGCGCCGCCGCCCGCGTGTTCGAGGGCGAACTCGCCGAACTCCGCCAGCGCCTCAACGAACACCGCAACGCCCTCAACTCCGCCACCGGGCGCATCGCCTTCAACGACGAACGCAAGGCCGAACTCGAATCCCGCATCCGCCAAAACCACGAGGAAATCCACGCCACCCGCGAAAAACTCGCCCAGCAGGAAAGTGCCGTCAACGCCGCCACCGAGGCCCTCGACCAACTCGTCCGCCGCATCGCCGGGCAGGAAATCCTCCTCGCCGAGCAGGAAACCCGCACCCGTGCCACCCGCGACGAACGCGAAGCCCTCGAAGCCGCCCTCCGTGAAAACCGCAGCGAAGCCACCCGCTGCCAGACCCTCATCGCCTCCATGCTGGCGAAAATCGAAAGCTCCCTCGCCCAGCTCGAGGGCACCCGCGAACGCGCCCGCCAACTCGCCGACGAAGCACAACGCCTCAGCCTCGAACTCGAGGAATTCCGCGCCGAGCATGCCCGCATCGCCGGCGAGGTCGAGTCCACCAGTTCCCAACTCGCCACCCTCGAAGAAACCTTCCACGCCGCCGAGCGGGCCTACCAACACACCCGTGGCGACCTCGATGCCGCCCGCTCCGCCGCCACCGAGAGCCACAAATTCCTCACTCAACGCGCCGCCCGCCTCGACGCCGTCCTCCAACTCGTTGAAAGCGGCGAGGGCTTTGCAAAAGGCACCCAAGCCGTCCTCGCCGGCCTCGACCAACCCGAGCATTTCAAGCCGGCCATCCACGGTGTCCTCGCCTCCTTCATCGAAGCCGACAACTCCTGCGCCCGCGCCATCGAAGCCGCCCTCGGCACCAACCTCCAGGCGGTGCTCGTCCAGGATCAGGACCTCGCCGAGGCCATCATCCAATGCCTCACCGAAAAAAAACTCGGCCTCGCCGCCGTCCTCCCCGAGTCGTTCATCGGGCCCGCCACCGGCACCCAAATGGAAGCCGTCCCCGCCGGTGCCATCGCCTGGGCACTCGACCGTGTGAAGTCCGACCAGCGCATCGCCGCCATCCTCGGCCGCCTCCTCGAAAACGTCCTCATCGTCCCCGATCTCGCCACCGCCCTGCGCCTCCGCCCCGCCCACCCCGGCATCACCTTCGCCACCCCCGCCGGCGAGTTGTTAGCCAGCAGCGGCATGCTCTCCGGTGGCGTGGCGGCGGAAGGCAGTACCTCCGTCCTCGAGCGCGGCAACGAAGTCCGCGCCCTCCACCTCGAAGTCGCCGACCTGACCAGCGCCGACACCGCCGCCCGCGCCCGCGTCACCGAACTGGAAGCCCGCCTCGAAGACCTCCGCGAGGAAGTCGAACTCTCCCGCGAGCGACTGCAGCGCCAAAAGGTCGATCTCTCCACCCTCCATGGCCAGCTCAGCCTCGCCACCCGCGAAGTCGAAAACTTCGACACCAAACTCGAAAACGTCCGCTGGGAACGCGGCGAACTCGAAACCCGCGAACTCGCCGCCGCCGCCAGCCGCCAGCACCTGGAATCCGAACTCAGTGCCGCTCACGAGCGCCTCGAAGCCCTCGAAACCGAAACCCGCCGCCTCCAATCCGAGTCCGACTCCGCCGCCCGCCGCAACCAGGACCTGGCGGAAACCCTCAACGAACTCCGCACCGTCCTCGCCGTCGAACGCCGCGCCAAACAAGCCGCAGATGAACAACAGCAACCGATGGAGACCCGCCTCTCGGAACTCCGCGAAATCTCCATCCGCCGCGCAACCGAAATCTCCTCCTTCGATCAACGCATCGATGCCGCCGCCGCCGAAAACGCCCGCCTCGCCGAGGAATGCGCCACCCACCGCGCCGAGACCGAGGACCTCCAGCAGGAAATCGAGTCCCGCGCCGGTGGGCGCACCGCCCTCATGGAAACCATCGAGACCGCGGAAATCGCCCTCGCCACCCTGCGCCGCGATCACGCCCGCGTCTCCGAACAAAAGGGCCGCGAGGAAATCGCCGCCACCAAGCTCGACCTCCACCTCGAGAACCTAACCAACACCATCCTGGAACGCCACCAGGTCGAACTCGCCACTTTCAAGCCGGACGCACACGCCCTCCTCAACAGCATCACCTCCCAAAAAACCCTGCAAGCCCGCAGCGGACGCCAAACCATCATCACCGGCGAGAACTCCGAGGAATGCCTCGACGATGAAATGCCCACCATGGTCGTCGATGCCACCCGCAGCGATGACCTCATCGACCTCCCCGGCACCATGACCGGCGAGCCCGACTGGGCCTTCGTTGAATCCATCGTCACCGACATCAAGCGCCGCCTTGATGCCATGGGCCCCGTCAACCTCGATGCCATTGAGGAATTCGAGGAGCTTGAGGAACGCCACACCTTCCTCCGCAACCAACACGACGACCTCGTCAAATCCAAAACCGAACTGCTCGAAGTCATCGAGCGCATCAACGTCGAAACTCAGCGACTGTTTTCCGAAACCTTCGCCCAGGTCCGCCTCAACTTCCAGGACATGTTCTGCGAACTCTTCGGCGAAAAAGGCCAGGCCGACCTCCTCCTCCTTGACGACAACGACCCCCTCGAATCCGGCATCGACGTCATCGCCAAGCCCCCCGGCAAGAAACTCCAATCCATCACCCTGCTCTCCGGTGGCGAGCGCTCCATGACCGCCGTCGCCCTCCTCTTCTCGATCTATATGATCAAGCCCAGCCCGTTCTGCGTGCTCGACGAACTCGATGCCCCGCTCGATGAATCCAACATCGGCCGTTTCGTCAAGGTGCTGGACCGCTTCATCGACCGCAGCCAGTTCATCATCGTCACCCACTCCAAGCGCACCATGGCCCGCGCCGATGTCATGTATGGTGTCACCATGGAGGAATTCGGCATCTCCAAACCCGTCGGCATGCGGCTCACCCACGGCGACTCCACCAAAGCCGCCGAGCCCAAACCGGAAGCCCGCACCGCCGCCCAAAAAGCCGCCCTCAGCCTCGACGGCTGACCGCCACCGGCCACTGCTCCCGACCTCTCTTGTTAGAGATGCGTTGGTCTCGCGCGGTGAGGCGGCGGCTGGCACGCGGCACGGGTGAGAGTTGACGCGGAAAATTGTCTAAGGATGCTTGACAATTCGGCGGATATTCGTTTTTTGGGGTTTGCGCAGATGGCAAAACGCAAGCTGGCGATGGATCAAGTGAGACAATTGGAGGTCCGGACACGGATGCTGCATGGGGCGGAGCGTGCGGTTTTCGTGGTGGTCGGCCTGGCGGTGGGCTTTGTGGTGGTGGCCACGGCGATTCCGCAAAAGCGGCACTTGGAGCAGTTGGAACGCAAGCTGGAGCAAGCGCAGGAGCGGGAGCAGGAGGTGCTGGCGGAGCGCGAGTCTTACGTGATCGAGCACCGGGCCTTGCGGGAGGATCGGGAGTTTTTGGAGATTCATGCGCGGGATCGCTTGAATTACTATCGAGAGGGCGAGCGGGTGCTGAAGTTCCGCAAGACGGAGTGAAGCGGGTTGGATTGGGGCTTGGCGGCGGGCGCGGGGTTGTCAGGTTGCAACGGGAAGGGAATCCCCGCTCGGAAACAAACCGCAAAGGTGGCATGTAAATTGCTTTGGTTTTTTCCGGAATCTGCTTGGATGGGTTCGGCAAGACGCATGCCGCCATGTCCCAGGCCTCGCTCCATCAAACTTTTTCCCAGCAGCAGACACTTGCGCCGCAGATGCGCAAGAGTCTGGAAATTCTGCAAGCGGGCACCTTGGAGCTTGCCCAACTCGTCCGCCAGGCCCTCGAAACCAATCCGGTGCTGGAAGAATGCACCGAGTCGTTGTCGCTGGATGCCGACGCGCCCGACCCGGAATCCGCCGATTCGTTGGAACATCTCAATGAGACCGACGACGACTGGCGTGATCGCGAGATCACCAGCGGCAGCACCTCCCCATGGAGCGCCGATGACGAGGAGCGCCGCCAACATCTCTACGAATCGATCATCGCCCCCGAAACCCTGCAGCAGCATTTGCAGCAACAACTTGACCTCTCCATGGTCGAGCCGGAAATCCGCCATGCGGCCCGCGCGATCCTCGGCAATCTCGACCCGCGCGGATTCCTCGACCTGCCGACGAAAGATCTCGGCATCCGTCTCGGTTTGAAAGCGGCCCATTTGGAGGCCGCCCTCGCGCTCGTGCAATCGTTTCATCCGCCCGGGGTCGGCGCGGCAGGAATCGCCGAGTCCTTGCTGCTGCAACTCGAACACAGCGGACGCAAGGAATCCCTCGAATACAAGATCGTCCGCGATCACCTCGAGGCGCTCGCCCGCAAGCACTACCCGCAAATCGCCCGCGCCCTGAACACCAGCGAGGAACGCATTGCCGAAGCCGCCGCCAGCATCGGCTGCCTCTCGCCCAACCCCGGCAGTGAGTTTGATCCGACTGAGAACCCCCACCTCCTCCCCGACGTGATCATTGAACGCGACGAAGGCGGGCGCTGGCTGGCCCAGCTCACCAACGAGCACCTGCCGAGCCTGCGCATCAATGATTTCTACAAGGACATGATCGGCAGCAGCGGCGTGGATGCCAACACCCGGCAATTCCTGCGCAATCAAATCAGCGACGGACGCAGCCTGATCCGCTCCATTTCGCTGCGTCAGGAAACCATTCTTGCCATTGCTCACAAGATCATCGAGCACCAACTGTTGTTCCTGGACAAGGGGCCGCGCCACCTGCGCCCGCTCACCATGACCGGCCTCGCCGAGGAACTCAAGCTGCACAACGCCACCATCTCCCGGGCGGTCGCCGGCAAGTATGTGCTCACCCCGCACGGACTCATGGAAATGCGCGCGTTTTTCGCCTCCGGCTACCAGACCCGTGATGGCGAGGAAGTCTCCAACACCGGCGTGCGGGAAGCCATCCAACAACTCATCGCCCGCGAACCCCCGGCCAAACCCCTGACCGACACCGCCCTCACCAAACAACTCGCCGCCCAAGGCATCCAGATTGCACGCCGCACCGTCGCCAAATACCGCGAGCAATTGAGCATCCTCCCGGTCCACCTGCGCAAGTCGTCCTGAAGCTCCGGCGGATGAGCCTGATGACAGCCCCGACAGCTCGAAAAATCAGGCTTGCCAAAGCTGCCTGCCGCAGCCTTGGCTAGGCCCGTGAGCACCAGCATCCTATTTCTCATTTACCTGATTCTCGCCCTCTTCGGCTTCTTGTTCGGCTGTGCTCCCGCTCCCGAAAAACCGGCGGCACGACAACGCCAGATGTATGGCCTGGTCCAGAAATTCGACCGCTTCGATCAGAATGGCGATGGCTATCTGACCCGCCAGGAAATCGCGGCAGGCCTCAAGGAGGCGGGCACCCTCCGGCTGAGCCCGGCCGAGTTGGACCAGGTGATGACGAGCTACGATACCAACGGCGACCGGCGCATCTCGCAACGCGAAGCCCAAGCGGGCGCGGACCATGGCCCGCAGATTTTCGAGGCGCCTTGAGCGGCTCGCCAGGCCCGCGGAACCCGCAGGGCGGATGCCACCCGCTCGCCGCACCTTGCGGTACTTGCCCCCCAGCCGCAACCCACTCCACGCATTTGAAATCCCCCTCGCTCCCGGCGGCCCCTTCATGGCTGATCCGCATCCCTGAAATCTTTGCGGGGATCGTCCCGGAAATCATCCGGCGGCTCGACCCGCCGTCCTGCACGAAGCTGGGCCATGAGTATTGGCTGCTCCGGCCTGCCGACCCGGCGGCCCTGCGGCGGGCGGAGCTGGCCCGATTTGTCAGATGGAATCTGCCAGTGCAACACAGTTGGCCCTGCGGCCCCCGCACCATGGATGGCTTTGTGGAAAAGGCGGCGCAAGCCCTGGTGCGGAAATTCGCCGTCCGCCAGCCACAAACCCTGCTCATCGGCCTGCTCCATCCAGGCTCACGGGATTCCTATTACAAGCAACTCGCTTCCAACCTTCGCGGCCGGACCCTGCAGCTATTCCCGCCCACGGCCGTGGCACCGCATGCGGCCGAAGCCCAGGATCCGAATGCCCCGACCTTGTTTTGCCTGCTCGGCAAGGAGGGCTTGTTTTGCGGCATGCAAAGCCCGCGGCACTGCAACGGATTCCATCCGGGTGGCACCCGCTACATCAGCCAGAACCCGGCCGAAACCATCAGCCGCGCCGGGGCGAAACTCGCCGAAGCCCTCCATTACCTGCGCCTCCACCGGCCCCCGCCACCGACCCATGCACACTGGCTGGAACTCGGCGCCAGCCCCGGTGGCATGACTTCCGAGCTGCTGGCCCGTGGCTACCGCGTCACCGCCGTGGACCGCGTGCTCCTGCACCCGCGCCTCGCCCACTCGCCGGACTTGAGGTTTTTCTGCGGCGATGCGGCCACCTTCCGGGCGGAGCCGGACGCATGTTATGAGGCGATTCTATCCGACATGAACGGCGCCGCCCGCGACGCCATCGCCGCCGTGCTCCGGCTGGCAACACCGCTGCGACCCGGCGGGTTGGTGATCTTCACGCTCAAAACCGGCGGGGCCACCACGCTGCCGGAGATTCAGCGCCTGTTTGCGACGGTAACCGCGCTTGCGGCCACCGGTGGTCTGCGCCTGTTTGCGCAAACCCACCTCACCTACAACCGCCACGAGTTCACCTTGTTCTTCGAGTCGGCCGCCACCTCTCACTCCAGTCCGCGCTCAGACACTTCATCTTCATCCCAGCCCAGATAGTGGCCGAGTTCGTGGAGCAAGGTGGTGCCGACCTCGTCGCGATAGTCCTGTTCATCCTCCTCCACCCATTCCCATAGATTCTCCAGGAACAGGCGAATCCGCGGAATCTCCTCCGGCGTCGGCTCATCAAGCAGGCAGGTCCCTTCAAACAAGCCCAGTTCATCCCCTTCAAGCTCATCATCCATTGGATTGAGGCCCGGGCGAGGCTCATGACTGATCGTGCAACGCTGCACCGCAGCCCGCACATCCGGTGGCAGAATCTTGGTCAGGGCCTTGACCTCCTCGTCTGCCCAACGGCTCAATGTCGCAAAGTTCATCCGCCTCAGATACTCCCTTTCCCGCCTCCGTGCAATGGCCAATTGCCACCCTCCGGATCACCCCGCCGCCGACCCGCCGCGAATGCGGCAGACCTGACCATGGAAAAAATACGAAAAATAATTCTTGCAACCTGCGGGAAGCGGCTTACTCTGCCGTGATGGTATCCCTGTGTTAGGGCTGCCTGAGTGAATTCAGCCATATCTAACAGAAATCGAACTGCATCCCAACCTGCAACTCCCCATGAAAATGCCAGTCCATTTGAACCCCCTCACGCTGATCGGACTGCTGTCAGCGCTGCCCGCCAGTCTCCGCGCCGACTTGGTCGTTGATTGGAACCAGGAAATCCTCAACGTCATCCGCACCACCAGTGCCGCGCCGCCGCTGGCCTCCCGGGCGATGGCGATCCTCCACACCAGCATCTATGACGCGGTCAATGGTGCCGTGCGGGAAAATGTGGCCTATCATGTGGGCGGCAGTGCGCCCAGCGCCTCGTCGCCCGAGGCGGCGGCGATCGGGGCAGCCTACACGGTCATGACCAACCTCTATCCGTCTCAGACGGCGCATTTCACGGCGGTGCGCGATGCCCAGATCGCGGCACTGCCGCCCACTTCGCTGACCACCAATGGCGAGGCCTGGGGTGCCAGTGTGGCCACCCAGATCCTTGCCTGGCGGGCTACCGACGGTGCCGCCGGGTCCAACAATCCCGCGCTCTACACACCAACCGGCTTGCCGGGTCACTGGGCGCCCACGCCGGCCGCCTATGCGCCTCCGCTTTTTCCCGGCTTTGGCTCGGTGACGCCATGGACCATGAGTTCCGGCTACCAGTTCCGCCCGCCGGGGCCTCCGGCCCTCGGGTCCCTGACCTATGCGGATGACTACAACATGGTGAAAGACCTCGGTTCGATAAGCAGCGCCACCCGCACGGCGGACCAGACGCAAATCGCGAAATTCTGGGCCGATGGCGGCGGCACCTACACTCCGCCCGGCCATTGGAATGCGATTGCCCAGAGCTTCGCCGCCGGGCTGACGATTCATGAATCGGCCAAGTTGTTTGCCGCGCTCAACGTGGCCACCGCAGATGCGGCGGTGGCGGCATGGGACGCCAAGTATGTTTACGATTTCTGGCGTCCGGTCACCGCCATCCGGGCTGGCGACACCGATGGCAATGCCTCCACCACGGTCGATCTCAACTGGGCTCCCTTGATCGGGACGCCGGCATTTCCGGAATACGTCTCCGGCCACAGCACCTTCAGCGGCGCGGCGGCGGCAGTGCTCAACGGCCTGATTGGCGGCGACCTGGCATTCTCCACCCAAGGCGACACCAACTTTGACGGGATCTATGACACGACCCGCAGTTTTGCCAACTTTGATGCCGCCGCCTCGGAAGCCGGAAGCAGCCGCATCTACGGCGGCATCCACTTCAACAGCGCCAATCTGGACGGCCTCGCCACCGGTCATGAAATCGGCAATCAGGTGCTCGCCGGCTTCTTCGCGGCGGTTCCCGAAGCCTCCACCTGGGTGCTGGCGCTCGCCGGCGGGCTCATCGGCTGCTGCCGACGCCGCAGATGAGCGAACCTGCCTGAGGATCGGCATTGACGCGACCGCCGCCATGACCAAACTGCGCGCACCATGATAGCACGACTGCGCGGCATAGTTCTCGAGGCGTATCCCAACCGCCTGGTGGTGGATGTCCATGGCGTGGGCTACGAGGTCATCGTGCCACTCTCAACATTTGACCGCCTGCACGCGGCCGAGGGCCTGGAGGTGGACTTGCGGACGCACCTGCACATCCGGGAGACGGCGCATACGCTCTATGGGTTTGCCAGTGAGGAGGAACGCGATGTGTTCCTGATGCTCATCGACCGGGTGAGCGGCATCGGCCCGGCCATTGCCATGTCGGTGCTCAGCGGCATGCCGGTGTCCCGCTTCAAAACCTGCGTGGTCGCAGGCGAGGTGGCCGAGCTTTCCCGCATCAAAGGGCTTGGCAAGAAAACCGCGGAACGGATTGTGCTCGAACTCAAGGACAAGGTCGGGGTGGCTGACACCTGGCAGGACGCCGCCGCAGGCCAAGTGAGTGCTTCCGCTGCCGATGCCGAGCTGGCGCTCATCGCGCTGGGCTATAAGCAGGTGGACTCCCGCAAGGCCCTCCGGCGAGTGCTGGATGCCGATCCCGCCGCCACCACCGAAACCCTGATCCGGAGTGCCTTGCGGGCGCTCCAAGGCTAGCCACGCTGCCGACTCCGGGACCGCAGCGGGGCGAACTCGTGGATTTTTTTTGACTTGCGGGCTTGCATCAGGGGCAGGATGGAGTCCATTTTCAGCCCGCTGCCATTTGGGGATTTCAAATGAATCCAAACTTTCTCGAGCCTCTACACCATGAAACCCCACCCGTTGCTTCAATCGGAGTGTGGGATGATGCGGAGGACCACGCGGAAAACGGCGTCTGTGCCGGCTTTTTCCTGCCTGGAAAGCGGGTGCCGGAAGCACGCGGGCAAGCCGCACCCCATGGCAGGAACAAGGCGCAGCTCGGTTTGCGGATCGATTTCAAAATGGCGGTGAGGTCCGCCGCCACCAGGCCGGTGCCAGGCAAGTCATTCGGCACGGAAGTGGTCAAGTTGGAGCCGGTTTATGACGAGGGTCCGTTTCAAGCTAACAAGGTGATCAGCGCCGGCCAGCCGGTGGTGCAGGAAGAAAGACGGCGGGACCTGCATGGCGAAGGCAAGGAGTGGGGGAAAGTCTGCAAACATCCAATGCGCTGGCTGACCGTGTCCGGGGCCGGGGTGGGGGTGCTGCTGGTCGCCGCCCTCGCCATCCATGAGTTGTGCCTGGCAGAACGGCAGCAGATTCAGGCGGAGCCCGTCCCATTGATAGAAGAAACCCCGGTCGAGGATGTGACGGGCTTTGAGATTGACGGATCAAGCGAACAGGACGCCCGGGCCCTGCTCGCCGATTATGCCAAGGCCAAGACTCCGGAGGAGGTCTTGCCGCTGATCCGCGATGCCACTCGCCTGGTCCGTCAACTCAAACAGGAGTGGCGGCCGCAAAATGTCCCGGCAGCCTGGGAGCCGCCTCGCGAAGCCGCCTGGGAGGTCACTGCGCAAGGTGGCAAATCCCACGGACTGTTGAGTGGCCGGATGCCGGACTTTGCCCGCTTCTGCGTGTATTTCGTCCGCGAAGGGGCAGCCCTGAAGATCGACTGGGAGGCCACCCAGGGACTTGGTGAGGTCTCGTTTGAGACCCTCCAGAAGGGCCTGGGGTCTGGCGGTGTCATCCGGACCTTCGTCAGCCCGGTGGATTTCTACTCGCTGACGTTTCCTGAGGCGGAGTTCCGTTCGTTCAAAATGCTTTCCCCGGACCGGGAGCAAATCGTTTGGGGCTACGTGCAGCGGGGAACTCCCGCAGAAGCCGCCCTGCTCAAGGGTTGCGAATCCACGGAGAGTCTCGACGCCACCCTTTTGGAACAAGCCATGACCCTTCGTATGACTCCCGGTCCCAAGGGCTCGCAAAAAAATCAGTGGATCATTGGAGAGATGCTTCACATTGACTGGGTTTCCCCCTAGACATCCCCCCCGTGAGCGAAGAAAACATGGCATGGTATCACTGCGGACGTTGCGGTTCGCTGTTCAAGTCTCCCACTGAGGATGCCAACGACCGTCGCTGCGCAACATGCGGACAGGACCCGTCCCTGGGTGTGGAAGCGGTGCCCGCAAGTCCCGCCCATCCTGCCGGCTTGCCAAGCCGCTCGCACTCAAGCCAGGGGCGGGAAAAGCGCTCCGAGCGCCGCTCGCGACGAAGCTTCCTGATGGCGAAAATCCTTGGTGGATGGGTGCTGACGACAACCTTGATCGCACTCGCCATCCTCTGGATCTGGCCCGAAGATTCCGGACGCTACAGCGCCAACTCCTCGGACGAATCCTCGGTCAAAGGAACCGCCGGCGATGAATCCGTCGTCATTCTCAACAAGGCCCTGGCGGCTTGTTGTGAAGTCCTTGGCGGATTCTTCAACGCCGGTGCTCCCGAGGAGCGCAATCAATTCGTGCTCAATCCGGTGGCCACGGCTGGACGCATGGCTCGCTTCTATGACCTCAATCCCTTGACCCGCATCGATCCAAGTTCCGTGAGCAACACTGACAACACCCTGCTGGATTTGCCAACGGGGCAGGCCTTGGAAAGCCGCTGGACCTCGACGGATGGCCGCACGCTCGACTGCGTTTTCGTCCAACAAAATGGTGAATGGCGGCTGGATTGGGAACACTTTGCCCGCTACAGTGAGTACCCATGGTCGCTCTTTCTCTCCGGTGCCGGCGACCCGGAGGCGGAGTTCCGCCTGCTGGTCCGCGAGCGACTGTTGAAAGAGCGCAGCGAAACCAACTACATGAGTCTGGCATTTTACGCGCCCCGCTTCGGCTTCCCGGATCAAGCCGGTTCGCCTTCGCCCGAGTTTCTGGTCAGACGCGATAGCCCCGATGGCGAACTCTTGGCTGCCGCCTTCGACAAACAGGCCAAAGGCGAAGCCCTGTTTGGTTCCAAGCTCGCCAGCCTGGACCCGCACGGCATGATCCGCGTCCGCGTCAAGATCCGCCGCCTGGCTGTGGAAGCCGCCTCCGGACAAAAATTCGAACTGGTCAAAGTCCTTGCCTGCCACTGGCTTTCGCTCGCTGACGCCGGCGTGAAGCCAGCGGCTAGCGCCCCGCAGCAAGACCCGCCAACGCCTGCATCACCGCCAGCGGGGCGGCCTGCGGGAACCAGTGTTGAGAGGCCAACGCTCCCTGATGATTGAGCATGGAGCGCCCGTTCGCGTTGCCGCAACCCTTCGCCGCGGCCAGTTCCAACCATGGCATGCCCGTCGGCTGGTAGAATCAGTCGCACGCAAAGCTCCTGGTGTGTTATCAAAATGGAACCAAGAAGGTCTCCGTGCCAACCTGATCATCGAGGCTCAGGATGACTGGCATATTCGTGGGTGACGCACGTGGGTGACGTATCGCGATCGCACCTGTCCCCATAGCCATACTATGGCACCAATGGTTCGAGCTACACGCTGGCCCAACAGCGGGATTACTCGTTGTCCGCAAGCGGATGGGGGACGGCGACGTATGTCGGATTGGACTTGAGCGACACCACTGGCTTGGTGGGCAGTGCCAGCGCCAGCTATGACAACGTCAATTTCATGGGCACCGCTTCGATGTCCGGGATGGGCACCACCGAGTTGGCGCTGAGCGGCACCGCGATGGTGAACTTGGATTGCCTTGTCGAAATCGCCAAGCTATACCTCAACGGCCTGCCCATGCCAGCCGGCACCTACGGCTCCGCCACCTCTAACGCGACATACAAGAATCCAGCCTTCATCGGCAACGGCATGCTGAATGTCCTCACCGCCTCCCAAGTGTTCACGCTGTCTCTATCCAACATCGCCAATGGCCAGGTCACCGGTGCCGGCACCTATTTGCCAAATGCCACCGCCACCCTGACCGCCACCCCCAACGCCGGTTATGTCTTCGCTGCCTGGTCCGGCGATGCCAGCGGGACCAACAACCCGCTGTCACTTGTGATGGATGCCGACAAGACGATCTCGGCATCCTTCGCACCCGACACCTCCGACGCCGACGGCGACGGACTCAGCGCCTACGAGGAAGTCGTCACCTACGGCACCAATCCAACCGTGGCGGACACGGATGCCGACGGCTTTGATGATGGGTTCGAGATCAACACCGGCTTCGATCCCACCCTTGCCACCAGCACCCCCGACGCGATCACCTCCATCCACACCGTGCCGACCGCCATCCCGGCATCAGTTGAATTCCGCTTCAACGCCGCCACCGGCGTGAGCTACCGGATCGAGGCCTCCCTCGATCTAACATCCTGGAACACCATCGAGCCCGTCATCATCGGTCAGAGTGCCGTCGTCACCCGGTTCTATGCCACGGCGGACCAGCCGCAGCGGTATTTCCGGGTGCGAAGGAATTGAGGCGTGGCGGCGATCACCGGTCGCCGCACTGCTCCCGCTTCCCCTGATTCACGATCACGGAACACTGCGAATGGAGATGTCAGGGATTCTCCCTGCGGCGGAAATAGGCAATGGCATCAAGGAACTCTTCCTTGGCCTCTGGCAAAAAGATGATCTTCATGGAGCGAGGCGCCTTTCCTCCTCGCTCGTGACGTCATGGTAGGAGACGCCCCTAACGCCCCCGCTATCGACGGCCTTGATTCGATTCCGGATTTCCTGCTCCCAAGCGGCATCAGCTTCCGGATCAGCGGGAGCATTGCGATTGCACCTGTCCCCATGCCGTTCATGGCGTAACACTGGCGCGAGCGGCTCACGGAGCGTGGGCGTCCTCGCCCACGTGAGCACGTGAAGCGGATGCAAGGTGCGCCATGCGCCACTCAATCTCCCATCATGGACATCTGGGCGGGACGCCAACGCTCCTTGAACCGCTCACGGCAACGCCAAGCGATAGTAGGCGCTCGGCTGCGGCGGGGCTTCGTCGGTGAAGGTCATCGCACCGCTGGCATTCGCGGTGACGGTGGCGAGGTTAGCCCAGGTGCTCATGTCGGTGGAGCGCTGGATCCGATAGGTGCGGCCGGGGATGCCCTGGAACTTCACCCCGATTTCGCCGCCGGGCAGCAGCGTGATTTGCGGCGGATTGACCGTCGCTCCACCCGCAGCCGGGCCTGGCCCCACGGTCGCGGTCACGCGGCCGCTTCTGGCCGCGCCACCAGAATCCGTTAGAGTCACCGAGAATGTGTCGCTACCCGAAAACCCGGCGGGCGGCGTGTAGAGGATGCCGGATGCTTGCAGCAACACCAAGCCACCGTGGGTGGAGGCCGGTCCAGCGGCGGTCACCGAGATGACATCCCCGTCCGGATCCGTCGCCCTGGCTAGCAATTTCCGGAGAGACACATTCGCCGCCGTCTGGAATGGCGTGCTGATAGAGTAGCCCGCAAACACCGGCGGATTGCTGGCCGTGAAGGCCATGTCCGCGCCTCGCGTCGTGCCGCTCGCACTCGTGGCGACGACCCGATAGTGATAGGTGGTGCCGGCTACCAGACCACTGATGGCTTTGGCAACGGCAACCGTGACGGAGCCGCTTACCGTGGTGGGAGTGGCGGTGACGCTGGTGCCATAGGCGGTGGTCAGACCATACTCAAAAGAAATGGTGGTGGTGGCGCCGGCGGCATTGACGCTGCCTTTGAGGGTGGCGCCGGTGGCGGTGATTCCACCCGCAGCCAGTGTCGTTGCGGTGGGTGGCGGAGGTGATGCAACCAACGCGACGCTATAGTACGAACCGGTTCGTTGGAATCCCGGCACAAAACGCTCGCCCGTCCTCAACGCTGTCATGTTAGTCGCTACCGGAGTCATGCTGCTGGTCGTGCTGTTGTTACCTAACACTCCATAGGAAGTATTCAAGCCCCAGGCGGTCAAGGTGCCGTCCGAGCACAGGGCATAGCCACTGATGCCGCCTGCGCAGGCGCCGCAGGCGCCGGTGATCGTCTTGCCGGCCAGGGCTCCGGTCCGCAGCACCGCCACCGGGATATATGAGTCGATGGTGCTGTTGTTGCCCAATTGTCCGTAGGAATTGGAACCCCAGGCGGCCAAGGTGCCGTCAGCACATAAGGCCATTCGGAATACTCCCCCGTCAATGATCGAGGTGATCGTTTTGCCGCTCAGGGCACCGGCTTTTGCCGTCACCACCGGCACTCTGCTTTCCCTGCTGTTGCCCAGGATGGAGTATTGGTCGTCACCCCAGGTGACCATGGTGTTGTCAGAGCAAAGGACGAACCTGCCCCCTTCCATTGTGACAACCGTCTTGCCCGCCAACACCCCGGACCTATCAACCATCACGGGCACCAGGCAGTTCTCCGTGCTGTTGTTGCCCACCTGGCCATAATAGTTGTTGCCCCACGCCGCCACCGTGCCATCCGAGCACAACACATAACTGTTCGAGCCCCCTGCCGCAATTTGGGTGATCGTTTTGCCCGCGAGCACCCCGGAGCGGTTCACCGGGTTCGGCACCCGACTGGTAGTGTACAGAGCGCCTATCCCCAGGCATCCCCATTCGTTTTTCCCCCAACTGACGAGCATGCCGTCGGCACACAGCGCGAGGCAATGGTTGGATCCGGCGGCAATCGCGACCACGGTTCTGCCAGCCAGCACCCCCGAGCGATTCACCGCCACTGGCACGGAGCTTGCCACCATGCTGTTGTTGCCCAGGGCACCCCAGGTGTCGTTTTTCCCCCACGCCGCCAAGGTGCCGTCCGAGCACAACGCCAAGCTGTGCAAACTCCCCGAGGCCAGCCCGGTGATGGTCTTGCCGGCCAGCACGCCCGTCCGATCCACCGGAACCGGAATGAGACTGGTGGTGGTGCCGCCGTTGCCCAACTGGCCCGATTCGTTGTAGCCCCAGGCCACGGGTCGGTTATATGCCCACTGCAACACCAGATCATTGCCGGTGCCGCCAAAGTAATTGGCGACGAAGGCATAGGTGATCCCTCCAAACGACAACTCCACCCGTTGGCCTTGTGCCAGATTGTCGAAAACCCCTTGAATGAGGCCGGTTCCCGTGATTTTGACCACTGTCAGATCCGTTCCAACCGTTGGAGTATAACCCAGGGAGAAATTCACCGCAAGGCCGCTGGCCCGGAAATCCTCGGCTGTCACCGGCACCGTCGTTGCGGCCGTGAAGTGATACAATTCAGCCATGCGGATCACCGTCACGCTGTAGGTCTTGGTGGTGCCATCCGCGGCGCTGACCTCGGTGCGGATCACGTTGTTACCGACGCTGAGATTGATAGGATCACTGGCCATGCCGGAGGCGACGGTGACGGCGTTGACCTTGATCGTGGCGGCGGCGGATGCGGACACGGGCGTCACGCTCGTGCTGGTGGTGGCATAGGGCACGATGCTGGTGTAACCCGTCCGGATCGGTGCGAATGCGGGCATCACGGAGGCGTTGTTCAATTCCAGCGCGGCCAGTTGGGCGTCGGCACTGAGAGTGGTGAAGGTCATGTCCGCACCGCGTACGGTGCCGGTCCAGGAGTTCACCGCGACGATCCGGTAATGATAGGTGGTGTTGGATGGCAGGCTGCTGAGGGTGGCGCTGATCGCCGTTAGACTGGGGCCAATGACGGCCGCCGGGGTGGCTGCAACCGTCGAACCATAGGCAGTGGTCAGGCCATATTCAAAGCTAACGGTGACCGGGTCGCTGATCGAACTCGCGCTGCCGTTCAGGGTGGCACCGGTGTCGGTGGCGGAGGTCGCGGCCAGGGTGCTCGCAACGGCCGGGGGCGGAATGGCGATCATGGCAAAGCCGAAGGAGGCCGCGAATCCGGAAGACACCGCCACATGGCGTTCGCCGGCTAGATATCGATAGGGGCTGACCTTTACCGGGTACAGGACATTGAGCCACCCCGTGCCCAGCTCGCCGGAGGAATTGCGACCCCAGGAAGCGAACGTGCCGTCCGAACACAAGGCGTGGCCATGGTTCTGGGCCGCCGCCACGGCGGTGACGGTCTTGTTATAGAGGGCGGTCGTTGAGTCCACCGACACCAGCACCGGCACCGAACTTTGGGTCGTGCTGTTATTGCCTAACTGCCCGTCGGAATTGTTTCCCCAGGAGGCGAGGGTGCCATCGGTGCACAACGCCAGGTTGAAGGTGCTGCCAGCGGCCACGGCGCGAAACGTCTTGCCGGAAAGCACCCCGCTGCGGGACACCGCCACCGGGATGTTGCTATCCACCATGCTGCCGTTGCCCAACTGGCCCCAGGCATTGGCTCCCCAGGCGGCCACCGATCCGTCCGAACACAGGGCGAGACTGTGGGAAGTCCCGGCTGCGAGCGTGCTGATGGTCTTGCCTGTGAGCACGCCGCTGCGGTCAACCAACACCGGAATAGGGCTGCTTGGCGTGCCTTTGCTACCCAACTGGCCATTGCTGTTAGCGCCCCACGCGGCCAGGGTTCCGTCCGCGCACAACACCAGATTGTGATAACTGCCTTCCGCGGCGGCGACAATCTGCTTGTTGACAAGTGCCCCGGCCAGTTCGACGGCCACGGGGCTGCTACTGTAGGACATCAGATGGTTGCCTAACTGCCCATTGGCATTGTTGCCCCAGGCGGCGGCGCTGCCGTCCGAGCAAATGGCCAGATTGTGATCGGAGCCCGTGGCAATCGTCACCACGGTCTTGCCTGCCAGCACGCCGGCGGTGTTCACCAGTACCGGCACCTTGCTGTTGATTAGGGTGTCATTGCCTAACTGGCCGAGATCATTCTTGCCCCAGGCCGCCAGCGTGCCATCCGTACACAATGCCAGGGTGTGGGCGGCACCGACGCTTACTATGGCAATCATCTTGCCTGCGAGCACTCCGCTCATGTCCACCGGGCTGGGAGAACTTTGGTTGGTGCTGTTGTTGCCCAACTGGCCCGAGGCATTCGCGCCCCATCCCATCCATCTGATGTTAGCCCATTGCAGCAACAAATCATTGCCAGTGCCGCCAAAGTAATTGGCCACGAAGGGATAGGCAATCCCTGCGTAGCTCAAATCCACCCGCTGCCCTTGGCTCAGGTTGTCAAAGGTGCCTTGGATCAGCGCCAGACCGGTGTTTTTCACCACGGTCAGGCTGGTGCCCACCGGCGGTGCGAAGTTCAGGGTGAGATTCACGGTGTTGCCCGCCGCGGTATAGCTGGAGGCGGTGACCGGCACGCTGGTGGCTGAATTGAAGGTGGCTGTGACCGTCGCGGCTGACACCGCCCAGGCGGACAGCAACCAGATGGCCAGAAGGCGGCAAATCAATTGTTGGAGTGTGTTCACGACAGGCTTGGGCGGGCTGGGAGTTTGATAGGGAAGCAGCTTGGCCGGGATTGGCGGATCGGCACTTCGCACGGGTGGAAGAGTGTCGTCTGGGCCTGAACTGTCAATCCGAATTCCCGACAGATAGCGTAAACACTTGGCGCTAGCGGCTCAAGGAGCGTGGGCGTCCTCGCCCAATACTGTTCAATTGGCATACTTTCTGTCCCGTTGTTTTGGAGGCCGTGCGGTTCACCGGTTTTTCGGAAGGTGTCGTTGCGCCCAAGTTGGCAGGGACTTGAAAATATCACTCGAAGGTCAACCTGACCCGTCCGAAGCGTGCCGGGGCATCGGACGGAGTGTTGCTGTCCTGGACCACGACGCGTTCCCAATCGTCGTTGATCGGAGTCACAGTTGAGCCGGTTGGAGAGGCCGTCACCCGCAGGATTGGCAGCGGGCTGGGCGGAGGATCCACTCAAGCCGTGGTCCGACGCCCACGATGCTAACGAATCGACGAGGGTGAACTCCAGGGAGCGGGTGTTGTTCGCCTCGCGGTCCTCCCAAACCTGGTTCCCGTTGGCATCGGCCACGATCCGCAGGTGCCAGAGACCGCCGGTCATGGATGGCAGAGTCACCGCAACATTGCGTGTGTTATCGCGATTGCACCTGTCCCCATGCCGTAAACCATTGGCCCGGCGGGTGCGTGGCCACGGCGGCTGGACCTGAACCCTATCAATTCGGCCGGTAGGAGTTCACCGGTTGTCCCATGAGTTTGATCAACGCCGCTTGCGGCGACCCATCGACTTGAGCGGCGACCTTTTCCGCGGCTTTCACCCGCGAGGGATCGGCAGCCTCGTCGGCCTTGGTATCGCCATCGGCGAAGTATTTGCCGGCGAACTCCTGCAGTTCCTTCTCCGCCTTGACCAGCGCAGGCCCGTTCGCGACGCTGGCAACCAGGGCAGCCGCATCCCGTTGCACTGCGGCATCGCCGGGGAATTTCACCAGGAACTCTCCCCAATGATAGGCAAGCCATGGGGCGCTGGTGACTTGGGTCTTTGCCCACTCGATTTGTTTCCTCGAAAAGTCCGCCCGCAGGGAATCCAGCCCGCGGGCTTTCGAGCGTTCCAAGATTCTGCCGTAAACCTCCGCCAACCCGTCCTGAATCAAGTCGGGGCCAGCCCAATCGTGATTTCCGGCAAACCAGATCAGGCGTGCCCCCTTGCCAAACCCCTTGTGCGACTTGACGGCTTCGCGGCGGTTGAAATCGTTCGTGCCGATCAGGCTGCAGATGGCGGTGTCACTGCGGAGTTTCGCCGGACGAAAGGCCTGCTCCTTGAGATAGACCCCGGCGCCCGAGGCACAGGCCAGGACCCCCGAAACATTTCTATCCATTTCAGCCATCAGATAGGCCATGCGGCTGCCTCCGGACATGCCCGAGGCAATGGCAACCTTCTCAAGCACCGGCACCCGTGCGTAAACGTCCTTGAGCATGGCCATCATCGCCAGATCCGAATCCGCAAAATCGTTTTTCGATTCAGTTGAGGCGGCAAGAATCATCCCGAGATGCTCCGCCGCCGGCTGGTAGCGTGCCAAGGTGCCTTCACTTCCGCCTCCCGCATCCATGATGAAGCAAACCGGCCACGACCTTCCGGCATGGAAGTCCTTCGGCAGATAGAGCCAATACGACCACTTGGGATCCGCCTCGCAGGAAATCTTTCCCGACACCGTCCCCGGCTGCGCTGGCACTCCCTTGATGGTGGTTTCACCCTTGGGCTTGTCGTCCCCTTTGGGCCTGGGCTCCGCTGGCGGCTTCCGCGCTGCTAGAAAAGTTTGATCCGCAGCCGAGAGCTGGGACAGCGGAACTTTGATCTGCTTGCCGTCGCGCTTCTCCAAGGTCGCCTGCTTGCCGTCGCTGGCAACCAGCTTCGCTTCGATCGAGGTGCCCGTCGTGCTCTTCCATGAACGCCACTCGTCCTCGGTCTGGCCGCTGCTTGCCTCTGCCAGAAACAGCAATGCCAAGGCGCAGGCAAAACGACGCCCGCCAATGGACCATGGCCCTGTGCATGCTTCCTGCGGATCTCGCCGCCCTTGGATTGCTTGGATACCGGTGACTTTTCTCATGACGTGGGGCTGGTGGGGTGTGCTGCCGGCGTTACGTTCGACTTTCGCGATTTCTTGCGTGATTGTTGCTAGGAAATCCTCTGCCTTCCTTTTGCCGCAACTACGGGGCTATTCCCGCAAGCTCGGCGGGCAAGGGTATCGCGATCGCACCTGTCCCCATGCCGTTAACCGAACCCTGTCAATTGTTAGGCTAGAGGTAACTGGCCATGAGGGGGCGCAGGGCGTCGAGAGACTGCCTGTAGCAAGTCCGATTGGTGAGGTGAATGCGTATCCAGCGGATGAACTGTAGGCTCAGTTCAGTGGGGCGGT
>JAPLUI010000427.1 GCA_026397725.1 Verrucomicrobiota bacterium | reverse complement strand
AGCGTGTCCAAAGGCGGTGCCAGCGCGGCGGCCACCTTCACGCTCACCGCCACCGCAACGGCCGTGGAACTCTGGCGGCTGGCCAACTTCGGCACCAGCGAGAACACCGGCCCCGCCGCCGATAGCGCCGACCCCGATGGCGACGGGATGAACAATCTATCCGAATACGCGGCCGGCACCGATCCTAACAATGCGGCCGACGTGTTCAAGGTCCTGAGTGCCGTCAAGGGCGCCACGTCCTACACGGTCACGGTTCCCGGCAAGGCCTCGCGCAGTTATGTGCTCGAACGAAGTGCCAGCTTGGGCACCGGGCCATGGACGGCCGTTGGCTCGGTTGGCCCGCTCGCGGTGCCCGGCACGATCACGCTGAGCGATCCGGCCGCGCCGACGGAGGCGGGGTTCTACCGGGTGCGGGTGTCAGCGCCGTGAGGGAGCCTGACAATAAAAAAGTTAGGCGGGCCCCGGAGTGCCGGGCGCATGGCACGGCGGCCACCTCAGGCAGTGGCCTGATGAGCCACGAGCGACCAGCCGGGGCGGCGCGACCGCGCCATCCGGGAAGGCGATGTTGGATCAGGAAAATCCGCAGACTGAACATTCAACATTCAATGTTCAGCAAAGAACTTCAGCAAAGAACCCGGCGGGCGGGTGTGGAACCGGGAGTAACGTGGGCGCGATAAGGAGCCACCACATTCTTGTGGTGGTTGAGGAAGCGTGGCCGGTGAGTGCGTGCCCAAGGCTCTGCTCACGGGCGATCCTTCCACCCGACGACAGGAATGTCGTCGCTCCCTAGCGGGCACTATCGGAGCCAAGTGACTCAGGAGTATAAGAATGGACGCGGCTGTGACAATTCTTGGTCTTACTTGATCATTGGAAGTTGAATGATGACTCAGCTTGCAGGAAGTTGCGCCAGCGCAACAAACCCCGCCGTTGCGGGCGGGGTTGATCACCGAATGGGATGGCGGAGCGGACGGGGCTCGAACCCGCGACCTCCAACGTGACAGGCTGGCGCTCTAACCAACTGAGCTACCGCTCCATCCCCGTTCGGGTGGCACGCAAGCTAGGGGGCGTGCCGACCCGACGCAATCCCTAATTTGCAAAAAATCCGAATATTTTTTCCATCTCAGGACAGGGCCTTGACGGCGGCCTCGAGGGAGGCGAGGTCTTCGATGGAATGGACGGTGAGGGATTTGTCGATTTTGCCGAGGAGTCCGGCGATGACTTTGCCGGGGCCGAGTTCGAGAAAATCGCGATGGCCCAGGGCCATGAGTTGGTGGATGGACTCGGCCCAGCGGACCGACCCGGTGACCTGGGCTTCGAGGGCGTGGCGGATTGCGGCGGGCTCGGAGACGACGCTGGCGGAGAAATTGCAGACGACCGGGAGGGTGGGCGGCTGGATGGGGACGGTGGCGAGGGGCCCGGCGAGTTGTTCCTTGGCACGCTGCATCAGGCGCGAGTGATAGGCGCCGGCGACGTTGAGTTTGATGGCGCAGCGGATGCCGAAATCCTTGGCTTGGGCGACGGCGGCATCGATGCCGGCGATGGTGCCGGAAAGGACGATTTGCCCTGGGGCGTTGAAATTGGCGACCTCGACGTCGGTGGCGGCGGCCAGGGCGCGGACCTGGTCTTCATGGCCGCCGATGAGGGCGGCCATGGTGCCGCGGGTGGCGAGGCAGGCGGCCTCCATGAATTCGGCACGGCGGGCGACGAGGCGGAGTCCGTCGGTGAAGGAAAACGTGCCGGCGGCGACGTGGGCGGTGAATTCCCCGAGCGAGAGGCCGGCGGCCGCCACTGGCTGGAGTTGTGGCAAGCGCTCGCGAACGAGGGCGAGGGCCATCAGGCCATGGAGGAACAAGGCTGGCTGGCAGCGCGAGGTTTTGGTGAGTTCTTCCTCGGGACCCTCAAACATGATGTCCGAAAGGGAAAACCCGAGGGTTTGGTCGGCCCGGGCAGCCAGGCTGCGGGCGGTGGCGGAGGTTTCCGCCCAGTCTTTGCCCATGCCCACTTTTTGGGCGCCTTGGCCGGAGAATAAGAGAACGATTTGGCGCATGTCGCGGCAGGTGTAGGGCAATGCGGGGAAGATGCAACGGGGAAATGCGACCCGGGGAAATGCGACCCAGGGAAAAACGCGCAAGCCTGGCGAGTGGGGCTGGATGAAATGGCAGACGACACGCGACAGGCGAGCGCCCAATCCGGGCATGCCCACACCAGGGAGAGCAGGATGTTTTAGCCACGGCCTCCGGCCCGGAGGGGCCGTGGTCAAGATCTCCACTTCAGTCGATTTTTTCGTAACGCGGTAGATTTAGGATTACCCGATCCGTCAAGACCGTGCTCATGCCTGCGGAATTGCCGGATGCGGAGCGGGTTTGATCGAGGTGAATGTCCGGGGCGTCCGGTGGGGGCCATCCCGCAGCCATTCCCCTCGGATCCAGGAATTTCCGTCTTCGTGCTGGCGGGATTGCCGAAATGTGGCACACTCGAGCCGCCATGAGTATTGCAGCCAGCGATTATGAAAAACCCGGTCAGTTTTATCTCGGACGGGCCTACGATGGTGAGGCGAAGGAGGTGGCGGACGAGCTGATTCTCTATGATTCCAAGGATTTGGTGACCCACGGGGTGGTGCTGGGGATGACTGGCTCGGGGAAGACCGGCCTTTGTCTGGCCCTGCTGGAAGAGGCGGCGATGGATAACATTCCGGCCATCGTGATTGATCCGAAAGGCGACATTGCCAATCTGCTGCTGATGTTTCCCGCGCTGGATGCGCCGAGCTTCCGGCCATGGATCAACGAGGACGATGCCGCCAAACAGGGGATCTCACCGGACGAACACGCCGCCAAAACGGCGGCCAGGTGGCGGCAGGGCCTGCTGGATTGGGGGCAGGACCCACAACGCATCAGCACCCTGCGCGACAAGGTGGACATCACGATTTTCACCCCCGGCAGCAAGGCGGGGATTCCGGTGTCCATCCTCAGCTCGCTGGCAGTGCCGCCGCTCGCGATCATGGATGACGGTGAATTGTTAGGTGAGCGCATCGAAAGCACGGTCTCCTCGCTGCTGTCGTTGGTGGGGGTGGATGTGGCAGGCACGCAATGCCCGGAGGCGGTGTTACTGGCCGCGATCTTCCAACAAGCCTGGGCCGCCGGGCAGCATCTCAGCTTGGAAACCCTGATCCGGCACATCCAGAAGCCGGCGTTCGACAAGGTGGGCGTGATGGATCTGGAGTCGTTCCTGCCGGAAAAACCACGCCAGGCGCTGGCCATGAGGTTCAACAATCTGTTAGCCTCGCCCGGCTTCGCGACCTGGCTGGAGGGGCCCCCGCTGGACCTGGCGAGGATGTTGCACACGGCCGCCGGCAAGCCGCGGATTGCCATCTTTTCCATCGCCCATCTCGGCGATGCCGAGCGGATGTTTTTCGTGAGTCTGTTGCTCAACCAGATGCTCGGCTGGATGCGTGCGCAAAATGGCACCACCTCGTTGCGGGCCCTGCTCTACATGGATGAAATCTTCGGCTACCTGCCGCCGACCGCGAACCCGCCCTCCAAGCGCCCGCTCATGACCTTGCTCAAACAGGGCCGTGCCTTTGGCCTCGGTTGCCTGCTGGCCACCCAAAACCCGGTGGACCTGGATTACAAGGCGCTGTCTAACATAGGTACCTGGTTCCTCGGCCGTCTGCAGACCGAGCGCGACAAGCTGCGGGTGCTCGACGGCCTCGAAGGCGCGGCCGGCACACAGAACGCGGAGTTTGATCGCGGCCGGATGGAGCGGCTGATCTCCGGTCTCGGCAACCGCATCTTCCTGATGAACAACGTGCATGAGGACGGCCCGGTCCTGTTCCAGGTGCGGTGGGTGATGAGTTATCTAACCGGTCCGCTGACCCGCGGCCAAATCAAGACCCTGATGGACCCGAAACGCGCGGAATTCGACCAAGCGGCCAGCACCGGGGTGGCTAGTTCTGACGCCGCCAATCCGATGGCCATGCCGGGCATGGCTGGGGCAGGAGCGAGCGCAGCCGCCGCGGCCCGCCCGCTCGTCGGTGCCGGCGTCACTGAGGGCTTCGTCCGCCCGGCGGGAGCCGCGCACGACCTGATCTATCAGCCCCACCTGTGGCGTGCAGGCATGGTGAATTTCTCATCGGCGAAGATGGGCGTGGATGGGGCCCGCACCGTGAACCTGGTCAATCCCATTACGGCCAAGGGGATTGATTGGGACCGGGCGATTTCGCCACCGCTCAAATTCGCGGATGCGGACCCCGAACCCGCGACAGGGGCCGGGTTTGCCGAGTTGCCGGGATTTGCGATGAACGCAGCCAACTACAAGCAAGTGGAGAAGGACTTTGCCGAGTGGCTCTATCAAAATGAGCGGGCCGAGGTATTCTGCTGCCCGTCGCTCAAGGAGTGGTCGAAGTTTGGCGAAACCGAAGCGGACTTCCGCGCCCGCCTGCTCCATCAAGCCCACGAGGCACGCGACGCTGCCTGCGACAAACTCAAGGACG
This sequence comes from Verrucomicrobiota bacterium, assembly GCA_026397725.1. Lineage (GTDB taxonomy): Bacteria > Verrucomicrobiota > Verrucomicrobiia > Verrucomicrobiales > Akkermansiaceae > Luteolibacter. The sequence continues at coordinate 1,108 of JAPLUI010000427.1, read as the reverse complement.
CCGCCGCGAAAAAAATCGCCACGCTCGAAGGCCGCCTGCGCACTGCGGAGAGCCAGCTTGCCAGGGAAAAAACCGAGGCCACCGCCACCAAGATGCAGGCCGGCGCCGCAGTGCTTGGCGGGATTCTTGGCGGACTGTTTGGCCGCAAGGTTGGTCTCGGCTCGCTCACCCGGGCGAGTTCTGCCATTGGCAAGGCCAGCAGCGCCTACAAGCAGCAGCAAGACGTCGCCAATGCAGAGTCCAGGATCAGCGGCCTCGCCGAGGACCTCGCCGCCATCCAGGCCGACCTCCAGGCCGGCATTGAAAAACTGGCCGCCGCCTTTGATCCCGCCACCTTGCCGCTGGAACCCGAATCCATCAAACCCGCCAAGGCCGACGTGAAGGTCCACCAGGTCGCCCTGCTGTGGTTGCCCTTCGATGGCCGCGGCGAGCGGGCGTGGTGATGCGCAGGGAACCCCGTCGCCCCGGCTGTGAGGGCAGACCGGCGTCCTCGCCCAATCCGGTTCGCTTGGACGGAGGATGGGCATCCTGCCAAACGATTGTCACAGCCGCGTCCATTCTTATTTGTGAATGAGGGCGAGGCCCCGGCCACGACGGTCACAGGACACCACCACAATCCGCACCGGGACAGCAGCGCTCCAAGCACCCGGTCTAACGGTTAGTCAATGGACACCTCAGCAGCGGCGGCGGCGGAGCAGGGTGCCGGCGGCACCGCAGAGCACCAGCAGCGCGGCAGACGGCTCCGGCACCACGTTGAGCGACAGGCTCCAGGTGCCCAGCGTGGCCACGTCCCCGCCGGATAGATCCGCCACGAACAGGGTCCAGTTGCCATCCGCCACCTGACCGGTGAAACCGGACAGATAAAGGCTGCGCGGCGAGGCGTCGGTGACCAGGTCCGGATCGGCGGCGCGGGCGTCGGGCTGATAGGTGCCGCTGGCGAGCGCGCCGAAGGTGCCGGAGATGGCGGTGTGGATGTCGGTTGGGGCGGAGTCCGCGAAGCGCAGTTGCATGCCGCTGGAGGCTGCGCCGGCGGGATCGGCGGCGGTGCGGCCGGGGCGGTTCAACAACACGCTGATGACGCCGTTGTGTTCGAGGTAGGCATAGAGGT
>JAPLUI010000230.1 GCA_026397725.1 Verrucomicrobiota bacterium | reverse complement strand
GAAGCAAGCCGTCAATGTCATGGATGTGATCAGGAATCTGGTCAAAGGCGCAATGCCAATAATCGACACAAGCGGCCACATGTCCCCTCCGCAGACTTCGCATCTGCCAAATCATCGCGATTTTGGTGCTGAATAGTAACAAGTAGCCAGGGATGTCAGGCTCTTGAGTGTGTCAGCATGCGCCTTCGGGAGGGATTTCTCTTGAATGGCAAGTGCCATGCGGAAGAGACGCTCTGCTTCTGCCAAGTTATTCAAGCGTAGTTTGATCGAAGCCAAGTTGGAATAGCCTGTCGCTAAACCCGGATGTCCAGCGGGAAGTGATCTCTCGCGGATAAGAACGGACTTGTGCCGTAGACGTTCCGCCTCCACTAGGTTGCCACTGTCCTCCTCAAACTTGGCCAAGCAACCATACTCTTTGGCTAAATCTGGATGGTCTGGCGGCAGTGCATGTTCCAGAATTTCCACAGATTTTTGCATGTGTTCCTTGGCATTCACATCTTTGTTCACAGAGCATATTCCACTACTGCCAAGCAGGCGTAGCTGCGGCCGAGGTCAGGATGAGTTCTCGGTAACGCCTCTTCGCGAGTCCGATGTGCTTTCCGAAACAGTCGCTCTGCCTCTGTCAGGTTGCCCAATTCTTTTTCGACCATTCCAAGATGTAATTCGATTTCGGCTAATCTGATCGGTTCAATGTGTCCTTCACTTATCTGAAGAGCTCTCTGCAAAAGACTTCTGGCATGTGCAAGCGATCCTATCGTCCCTTCGACCGATGCCAAGAGCACCAGTCGAACGGCTATAGCTGATGGATCTGATTGAGGAAGGCCCTCATCAATGGCCAATGCCCTTTGGAGACATGCTTGAGCCTCTATGAAGGAACCATGTTCCAATAACGCCCAGCCCAGATTAGACAAAGCCACCGCAACCACAGAACAATTCAGCTACGGAGTATTTTTTGTTTAGCTTATGGTTCTTTATTCAGGGTGGGTGGTGCCAGTGGATTACTTGCCTCCTATTTCTGGTTTTGGCAAGACTTCGCTACCGGCCAATTCCGCCTCGATTTCCGCGATGGTCGGCAGGCTGCCTTGGAATTCCTCGGGCAGGGATTCGGTGAGCTGGGTTTGCCAGGCGGCGACGGCGATGGATTGATCGAGGCCACGGAGGGCGTACTCGACGACGAGGCGGTCTTTGCCCTTGCATAGCAGAAGGCCGATGGTGGGCTGGTCGTTCGGGTGGCGGAGGAGGTCGTCCACGGCGGCGCGGTAGAGATTGAGCTGGCCGACATCGCCGGGCTCGAAGTCGCGGGCCTTGAGTTCGATGACGACGTAGCGGCGGAGCTTGAGGTGGAAGAACAGGAGGTCGAGGAAGTAGTCGTGGTCGCCGATTTCCAAATGGACCTGTCGGCCGACGAAGGCGAAACCGGCGCCGAGTTCGAGGAGGAATTTCTGGATGTGATCGATGAGAGCATGTTCCACTTCCGCCTCGCGGCGGGGATTGGCGGTGCCGAGGAAATCGAAAAGGTAGGGGTCTTTGAAAAGGTGCGCGGCCAGGTCGGAATCCGCCGGGGGCATGGTGAGGGCGAAGTTGTTCTGGGCCTTGCCCGAGCGGAGGTGGAGTTGGCCTTGGATTTGCATTTCCAGGATGCTGCGGCTCCAGCCGTGGGTGATAGTATGGTGGATGTAGAAATCCCGGACAGCGGGGTCTTTAACCATCTGGATGAGCCGGATGAGGTGCCCCCAAGGCAATTGTGAAACAGGTTGTTTCACAATTGGACCATTTGGGAAGGCTTCGGCAAATGCTCTCATGGAGAACAAGTTGCGCCGCGTAAGCCCTCTATGTCCGGGAATTCTGCCTGAAGATCGGAGGCAAGGCGGTCGATGACCTTGGCTCCCCATGCGGCTTCCTGCTGCCGGGCGAGGACGATTTTTCCGGTCTGCCAGTAGGCCTCGATGACGATGGGGTTGGCGGCGAGGACGGCGCGAACCCGGGCTTGCCGGAGGTGGCGTTTGATTTCCTCCAGCGTGGCGGCATAGGTCTCCGGCAGGTGGGCCAGCGATGGGGCGGCGGTAAACCGGGCACCCTCGCGGGCCCGACCGCGGGCGAGCCGTGAATCATCGGCCGAGACCGCCTGGCCTTGGCTGGCGGATGAGCCTGCGGCGGATGGCTTTTAGGAGCGCGTGGCATCGTTGGGCGGACGGTACTGCCACGGAACTCGGTTTGGAAGCGGAAACTGCCAGGCCGGATATTTTTGCGTGGCACCAGATGGTGGACGAATCGGAATTGGCGCGGGAGGCAAGCAACGTCGTTTCGGCTGGGGTGGGGCATGGACTTCCAGCCCGTTTCTGCGCGGCGGTGCAGCAGTCGATGTCCGGATCGGAGAGGATTTCAGCAAGGATTGTCCGGGTTTGGCTCATGGCTTGCGGCGGGGTGGCTTGTTGGCGGCATGGGCGGAGGGCAGAGTGTGGAAGCCGGGTTCTTTCGCCGGTGGGGCCGGGGTGGCGATGAGTTGTTTGATAGCCTCGAAGACGAGTTGGTATTGCTGGTCGTGATCGGCGTATCCTTCTTCAAGGGCTTCGATTTTCCCGATGAACAATGTTGAACAAGGTGTCAGATAAACAATCAAATTGTTCAGGGTCATGAATCTATCAACTTGCGGATTCTATCGATCTCCTCATGGCTCAAGTGCTGATTTCTGAAATGGAGAGGGAAGCGATTGCCGGATTGTCACCGAAGGACGCCACGAGGATTGGATTGCACCTGTCCCCATGGCGTTGGTAGCGTTGGCACCTGTCCCCATAGCGTTGTCCCTATAGCGTTGCAGAGGGTGTTGGCGCTTCACCACGCACGTGCACGGGCATCAGCCCGGGAGGGGAATGGTCGACGACGCGCCCCAGCCCCTCCCGGTGAGAGGGGGTGACATGGTGGCGGCGCTCACTTGGCAAGGGAGGCCTCGTACTTGCCGCGCCAGAAGACGGTGATGAAGCCGAAGCTCAGGCCCAGCGCGCAGTAGATCAATTCGGTCTGCGCGGCATACAGGAACTGGGTGGTCTGGCAGCCGCTCGGGACGGCCTTGGCGAGCTCGGCATGGCCGAGGGAGGCGAAGAAGGCCCCCGAACCGATGAAGAGCGCAGGCACCATGTTTCTGAGGTTCTCGGTCATGATCGCGGGGATCACCACGATGAAAACGGCGAGTGCCATGCCCAGATTCATGCCGCCGGGTTTCGGCAGGTCAATGATGCCGGGCACGCCCATCAGCTTGATGATCGCGATGGACGCGATGATGCCGGTCAGGTAACCGATCCAGGCCTTCAGCCCGTTCAGCGCCGTGCAGCCGGCGACGAAATAGACCGCCCAAGCCTGAAACGCGATCCACATCATGTCCATGCCATGCGTGACCTTGGGCATAACCCCGTTGATGAGGACCAGTATCGCGGCCTGAAGAGCCAACCCGCATGACACCACAAATAGTTGCTTATGAGACAGAGACATCGTATTTCAGTTTTGTATTTTTGGTTGATTTTCTAACGCGTCACCGACACCTGTTGTCCGTGCTGCCACGCTTGAACGGGCGCATTCTAGTGGAGTGACACGGGGGATGCAAAGGTAAAATGACAAGGCAAAATGACCCAGGGATCATTCTCCTGCCTGGCGGCCGGGATTGGTGGCGGCGGGCGGCGACCCTCAGCGGCGGCGGCTGGTCCGCCATTCCGCGATGGTCTTGAGGAAGGGGCCGAGGTAACGCTGGGCCTTGGCCACCCCAACGCCCGGGACCCGCATGGCCTCATCGGCAGTGCCCGGGCGGTAGCGGGCGAGCGCTTCAAGGGTCTTGTTGTTGAAAACGACGTAGGGAGGCAATTTCTCGCGTTTGGCGAGCTTGGTGCGGAGATCGCGCAGCAGCGAGTAGAGTTCCTCATCAAACCCGTGGTCCTGCAGATTGACTTCCGGCCGCCCGCTGCCGGCTGCCGACCAAACGAGACTGTATTTCGCCTCGCCACGCATCACGCGGTCGCCCAACGGCGTTAGAGTCAGCAGCGGGTACTCCCCGCTCACGGTCAGCACCAGGCCGGCATCCGTGAGCGAGCGCAGCAGCGCGTTGAGATAGCCTACCCCTTTGTCCTTGAGGATGCCATAGGTACTCAAGTGATCCAGGCCGGCATTGAGAATCTCCTGGGAACGGCTGCCGGAGAGCATTTGGACGATGCGCCCGCGGCCGTAACGCCCTTCCCAGCCGTCCGCCGTGCGGCGGGACATTCTAGCCACCCCGCTGAGAACCTTGCGCACGATGATTTGCTCCTCTGCGGTGGGCGCACGCAACTCACCGGACCCCTGTTCCCGGCACATGTCACAACAGCCGCAATCCCCCTCGCCCTGTTCCCCGAAATAGCCCAGAATCCAGCGCTGACGGCAGGTTCTGGAATAGCACATCTCCACCATCGCCTTGAGCTTTTCCCGGTCCCGCCGGTCCTTCTCCTCGATGGCCGCCTCATCCAACTTGAGCTGGCGGGCCAGCACCTCCGGCTGGAGCAGGCGCGTGCCGCGCATCCGCCGGCCTGGCACATCGAAGCGCTCGAGGTAACCCGCCCGCGCCAGCACCGTCAAGGCACTGCCCACCGCCATCGAATTCTTCACGTCGGCTCTTTCCGCAATCTCCTCCAAGGTCCGGTGTACCTCGTAGTCCTGGTCCGCCTCGTTCAGAAGATACTGATAGATCGAGCGCATGACGGCCACCGTCGGGTTGGCCCCCTCAATGAAAAACTCCTGCGTGCGGGTGTCCGCATAATTGAACAGCAATTCGCACACCGCGCTCTCGCCATCGCGGCCGGCGCGGCCGGCTTCCTGATAGTATGCCTCCACACTGCCCGGCACCTCGTAGTGGATCACGAAGCGCACGTCCGCCCGATCAATGCCCATGCCAAAGGCATTGGTGGCCACCGCCACATCCGCCTTGCGCTGAATGAACACCTCCTGGGCACGCTCGCGCTCCTGATCGCTCATGCCGCCGTGATAGGCCACGCACTTGAGGCCCCAACTGGCAAGCGTCTCGGAGACGGCCTCCACCTTCTTGCGGGTGGCACAATACACGATGCCGGTGCGATGGGCGGTGACCACCGCTTTCATGCGTTCATCCTTCTGGGCCGCGTTATCCACGGCGGAGATGGTCAACGCGAGATTCGGGCGGGCAAAGCCGCTGACCTGCTCGAACGGCGTGCGCAAGCCGAGCACACTGATGATGTCCTCCCTGACAATCGGCGTGGCGGTGGCGGTAAGCGCGATGCACTGGGGGTGGCCGAGTTTTTCCAAGGCCTTGCCCAAGCGCAGATAATCCGGTCGGAAATCATGCCCCCACTGGCTCAGACAATGGGCCTCATCCACCGCAAACAGCGAGACTTCCACCCCAGCCAGCGCGTTGAGAAAACTCTCCGCCCGGAACCGCTCCGGAGCCACATAGACCAGCTTGTAAGTGCCGTTGCGCATCCCATCCAAGCGCTCCTTCTGCTCCGGCCATGACTGCGTGGAGTTGATCACCGTCGCGGCGATCCCGCGTGCCACCAGCGCATCCACCTGGTCCTTCATCAGCGCGATCAACGGGGAAATCACCAAGGTCACCCCGCTGAAGCACAAGGCCGGAATTTGAAAGCACAGCGATTTTCCGCCGCCGGTGGGCATCACGACCAGCCCATCCCGCCCGGCCACGATTTCCGCGAGCACCTCCTCCTGCCCGTCCAGAAACCCCGAGAACCCAAAATGCCGCTTGAGCGCCTGATGTGGCGTCATCACCAGTGGCCTGGTTGCAGAAGCGGGAGTGGACACGGCATCGGACATGGCTTGCACAAATGAACAATAGTCGCCCCACCACAGTCAAGCCCCATCCTCACCCCACCAGATCCCCGATCGACCCGAAATCCGGCGCAAACAGGCGCTTGTAGGTGCGTGCGGCATAGCCATCGGTCATGCCCGCCAGAAAGTCACACACCAAGCGGGCTCGCGCCGCCGCACCGGGCGCGGCAGCGATTTCCGCGGCGGTATCCGCCGGCAGCAGTTGGAAATCCTGGCCATCGATCCGGCGTTGCGCGATGTACCTTTCGCCAAGCACCTCCCACAACTGCCGCAACATCCGGCTGCCCTTGTGCTCGAGTTGTTTCAACTGGGGAGACAGGAACACCACCTCGAAGGCCAGGCGCTTGAACAGGCTGGACTCCGCCCGCACCGCGTCATCCACCACCAACTGGAAACCATAACGATGCGTCAAGCCGCTGAGAAAATTTCCAGCCGGCAGGAGGGATGCGGCCTGGATATATCTGCCGATGCGTTTGCCCACAAAGGGATCGACGCGGCGCTGCCGGATTGCCAGCATCAGATCGCCCAGCGCGGTTCCCGCACCCGTTGGCACGCCGCAGCGCTCCGCCCAGGCTTCGATTCTCTCAATGTTGAGGAAGCCGGCCCGCACGCTGTCAGACAGGTCGTTGAGCGAGTAGGCGGTATCATCAGCCCAGTCCATCACCTGACATTCGATGGATTTGAATTGGTCGCGCTGCACCCCCGGCGTCAGTGCCGCCGGAAACGTCTGTGCTCCCATCGCCCACTCGAGATGGTCGCGTTGAGCGTCATACAGGAAGTGATGCTCCGGCGGGACGCCGGCGGCGGATTTCAACTCCGTCCACAGGGATTTGTATTTCAGCACGCCATCGAGAAACGCCCGGGTCGGATCCATGCCGGTGCGCTTCGCGGAAAAAATCCGTTCCGTCAGGAGGCGCAAGGTCTGGGCATTGCCTTCGAAGCCGCCATGCTCACGCGTCACATGATTGAGGGTGCGCTCACCCGCGTGGCCGAAGGGCGGATGCCCCAGATCATGAGACAAACACACCGCCTCCACCAAATCCGGATCCATGAAAAAGCCCTCGTCAAGCGGCCCGCCCGGGCGCGTCTTCAGCCAATGGCAGATGGACTTGCCAATCTGCGCCACTTCCAGCGAATGCGTCAGCCGCGTCCGGTAAAAGTCATACTCGCCGCTCCAAAACACCTGCGTCTTGCTTTGCAATCGCCGGAACGTGGGGGTGTACAACACCCGGTCGCGATCCATCTGAAACGGCGTCCGATAGTCGTCGCCCGTGCCCGTCCCGGAGCGCCGCTCCACATCAAAGTCCCTGTAAAACCGATTCAACATCGGCAGAAAACTAACCCGGATCCCCCATGACAAGCAATGGTTTGTTCACGCCTCCGCGTCCGGAACCCATCGCTCCGACGCAACCCGCACTCTCCGTCTGCCAAGCAGCACGATTGCTTGGACCGCACCGCCTCCACCAACCGGAGATCGGAGCAACCGCCATCAGCGCGTCCAATCAGGACGCCCCCAACAGCATCAGGGAAGCGCAAGCCATCAAGCCTGCTCCAGCAGTTTTTCTGCCTTGCGGATGGTCGCTGGGGTATGTTTCCCGTCCACCAGCTTCGAGGCATCGAGCAGGACCTTCAACCCGGCCAGCGCGGCTTCGGCCGCAGCCAGCGATTTCTTGTCATCGCCGAACTTCTTGTCGGAGTAATACTTCCGGAAAACCGTTCCCGAGCGGCTCAGCGAAAGGCGCCAGCCTTGGAACGCGGCGGTTTCGTAGGTAAACCGTGTTAGATTCTTGATGGATTTCATGTCTGTAGGTGTTGCGGTTGGTTGCACAGCCGTTAGGGAAGCATCTGGCGGGGATATTTCAAGTACTTTTTTCGATTTGTCACAAAAAATTCCGGCCAAAGTCGATTTTCCGCAAAAAAATGCTTTGCAAGCCGACCCAATCCGTCTTTTAGTCCTCGCCCCGCGAGCAAATCAGCATCGCCGTTGGTCCTCCACATCGCCCCTTGCGGGACGATCCGCTCGCTGGAGGGCAACCCGGCCTACCCCAGTCCCCATGTCAACACCCGTCAAACTCGCTCGTTTCGAGCTTCCCAGCCGCCTCGCCCGCAACGAGGAAACCGCCACTGATACTTACTCCCAATTCGTCGCCGAGCCCTTCGAGCGCGGATACGGGCACACCATCGGCAATTCGCTCCGCCGGGTGCTCCTGTCCTCGTTGGAAGGGGCCGCCATCACCTCCGTGCGGATCGCCGGCGTGCAACACGAATTCTCCAGCCTTTCCGGCGTGGTGGAAGATGTCACGGACATCGTTCTCAACCTCAAGAAGGTGAAGTTCCATCACAACGACAAGGAACCGCGCATCCTCTCCATCAAGGTTGAGAAAGATGGCGTGGTCACCGCCGGTGACATCCAGGACGACAACATCTACGCAGTCGTCAACAAGGACCAGGTCATCTGCGTGCTGGATAAAAAGGTGAAATTCGACTGCGAATTCGAAGTTCGCGTCGGCCGCGGCTTCGCCACCGGCGATGAAAACAAACGCAAGGACCAGCCCATCGGCGTCATTGCCATCGACTCGATCTACTCCCCGGTCACCCGGGTCAAGTTTGCGGTGGACACCACTCGCGTCGGCCAGATGACCGATTACGACAAGCTCACGCTGGACATCTGGACCGATGGCCGCACCTCGCCGCAGGACGCCCTCTTGCAAGCCTCCGCGATCCTCCGCCACCATCTCGACGTCTTCGTCAACTACGATGAAAACGCCGTCGGCTTCGAAGCCGCACCGGCGGCATCCAGCGAAGAAAACCTCGCGCTCAAAAAGCTGCTCACCATGTCGGTCAACGAGATCGAACTCTCGGTGCGTGCCGCCAACTGCCTCAACAACGCCAACATCACCACCGTCGGCCACCTCGCCATGAAGTCCGAGGCGGAAATGCTCAAATACCGCAACTTCGGCAAGAAGTCCCTCAACGAAATCAAGGACAAGCTCGTCGAGCTTGGCCTGGGTCTTGGCATGACCTTCGAGCCCTCCCTGCTCACCGGCCCGAGCGCCGCCTCCCGCGGGCCGCGTCTCGGAGTCGAAGACGAGGCCCCGGTCGGCCTCGCCGATCTGATCGCCCAGAACATCGAAAACGACGAATAATCCCCACCCTCACTAGAAACGGAAGCCCCCGATGAGACATCGACGCAACACCACCAAGCTCAAACGCTCCGCCTCCCACCGCCGATCCCTGCTTGCCAACCTGGCATGCAGCCTCATCGAGCATGGGAAAATCAAAACCACCCTCGGCAAGGCCAAAGCGCTGCGTCCGGTGGCCGAGAAGCTGATCACCCTCGCCAAGCGCGATGATCTGCACTCGCGCCGTCTGGCCATCGCCTTCCTCCATCAAAAGGAAACAGTCAAGAAGCTGTTTGCCGAGGTGGCACCAGCTTCCAGGGACCGCCAGGGCGGCTACTGCCGCATCACCAAGCTCGGGCCCCGCACCAGCGACGCCGCGCCGATGGCCATCATCGAGTGGGTGGACCGCACCGTGGAAACCACGGGTGCCGTCGCCGAGGAACCTGCCGCTGCCGCCGCAGTGTAACCGGCGTCGCCAGCCCTCACCCACTGAGAGCCGCCCGTGTTGCCGCGCGGGCGGTTCTTTTTGCGGGGATGACCCAGGACGAGGACGCCAGATTTGAAGACACCAGAACAGAAGGTGTTGCTTCCCGCGCCGATCTTTGCTTGCTCCGCCCGACTTGAACCATTAGAGCTTGCCCCGTGAGTGGCGATCCCGGAACCCGCATTCTCAAGGACGTTTCCCGTTCCTTTTTTCTGAGCTTGCGCCTGTTGCCCGTTCCCATGCGCGGCGCGGCCAGCCTGGGTTACCTGCTGGCCCGCACCAGCGACACCCTCGCCGATACCGCCACCGCACCGCTGGCCGCACGCCTTGCCGCGCTCGAATCCTTCCGCCATGCCGTGGCCACCATGAGCGACCCGCCCCGCTGGCCGGATGGCTTGCTCGATCACCTCACCGACCCCCGCGAGCGCAGGCTGTTAGAGCACGCGTGCCCCCTGCTCGCCTGGCTGCGGGTCCTGCCAGCGGGCGAAGCCGCACTGGTCCGCGAGGTGGTGGCCAGCATCTGCGGTGGCCAGCAACTCGATTTGAAACGCTTCGCCACTGCCACCCCGCAGCAACCCGTCGCCCTGCCCGATGACGCGGCCTTGGAAGACTATGTCTGGCGCGTCGCCGGCTGCGTCGGGGAATTCTGGACCAAGCTCGGGTTCCTCACGCTCGGTGCCCGCTTCTCCCGCTGCACCCCGCCGGATTTGTTAGATCGGGGGCGGGCCTACGGCAACGGTCTGCAACTCGTCAACATCCTCCGCGATCTGCCTGCCGACCTGCGAACCGGGCGCTGTTATCTCCCGGTGGCAGACCCAACCGACCGCGCCGCGCTGCTCGCCTGCCATGCCCGCTGGCTCGAGCGGGCGGCACCTTGGATCGAGCAGGGCCGGTGCTATGCCCTCACCCTGCCATCCCGCCGACTGCGGGCCGCCACCCAGCTCCCTGCCCTGCTGGCCACCGAAACCCTCGCCCGCCTTCGCGGTGCCACCTGGGAAACCCTCAGCACCCACCTCAAAGTGCCCCGCCGCCGCGTCTATGCCCTCCTTCTCAGGGCCTTCTTCTAACCACGCCCCAACCCCGAACGCAATCCCCGCCAGAAGCACGCGACAAGCAGGCTGACGATCATCACCGGAATTGACGCCGGAACGAAAAATCCAATTAACTTTTTGACACAAAGTAACTTCAGGGTCAATCTGCGTCCGCCATGAACGCAAAACTAACGAAGTGGGTGCTGGCCGTAGCGGTCGGCGTTACGTGTCAGTCCGCGGCAGATGCCGGCGTGGAAATCGGGGATAGTCTGAAATTGACGATCCGCGGGGTGCCGAACGACGAGCAGCAACAAGTCAACGGGACATACCGGGTTGGGGAGACGGGAGCGTTGCGCCTGCCCCTGCTCACGGAGCGGTTGCCGGTGCGCGGGCTCAGCGCGGACGAGATTGCCACCGCTGCGGAGAATGCGTATCGCAGTGCGGGAATCTACAAGAAGCCGACCATTGAGGTGGAAGTCATCAGTGGCCCGGACCAGCGGGAAGGTGCGGCAGTGGTTAGTGTGGGCGGGCAGGTGGGCAGAGCGGGCGGAGTGCCCTATCGGAAAGGTCTCACGCTGATGCAGGCGCTGCACGCCGCCGGGGATCGCAATGCCTTCGGTGGCCGCAACATCAACGTCTTCCGCGGCAAGAAAGTGATCCGTCTGGATTACCGCAAAGCCGAGCACAAGAACTTCGAACTGCTGCCCGAGGATTCGATCATCGTGGATCCCAAGGGCGCCTTTGAATTCGACCGCGGCTGAAGGCCCTCCCCCACACCTGTCCCGTGCCATCACGGGCGGACGGAAATTTCAGGAAGACCGAGCCGGGTTGGGGTTGCCGGGGCGGCATCACAGTCCCTGCCACCGCAGCTTCTGGCGCAGCGCCTGGTAAAACGAACGGTCTTCCAACATCAGCAAGTGCAGGGCTTTGGCGGCCTTTCGCACCTCGATGCGGTCACCCGGCTCAATGCGGGTGGTGTCCCGACCATCCGCAGTGAAGAGCATCGGCCCGCAATCCGCTGCATCCGGCGAGATTTCCACCACCGCATCATCGGACAAAACCAGGGAGCGTTGGCTCAAACTGTGCGGGCAGATCGGCGTGATGACAAATACCGCCGCCGACGGCTCCACGAGCGGCCCGCCGGCCGACAGCGAGTAGGCGGTCGAACCCGTCGGGGTGGCCACGATCAAGCCATCGGCACGGTAATGATTGAGCAGCTCGCCATTCACCGTGGCGCGAACCGAAACCAGCCGCCCGGTCTCGCCGCGGGCCAGCGTGACTTCATTGAGCGCGACAAAGGACTCGTCCACCCCGTCGGCACGGTGGATGGTCGCTTCCAACAGAATGCGAACACTGATCGTGAAATGGCCGCCGGTGATCGCTGCCGCAAAGGCATCGAGTTCCGCATCGGTGCAGCTCGTTAGAAATCCCAGCCTGCCGAGGTTGATGCCCGCCACCGGTTTGTCAAAATCGCCGAGCCGCAAGAGCGCATCGAGCATCGTCCCATCGCCGCCCAGCACGGCGGCCAGATCGACATGGCGGGCAAAGTCCGCTGCCGGAATGCCGCCGGATTCACCCAGCATGGCCGCCGTTTGCAGATCCAATACCGAGCGGCAAGCATGCGCCTCCAGCGCGGTCCGCAGCGCGTGCAAGGCATGCAGCACCCCGGCCTTTTGCGGGTTGGCGAGAATTCCGATGTTCAGCATCCGGAGAACCAGTAAGTCAGGGAGCAGCACTTGGCAAATGAGATGAAACCGACGGCAGCACGGGCCACCGCACTGCCGTCGGGTGACCCGTGCGGATCACTCCTCGGTCTCGCGCTCCTGCTTCTTGTGCTCCGCCACGATCTTGGCCTCCAATTCGTGCGGCACCTCTTCGTAGTGATCGAACTGCTCGCGGTGTCTGCCGCGACCGGCGGACAAGGCCCGCAATTGGCTGGAATACTTGTAAAGCTCGGCCTGCGGCACCTGCGTGACCACCACCTCGAAGCGGCCCTCCGTCTCCATGCCCATCACCCGTCCGCGCCGCCCGGACAGGTCGGCCATGACCGAACCCACCGCGTCCGAGGGCACCTTGATGCGCAGCAACATGATCGGCTCCAGCAATCTCGGCGTTGCCGCCAGGAACGCCTCATTGAACGCCGCCTTGCCGGCAATTTGGAACGCAATGTCCTTGGAATCCACCGGGTGCTGCTTGCCATCGTAGAAATCCACCTTCACATCCGTGACCGGAAAGCCGGCGTAGGGGCCGTGGGTGCAGGCGGTATTCACGCCCTTCTCCACGGACGTCACGAACACGCGGTCCACATTGCTGCCAACCAGCGAATTGGTGAACACCACGCCGCTTTCCGACGGCAGGCTCTCGATGCGCATCCACACCTCGGCAAACTGCCCGGCACCGCCGGTCTGTTTCTTGTGCCGGTATTTCGAATCGCCCTGGCGCTTGATGGTTTCACGGTACGACACCCGCGGCTCCACCAGTTCCACGTCCACATTGAAGCGCCGTTTGAGTTCCTCCGCCACGATTTGAAGCTGCAGCTCGCCCTGCCCGGAAACAATCGTCTGGCCCAGCGACGGGTCGAAGGCGAATTCAAACGTCGGATCCTCCTCGCGCAGGATGGAGAGCCCCTCCCCGAGCTTGTTCAAATCCGCCCGTGATCGCGCCACCAGGGCTCCGCGCGTGTTGGACGCCGGGAAGGCCACCGTCGACAGCACCACCCGCCGCGCGGGGGCGCACAGAGTGTGCCCGGTCAGGGTGGAACGCAGTTTCACCACCGCGCCGATGTCACCCGCATGCAGGGCCCCCACCGGCTCGCGGTGCGAGCCATTCACCCGATACAACTGGCCGATCCGCTCGCTCTCACCGCGGCTGGCATTGTACAACTCGGTACCGGTGGTCACATCCCCACTGTACACCCGGAAATACGACAGCGTGCCGACGTGCTGCTCGTGCATCGTCTTGAACACATAGGCCACCGTCACGCCGTCATCCAGCGAGACGCTCACCTCGGCCCCCTCGGAGGTGGCGGCTTTCACCGTGGCGCGATCCACCGGCGAGGAGCCATATTTCGCAATGAAATCCAGCAGGCGGGAAACGCCGACGTTCCTGGCTCCGGAGGTGGCGAACACCGGTACGATCAAGCCCTTCTGCACCGCATCATGCACATGCGCCCGCAGTTCATCTTCGCTCAAGGTGCCCTCCTCAAAGAATTTTTCCAGCAAGGAGTCCTCGGTCTCGGCGACCATGTCGATCAACTGGCGGTGCAACTCCTGCACGCGATCCTTCAACTCGCCATCCGCCGGTTTCTCCTCGTAGCGGCCGCTGCCGTCCTCGGCGAAAGTGATCACCTCCGAGCGCATCACATCGAGCACCGAGCGGAAGCCCGGCCCCGCATCCACCGGCAGCGTCATCGGAAACACCCGGGCGCCGTAGTGGTCCCGCGCTTCCTCCAGGGTCTCGTCGAAGCGCGTCCGTTCCCGGTCCAGCAGGTTGATCACCAGAAACTTCGGAATCTCGTAGTCACTGGCCGCCGCCCACACCTCGTCGGCCCCGGTTTCCACCCCGTTGACACCGCTGATCACGATCAAGGCAAAATCCGCGACGCGGATCGCGCTCAAGGGCTCGCTCACGAAGTCCGGCATCCCCGGACAATCAATCGCATTGATTTCCCGTCCCAGCCACTCGGAGGTCAACACCGTGGCATGGACCGATTGGTGGTGTTCCTTTTCATCGGGATGAAAATCGGAAACCGTATTGCCCTGTTCGATGGTGCCAGCCCGTTGGACGCGCCCTGCGCAAACGAGCATGGACTCGCACAGCAGGGTCTTACCAGTCGCGGTATGACCCACGACAGCGAAATTGCGGATATCTGGCGCGCGGAAGTCTTTCATAAATGAGTATGTTTGATTGTTTTGAAGGTTAAGAATGGCCCACAGCGTCCATCCATTTGTATTTCAGCAGTTTTACCCCCCCCTGTCAACCCCACACTTGCGCACGCAAAACCACGCGTGTATTTAGGCAAAATCCGGTCACCCGCAGGAGGACCTCCGTCAGGAGGACCGCCGTTTCGGCTGGCAGCCACAGCCACGGGCGGCGGGGATTATTGATAGGAGGATTCCACGCGCTGGGCGACATCGCGGTAGCCGTAATCGACTTCGTAGATTTGCTTGAAGCACTCGAGGGCGAGGGCTTGGTCGCCCATTTCGGCGTGGATGAGGCCTTTGTCGTAGAGGACTTCCTTCTTGGTGTTGTCCATGGCATGGAGATCGGCGATTGCGTCGGAGAGTTGTTTGATGGCGAGGTCGAACATGTGCTTGGCCTTGAAGGTCCGGCCGAGGAGGAGGAGCACCTTGGTGCGGATGTGGGGGTTGCGGGTGGCCTGCTGGAGGTGGGGAATCGCGCCGCTGTGGTCCCCAGCCTGATAGAGGGCGTTGCCGAGTTCGTAGCGGAGTTGGGGGTCGGTGGGGTTTTGGTCCACGCGGCGTTTGGCTTCCTCCACGACGAGGGCGAGGCGCTCGACCTTGTGGGCGGCAAGGGCGGCTTGAAGTTCCGCGTTGCCGGGGTCTTCAGCAGCGGCGGCCTCCAGGTTGCGGATATCGGCCTCGGCGGCGCGGTCTTTCATCTGGCCCGCTTTGGTGCTGAGGGCGACGTCGCCATTGCTGAGAGTGTGAGCCCATTCATAGAAGGTCTGGGCGTTGTGCCAGTCTTCGAGTTGTTCGTAGATGTTGGCGAGATCCTTGACGGTGGTGAGGTGGTTGGGATCCTCGTTGTATTTTTCGATGGTTTTGTCGCGGCGTTCCTCGAGTTGTTCCTTGGTGAGGCCGGAGCGGGTGGCGCGTTCGAGTTCCTCGACCTCGGCGGCATTGCGCATCAGGGTGCGCATGTCGGCGTTTTCGTCCCACTTTTGTTTTTGCATGGAAGCGCGGGCGGAGGCGTCCTTGGAGCCCTTGATTGCGGCGGAATCGGTGGGGTGGTGTTTGATGATGTCGTTATAGACCTCCGAGGCGGTCAGATGTTGGTCGTGGGCGAAATAGAACTCGGCGAGCTTGTGGAGCAACTTGGCGTTCTCGGGGTATCCCTTGCGGACGGTTTCGAGGGCGAACGCGGCGGACTCGAAGAGTTCCATGCGGACGAAGGTATCAAAGAGCAGTTCGCTGGCTTGCTCATGGTAGGGCTCCTTTTCAAGCTCCTTCTCGATGAGCGGGAGCGTGCCGGCGGGATCTTTCTTGGCTTGGCCGGCGAGTTTCATCATCCCCATGCCGCCGGTCTGGATGCCGAGGAAGCCGCCCTTCTTCTTCGGAGCACCGCAGAGCTGAATCTCGCAACTGCGCAGGAGCTTGCGGCCGACGAGAAACCCCGGGCTGTCCTTGAGGACGGCCTGCAACAGGCTGACCGCGTAAGGCAGGTTGGCGGTTTGAACGGCACTGAGGGCCTTGAGCCAAAGGGGTTTGAGGTTTTGCGGGAGTTCTTTTTCGGTGATCTCAGGCATGGCTTGGGGATTGGCTGGGGATTTCGGGGAATGGCACTTGCAAGCGGTAAGGACAGTCAAGTTGGCGATTGCCGGGGGACTTGGCAAGCGCGGGATGCAATTGCCGTGAAACTTATCGAAAAAAAATTGCCGCAGGCCGACGGCCGTGGGCGGACCCTCGGGTTGCACGGTGGTGAATTCCGGCACCCCGGACCTCCGCAGTTTCGACCAATTTCGCATTTTTGAAAAAAACCCGGGATTTCCCGGTTGACACCGCGGAGTCCGCTCCCTAGATTGCGCCCCCCTTCGCCTGCGACGGTGGCCGTTCACCGCGCCCGGAGGCTCCAAACACAAGCACATGAAGACATTTTCCGCCAAGCCCCACGAAGTCGAGCGCAAGTGGTATGTGATCGATGCCAAGGACAAGGTCCTGGGTCAGGTCGCCGTGGAGGCAGCCCGCCTGCTCCGTGGCAAGCACAAGCCGATTTTCACCACCCATGTTGACACCGGCGATTTTGTGGTGGTCATCAATGCCGACCAAGTCGTCCTGACCGGCAACAAGGAGCAATCGAAGGTCTATACCCGCTTCTCCGGATATGTGGGCGGCAAGCATGTGGAAACTCCCCGCCAGGTGCGCAATCGCCGTCCCATCCTGCTGGTTGAGCGTGCCGTCTGGGGCATGCTTCCCAAGAACCGCCTTGGCCGCGCCCAATACGGCAAACTCAAGGTGTATGCCGGGGAGACCCACCCGCACGATGCCCAGCAACCTGCCCTGTACGAAGTCCGCTAATCCCCCACCCCATTTCCCATGACCGCCACCACCACAAAAAGCGCCACTGGCCGCCGCAAAACCGCAGTCGCCCGCGTTTGGATGACCGAAGGCTCCGGCCAAATCACCATCAATGGCCGCCACTTCGAGGAATACCTCCCGACCGCCGAACTCCAGAACTCGATCCTCGCACCCTTCCAGCACCTGGCTCTCGTCAACAAGTTCGACCTGAGCATCGTCGTCAAAGGCGGTGGCATTCATGGCCAGGCGATCGCCATTCGCCATGCCATCAGCCGATCGCTCACGCAAGTGGATCCGGAAAACCGCAAGCTCATCAAGCCGCTCGGTTTCCTCACCCGCGACCCGCGGATGAAGGAACGCAAAAAGTCCGGCCAACCCGGCGCCCGCAAGCGCTTCCAGTTCTCCAAGCGTTAGACGCAATCCGGGAAACCTCCCGCTCTCTCACAGAATCCGCAGCCGGGTGCCGGCTGCGGATTTTTTGTCAGGCCGGCCTCTCCACAGTTCGTCAGTGGCGTTGCGCTTCCCACCGCACTCCATCCGTTCACCTGCCCAGGCGCGAGCCGAAGTCTGGAGTGCGGTGGGAAGGGCACCGCCCGCCACCCCGCTGTGGCTAAACCGTTAGAGCTGCGGGGTTGCCAGGAGGTTCAGTCCGTCTCGCGGCGGGCACGCCTCCGGGAACCGGGATCCCGGCGACGGACCGGACGATGGTCCGGCCGCAGCGAGCGCCGGAACTCAGCCACAGCGCTGTGGTTCAACCGGGAGAGCTGCGGCTACACCAATCTTCACGCCGAAGGGACACGGTGGATGACGAGTTGACCGATGGGCAACGCGAGGGGCCGCATGCCGGAGCGCTGGCTTTAGCCGGCGAGTCTTCAAGGAGCGTGGGCGTCTCGCCCACATTGGCCAATGCGAGGCGAAAGGACGCGTGCTGCGGCACCTTGCTTTCGCTTTTCATTGGCGGCGGGCGAGGACGCCCACCCTCCTTGGCGCTGCGGGCCGGAGCGATTTCTGGAGCGATTTCTGTTGCATCCGGGAGGGCAAAAGCAATCATCCGGCCCTTCCGGTTCCACCCGTTCACGCTCACGAAAACGCCCGCCGCCTTCCCCTCTGTCACTCGCCATGAACAACCCTCCTCGCGCTCATCCTGGGCCTCGCCTTGCTCCTGCTCCCGCCTGCCGCCCATCGGAGCGGATGCCACCGCCGAAGGCGGGCGCATCACGGCAGGGAGAACAGGCGGAACGGTTGATGATGACGTCAAGCACGTTCTGATTGCTTCTCTGACACCGGATTGGGGGCGTTTAGGGGTTGACAAACCTGCTGTCAGGTACCATCGTCCGACGCATGACATCCCTACCGCTGCGCGAATTACTCCGACATCCCGCCGTCGTGAAAAGGCTCACGGCGGCCGGCGAGAGTGTGCAGGTCACCGACAACGGCAAGCCCTTGTGGGTGCTGCGGTCCGCAACTGCGCCATCTCTCGCCGACGCTGACAGGCAGCTTGTGGATGATGAACTCGATGCCATGCTCGCGGAACGCCGAACGCCGCTCTGCGGTCTCCGCCGGGCAATTGATCGTGGATTCCCGGATGCCATGACATACGGAGACTCAAGTTTCGTGTTGCGTCTGCTGACCAATGAAGTCGGTTCCGAGCATGCCGTGGCGGTTTTCAGGCGACTCGGACGTCCGGGTTTGGCGTTCAGTCCCCTGCATGAGATTGAGATCAGGAACGGCTTGCGCATGAAGGCGTTCATGGAGCTTCGCTTACGGCCGGCAGCCAGCAAGACGGAAATAGAGCGCGAGCTGTCAGCGTGGGAAGGGCGTTTGGAGCGATTTCTGGAACGCGGCACCTTGGTGAAGGTTGAAGTCTCATGGGATAAGGTTGTGGAGTCGGCGTTGAGACTCTCGCGGGAGCAAACGCTGCGGCTTGGAACCCGATCCTACGACATTCTTCATGTCGCCATGGCTGCCGAACTGCGTTGCCGGGATTTCATCACCTGTGACCTCAGACAGGCAAAACTGGCCCGCTCCGCCGGGCTGAAGGTCACGATGGTGGAGGTCAGCGGTGATTGAAAGCGCTGGGGAGCACCCGCGCCCTCGCGGGTGGGTTGGTGGACCAACCGGGAACGTTGGGATCGCCGGGGAGGGGGTCGGTGAGCTGGGCCAATGAGTGGAGCAACCTGCCGCTGTGGCGAACAGCGAATGGCGAGTGGTGTAGACGCAAGGGGCTTTTCATCTTACCATTCGCCACTCGCGGGAGGGGTCGCGGACCAAGCGGGGGCTTTGGGGTTGCCGGGGAGGTGGTCGGCGGGGCTATCGACCCTAGCACGCGGGACGCACGCTCCCCAAGTCCCGCCTTGGGCCTCGCCTTGCTCCTGCTCCCGGCTGCCGCCCGCCGGAGCGGTTGCCACCTCCGAAGGCGGGCGCATCACGGCAGGGAGAACGGGCGGAACGGTCAGTGATGACGTCAAGCTGCGTTCTGACAACTTATCTGACACCTAATCGCTGACACCTAATCTCGCGCCTCCTTCCCAACCGCCTTGCCCCAGTTGGATGCGCCATCAAATGCCCTCGGTGAACTCTTCGCAATGAGGTCTTCGATGCGATGCCGCCCCCGGACCGAACGCGATACCGTCGTTGGTGTAATCGTGACCTGTGAACTATCCTTTGAGATCTCTACAATCACCGAAGCGCCAACCGAAATCCCAAGAGATTCAACGATTGATTTCGGGAGGCGCACCCCCTGGCTGTTCCCCCAACGCTGTAATGTTGTCTTCATGGCGGCATGTATAGCCCTGAGATATACCTGGTCAAGGGAATCTTTTCTGGCCCGAAGACCGGTCGTTGTGTTGGGAGATCAACGACCCGGAAGGGCGGGGTTCGGCGACGGGGGCCATGGCGGGACGATAGCCCCATTGGGTTGGCGAACCAAGCAAAATACTCCTGAATTTCGAGGACGCGGTCGATGACGAGTTGCCCGATGGGGAGCGCGAGGGGCCGCATGCCGGAGCGCTGGCTTTAGCCGGCGAGTCTTCAAGGAGCGTGGGCGTCTCGCCCACATTGTTCAAGGAGCGTGGGCGTCTCGCCCACATTGGCCAATGGGAGGCGAAAGGACGCGAGCTTCGTCACCTTGCTTTCGCTTTTCATTGGCGGCGGGCGAGACGCCCACGCTCCTTGAGGAGGGCGCGACACCCACCCCCCTTGAAGCAGCGGGCCGGAGCGATTTCTGTTGCATCCGGGCGGGTAATGGCGACCATTTGGCGGTTACGGGTCCGCCCGGTCACGATCATGAAAACGCCGCTCCTATTTCCGCCCCGTGCCCCACTGTCACTCGCCATGAACAAGCGCCTAGCGCCCCCCTTGGGCCGCGCCTTGCCCTTGCTCCCGGCTGCCGCCCGCCGGAGCGGATGCCACCACCGAAGGCGGGCGCATCACGGCAGAGAGAACGGACGGGACGGGCGGTGATGACGTCAAGCAGCGTTCCGATTGCTGCTCCGACACTGGATTTCATCGCTCGACTTTCCAAAATCACGACGTAACATTCATTCAAGCCATGAACCAGTTGATCTACGTCGAAACCAGCATCCCGAGCTTCTACTTCGAGACTCGCCCAGGTGCGCAAATGCAGGCGCGGCGGGAATGGACTCGCGAATGGTGGGAATTGGCAAAGTGGCAGGACGCGCTCTTTACCTCCGCCGTAGTCATCACCGAACTGGAAGACACGCCCGCCGACCAAAAGAGGAGGGACATGCTGGACCTGATTGAGCCCTTGCCGAGACTGCCCTACACCGACGAAATCGACGCCATCGTGGAAGTCTATTTCAAACACCGGATCATGCCGCTGGAAAGCGGTGGCGACGCCCATCACCTTGCGCTGGCGTCCTTTCACCGCTGTGATATGCTGGCGACTTGGAACTGCAAGCACATCGCCAACCCCAGCAAGTTACCCCACATCCGCCTCATCAATGGCTCACTCGGCCTCGTGACTCCGCAGCTCCTCACCCCCTTCGAACTCTTGGAAACCACCCCATGAACACCCCACCCACCCGTCTCCCCCATGATGACGGACTCGAATGGCTGCGCGACGTCCGCCGCAAGCTCATGACCGAAGCCGGCGGCGACCTCAAGCAGCTCGGCAACAGGTATCGTCAAACGCAAGCCAAGCATCCCGAGAAAGTCGTCGATCCCAAACAGCTCCTCACCAGCGCGCTCCGCCAGTTGAAATGAGTTTCACTTCCCTCTTCAGGTGGCTGGCGCGTCTCGCGACAGGCCGTCTGCGGGGCGTCTCGCCCCGCAGATATGGGACAAATGTCCAGACCCAGGCGGAAAACGACTTAGCTGGCGAGACCGGCATTGATGACGTCAAGCAGCGATCCGATTGCTCATCCGACACCGTAGCTGGGCCACGACCGATCCGTTAGCCGTTTGATCCGGCAGGGGGCCGACCACCGCGAAGTGCGGAAATGAAGTGCGGAAATGCCTGCGAAGTCTCGCACAAATGTTACCATGCGAGGACCCCATCGACGCGGCCCATTAACACGGTTGGACGGGAAAATAATTTCGTCCCGCATCATTACGCTTGACGTAATCCGAGGTGGTGGTACTGTCGCGCGTGATCGAAAGTTTCGGCGATTCAGCGACCGAGAGCATCTACCGCGGCCTGCGGGTACGAGGTTTGCCAGGAGACATCCAGGAACCAGCCCGGCGCAAGCTCCGGATGATCAATCAGGCCCGAATCGTTCATGATCTTGAGGTTCCCCCAGGCAATCGGCTTGAGCAGCTCAAGGGGCATCTGGCCGGATTCTGGAGCATTCGGATCAACCAGCAATGGAGGGTCATTTTCCGATGGGAAGATGGCTCGAAGCATGCAGTGAGGATTATCGACTACCATTAAGATTATGAGCGCAACCAAATACCTACCACTGATTCATCCAGGCGAGATCCTCTTGGAGGAATTCATCAAGCCGATGGGGCTGAGCCTCGCCTCGGTATCCCGCTCGACCGGCATTCCCGCTTCGCGCCTGACCGAGATCACGAAGTGCAGGCGCAGCCTGAGTGCTGAGACGGCATTGCGGCTGGCAAAGTTTTTCGGCACCTCCGCCGCGTTCTGGATCGGCCTGCAATCCGAGCACGATCTTGAGGTGGCCGAAAGAGCCATGGGGGCGAAAATCAAGCGCGAAGTCGTCCCGATCGCATCATGAGAGCCCAACCAGGCAGTGGTGCCGAATGACCGATATAATAGTCGGTGAGAATATTTACGCCAAAGTGTGCCGGAAAGAATGCACTAAACACAAGGGACATGATGGTCCTCACTACTGCTCTGACCATGGAGAGTTCAAATAATTGATGTCATGGGTTTCTTGGGGAGTTTGAACTGTGCGATGAGAAGGGAAAGCTGCGGCCCGCCCGGAAAGGTGATCCGCGCAAGGTCGCGCTGGCAACCCTGCTGCGGACGCGCACCGCGATGGGCAACGAATGGGTTGCACAGCGGCTGGAAATGGGCCAGGACCGATCCGTTAGCCGTTTGATCCGGCAGGGGGCCGACCACCGCGAAGTGCGGAAATGAAGTGCGGAAATGCCTGCGAAGTCTCGCACAAATGTTACCATGCGAGGACCCCATCGACGCCGTTGTTTCGCCCGCAATCTTCCCGTTCACTTTGCCGGCGTCGGCGGCGGGTGGCGACCCCGCAGCGCTTCCTCGGCACGGATGGCTTGGGCGAGCAGCCGGCTCATTTTGAGTTGGTGCACCGTGGCGCGGCCCGTGGGCGTGCGGCCAAGCACACGGCAGCCCTGCCACTGAAAGTGATCGCCCCAGACCTGGCGGCGCGGGTGGAAGAGGGGTGCGGGCTTCCCCGTCAACGGGTCGGGTGCCGCGCAACGCGCGCCTTTCCGCAGCGAACAGGGCACGCAGGCGAGGGCGAGATTATCGAGCGCGGTCGCGCCGCCTTCGGCACGCGGGTGGATGTGGTCCACGTGAAACCGTGCCTCCTGCCCGGCTTGCGAGAGTCCGCAGTATTCGCAACGACCGCCCGCACGTTGGAGCACCGCGCGTTTCATCAGATGGAGCGGGAAATTCATGGCACCGCCGTCTGCATGCCCGCCGCCCGGAGCTTCAGGAGCGAGAGCATTTCGGCCAATTCGACCAAGCCTTCGGCCTCGCAGCGCTCCGCAGCGGTGAGCGCAGCACCCTGATCCTGGCGATCCAGCAACGCGGTCAGCCGCCGGCGGACTCCCGGCGGAAGACGAAACTTGCCGAGGTCGCCCGGAGCCTGCAGCCTGAGATGAATGGTGCGTGCCACGTGAGGAGCATAGTCCTGAAATCCGCAGCGACAAGGATATTGTTCCGACATTCTTCCGACAGGATATTCTTCCGGCCTCAATGCGGACTCATAAGAGAAGGTCGTCGATACGTTGATAGGTGCGGACTCTTGATTGCATTTAAATTAGCCTAACGGTTTTGTTCGCCTACCGGTCGTTGTTCTGGGAGATCAACGACCCGGAAGGGCGGAGTTCGGCGACGGTGGGCCATGGCGGGACGTTAGCCCCTTCTTGCTGGCGAACCAAGCGAAATATTCCGGAATTTCAGGGACACGGTGGATGACGAGTTGACCGATGGGCAACGCGAGGGGCCGCATGCCGGAGCGCTGGCTTTAGCCGGCGAGTCTTCAAGGAGCGTGGGCGTCTCGCCCACATTGGCCAATGGGAGGCGAAAGGACTCGAGCTTCGTCACCTTGCTTTCGCTTTTCATTGGCGGCGGGCGAGACGCCCACGCTCCTTGAGGAGGGCGCGACACCCACCCCCCTTGAAGCAGCTGGCCGGAGCGATTTCTGTTGCATCCGGGTGGGTAATGCCAATCATCCGGCCCTTCCGGTTCCACCCGTTCACGATCACGAAAACGCCCGCCGCCTTCCCCTCTGTCACTCGCCATGAACAACCCTCCTCGCGCTCATCCTGGGCCTCGCCTTGCTCCTGCTCCCGGCTGCCGCCCGCGCGGCGCGGATGCCACCACCGAAGGCGGGCGCATCACGGCAGAGAGAACGGGCGGAACGGGCAGAGATGACGTCAAGCACGTTCTGATTGCTTCTCTGACACCGGATTTGGGGCGTTTATGGGGTTGACAAACCTGCTGTCAGGTACCATGCGTCCGACGCATGACATCCCTACCGCTGCGCGAATTACTCCGACATCCCGCCGTCGTGAAAAGGCTCACGGCGGCCGGCGAGAGTGTGCAGGTCACCGACAACGGCAAGCCCTTGTGGGTGCTGCGGTCCGCAACCGCGCCATCTCTCGCCGACGCGGACAACGCCGCTCTGCGGTCTCCGCCGGGCAATTGATCGTGGATTCCCGGATGCCATGACATACGGAGACTCAAGTTTCGTGTTGCGTCTGCTGACCAATGAAGTCGGTTCCGAGCATGCCGTGGCGGTTTTCAGGCGACTCGGGAGGTGCCGATGGGAGGCGGGAGGGAAGAAAATGCGGAAATGCTTCCGCTGTCCCCCATTCATTGTTCGCACACTTTACGCTCGCAATCGCCGAATTGCGGGGTAGCTTGAGGCCGTGAATGAACTCATCGACGCAGGGGATCCCCGGACCAAAGTAATCGGCAAACGCCGGCCGCCGGCTGAGGGCAGTTCCGCGCTTGCCGCTGCCGCCAAGCTGAATGCCCTTGCCGTGCAACTCAGAGGGCGTCCGTTTCCGGTCAGACGGGGTGTCTATCGGTTCACATCTCACCAGGAGGCCGATGAATGGATGATGATGCTTCAAGTCCGCTAGCGGAAACGCGCCCGCCGTCCGACGTGGATCTCGCGCGCCTCGCGCACTCCCTCAATGAACTGGGCGCCAAGTATATTGTCGTCGGCGGCTTCGCAATCATTGCGGCGGGCTACACCCGCGCCACCATGGACATCGATTTGCTGGTGGAGACTTCCTGTGAAAATGATGCGAAAGTCCGCGAGGCGTTGGCCAGCTTGCCCGAGCAAGCTATTCTCGAACTTGGACCGGGTGAGATTGCAAACTATGTGGTAGTCCGCGTTTGCGATGAATTCACCGTCGATCTCATGGCCAAAGCCTGCGGACTCACCTATGACGATGCGAAGGAGATGATTCAAATTCGCGAACACTGCGGCGTGAAAATCCCCTTTGCCTCGCCCGCCCTGTTGTGGAAAACCAAACAGACCTATCGCGAGAAGGACGAGATTGACCGCGTTTTCCTCCGCAAACTCTTGGAGTCCCGCGGTGAGTGGCCGGTGGCGTGACGCGCCTTGGCCGCAGGCGCGGCCCCCACTGGGACGAGAAAAGCTAGAGCTTGCGAGTGAGCAGGGAAACGGACAACTGATAACGGACAACGAAAATCCGAGCACCCCCACTGAGCCTCGGATCTCACCAGGGCCAAGGCCACCCGGAGCGGGTCGTAGTTGCGGCATCTTGCCGCAAGTCAGCCCGCACAAACGGTATCAGGGCGGCTCGGCCCTCCGGCATCGGCAGAACCACGCTGGGGCAAGCCGGGCCGCTCCCGGACTTTCGTAGCTTCAGCGAAGCAGGCCGCTTGTTCCCACCGGCTCCACTCGCAAACTCTGTGCCTGCGGGTGAGCTGCATCCGGTTCGGGCTGCTGTCGCTGGCGCGTCTCGGACGCTTGGTGATGCGGGCCGAGGTGCTCGTCGCGGGGCACCCATTGCCTCTGTGCCTGAGCGTGTCGGCCTGCCTCGGGCTGGGCGGTCGCGGCGTCTGGCTGTGGGTGCTATGCCGGACCCGGACGAAATGAGCGCGGCGGCGGAGGGGCGGGGACGATTTTGGGAGAATCTCCTTGCCCCGGTGGCCGGAGGGTGGTTGATTCCGCCTGTGAGAATGACCTTTTTTGCGTCAGCGGGCGAAGTCAGCCCTTCCGGGCGGCATTTGTCCCCTATTATGCAGCGGGCGGCATATCGGGAGCAAATGCCGCGTGCGGCTCATTAACACTGTTCTATAAATACAAATATGGAAGATCCCGAGATTGAACGCTGGATACATCAGCACCGGAATGATACGGACGCTCAACTGCGGACGACGGTGGCAAGTAAGGTGAAGCATTGTGTGAATTACAAGGCCGCTCAGGAGCTTCTGGATCGGCGTGAGAAGTCTCGGATTGCACAGGATCGCGAGGACGTGGAGCGGCGTCATAGGGAGGCAATAACCGTAGATCGCTCGGCCCGGAATCTAGGGTGGGCGGCTTTGGGTGTTGCGATTCTTGCTCTTGGAGTTGGCGTCTTTGCAACTCCCCAAGTGCAGTCACGAGTACAGAAGCAACCGATACCACAATCGCAGTCCAACATGCCGTCCTTGTCTCCCAACGGACAAACTCAGGCGTCTCCACCTTCCAAGGACGCAACCGACAATACCAAAACAGCCAACCCGCCCACGCCATCGTCACCACCAATCCGACCATCGCCAGATACCCGAGCACCTGCGACCAACCCGGCAACTCCGCCAATCCAACCGGAATGAAGAGCATCGAACAAGGCGGCGCAGCCGACCCGCTTTCAGTCACTTGTTTCGTTGGCTCACTCATTGGCTTTCCTTTCTCGCTGGTCGGCTGGCCTTGGAGCGTTGTGCGCCGAGCGAAGCAAGGCGCTTCTTGTCAGTTGAAATACCTGATTTTTCAAAGCCTAGCCAGTAGAAACTACCGAGTGTTGCAGTCATGTAAGCTAACCCATCGGAACTTCGCGGGAGGCACCGCGTGAACAACATGAACCCGGAGGCTGCCTTGGAGGCCGAAGGATGGAGAAACTGCCTGGCAATGCTTGATGAAGCCACACATCCCTGCCCAATATGAACACGTTCGCATACAGGAATCTGATGCTGGTTTTGTTGGTGCTGGCCACGAATTGGTGCGCCATGCCGTCAGCTTCTGCTGCCTCCACCGCGTGGACTGCGACCGGTTCCATGACCATCGCCCGCGACAGTTATACGGCGACATTGCTGCCGAACGGCAAAGTGTTGGTTGCGGGGGGGCAGTATAACTCTGGTAGCAAGCTTTCCAGTGCTGAACTGTATGATCCGGCAACCGGCGCGTGGACCGCGACTGGTGCCATGGGAACAGCCCGCGGTGGTCACACTGCGACGTTGTTGCCCAATGGGAAGGTGCTGGTTGCCGGGGGATTCAATAGCACCTTTCTTTCAAGTGCTGAACTGTATGATCCGGCAACCGGCACCTGGACTGCTACCGGTGCCATGACCACTGCCCGCGAAATTCATACAGCGACCCTACTGTCGAATGGAAAGGTGCTGGTTGCCAGGGGCTATCAACGTTCCAGTGCGGAACTGTATGACCCAACCACCGGCAAATGGACTGCGACCGGTGCCATGATTACTGTCCGTGATTACAATACGGCGACTTTGCTACCGAATGGCAAAGTGTTGGTTGCGGGGGGGCAGTATAACTCTAGTAGCTCTCTTTCCAGTGCTGAACTGTACGATCCGGCAACCGGCGCGTGGACTGTGACCGGAACTATGATTACTGCGCGCACCCTTCATACGTCGGCCCTGCTGCCGAGTGGACAGGTGATGGTTGCGGGGGGGGCCAATGGTAGCTCTGTTTCCAGTGCTGAACTGTACGATCCGGCAACCGGCGCGTGGACTGTGACCGGTATAATGATTACCGCGCGCTCCCGTCATACGGCGACCCTGCTGCCGAGTGGAAAGGTGCTGGTTGCGGGGGGGTCCAATGGTAGCTCTCTTTCCAGTGCTGAACTGTATGATCCGGCAACCGGCGCGTGGACTGTGACCGGTGCCATGGGAACTACCCGCTTCAGTCCTACAGCGACCTTGTTGCCAAATGGAAAGGTGCTGGTTGCCGGGGGGTATCATCTTTCCAGTGCGGAACTGTATAACATTCCCTCGCTGATGATCATACTCGACGCGGTGGCGGATGGTCAGATAACAGGAAATGACAGCCCGTATTTTGCCAATTCTATTGCCACTCTTACCGCCACTGCCAGTCTTGGTTACATCTTCACCGGATGGACAGGTGACGCGACTGGCAGCGCTAATCCGTTGTCCCTGCTAATGGATGGTGACAAGACCATCGGAGCAATATTCATGTGGCAATACACGTTGACCACAAGCGCCTTGAGCAACGGCACCATCAGCGGCAGCGCTGTGGGAGGCAAGTATCTGACGGGCACCACCCCCACGCTGACGGCGGTGCCCGCAGCGGGTTACGTCTTCACCGGATGGACAGGTGACGCGACTGGCACCGCCAATCCACTGGCTCTTCTGATGGATTCGGACAAGACAATTGGAGCAATTTTCACCCGACAATATACCCTCACCCTTGGCGCGGTGAGCAACGGCACCATCAGCGGCATCGCTGTGGGCGGCAAGTATTTGACGGGTGCCACGGCCACGCTGACGGCGGTGCCGGCGGCGGGCTACGCGTTCACCGGGTGGACGGGGGCGGCTTCGGGAACTACCAATCCGCTCGCCCTGCTGATGAATGGCGACAAGACAATTGGAGCAACTTTCACCCGGCAATACGCGCTTACCCTTGGCGCGGTAAGCAACGGCACCATCAGCGGAATCGCTGTGGACGGCAAGTATTTGACGGGAACCACGGCCACGCTGACGGCGGTTCCGGCGTCGGGCTATGTGTTCACCGGTTGGACCGGCGCTGCCAGCGGCACGGCAAACCCACTGTCTCTGCTGATGAATGGCGATAAGACAGTTGGAGCTACATTCACCCGGCAATACACGCTCACCAGTGATCTAGCGGTCAACGGGTCGCTTACCGGGATGACAGCGGACGGCAAGTATCTGACTGGGACAACCGCCACACTGACGGCAGTGCCAGCCCCGGGCTATGCGTTCACCGGTTGGATCGGTGCGGCCAGCGGCACGACCAATCCGCTCTCGCTGTTGATGGACGCGGACAAGACCATCGGGGCGACTTTCACCCGACAATACACGCTCACCACCAGCACGTTGAGCAATGGTTCGATCACCGGCATCGCTGCGGGCGGCAAGTATCTGACCGGAACCACGGCCACGCTGACGGCGGTTCCGGCGGCGGGCTATGCGTTCACAGGGTGGACGGGAGCGGCTTCGGGAACTACCAATCCGCTCTCACTGCTGATGGATGCGGACAAGACCATCGGGGCGACTTTCACCCGGCAATATACGCTCACCGCCAGCGCGCTTAGCAACGGCACCATCAGCGGAATCGTGGCCGGTGGCAAATATCTGACCGGGACAACAGCCACGCTGACGGCGGTGCCGGCGGCGGGCTACGTGTTCACCGGGTGGACGGGGGCGGCCTCGGGCACGATCAATCCGCTGTCCTTGTTGATGAACTCCGACAAAACCATCGGGGCGACTTATGGCGGTGGCATCGAGGTGCTGGTGGGCGGGCAAGTGCCCGCGGGCAGCGAGGTGGTCGAACGTGGCACGCTCATGGTGACCATGCAAACGGCATTCGCCAACGGCACGATCTTATATACATTGGACGGATCCGCGCCGTCGCTCGGTTCGAAGCTCTACACCAAGGCCTTGACGATCAGCCGGTCGTGCACGGTACGCGCCGTGGCATACAGTTCGGACTTTGCCAGCCAGATGCAAAGTCCACCTCTTGCGGTGGTGATTGTTCCAACCCTAACCGCTACTACGGCGGGAGGCGGAAGCGTCAGTGTCCAGCCGCCGGACGGATCCTACGCCAGCGGCTCGATGGCCACCCTGACGGCCACGCCGGTGGCCGGGTGGACATTCCTGCAGTGGCTTGGCGATGCCAGCGGCACCGATCCGGTGACCAGCGTCCAAGTGTCGCGAAACAAATGCGTGCAGGCGGTCTTTGGAACAGCGGTGAACACCACCACGGTTGGCAGCGGTACAATCCGGCAGGATCCGGTGGCCGCATTCTACCCCTACGGCACGAGGGTCCGGTGCAGCGGATTGCCCGCGAGCGGAAATTACCTGGCATTTTGGGGCAACGCGGTCACCAGCACGGACAACCCGTTGGATTTCCAGGTGACCAACCCTAACCCGACGGTGACGGCAGTCTTTCAACCGTTGGGTATAGGGCGGTTTGCCTTGGCCTTGGTGGCGGATGGTGGCGGAAAGGTGGCGGTCACTCCTGCAGCGAACAGACACAACAGTGGTGCCAGCGTTCGCCTAACAGCACAGCCGGACGTGGGACAGGAATTCGTCGGTTGGAGCGGCGATGCGGCAGGATCAATCAATCCGCTTACCGTGGCGATGACCCAGAACAAGGCCATCACGGCGGTGTTCACGAAGCGCCCCGGATTGCGGATCGACACCTCCCCTGAGGGCCTTGTTGAGGATGGTTGCAGGCTGACGCTGACGGGCGAATTTGGAAAGCAATATGAGATTCTCGGCTCCTCGGATCTGGTGAACTGGATTCAGGCTGGAACGTTGACCAATGTTTACGGCACCAGCCAGTTTACCGACGGCGATGCCACGAACCTGCCCCGCCGGTTCTATCGGGCCGCGATGCTGAACCCGTGAACTTGGGATCGAGGCCGCCACCGACCTCAACGCTTGGGACATCATTGAACCTGTCATCATCGGTGAAAGCGCGGTGGTCACCCGCATCCATGCCGCCGCGCTTCAGGTTTTGGGAAAAGCGCTCGTCAAAAAAATCAGCGTGATCCGCGTAATCCGCGGAAAACAATGCCTTCATGAACAGCCGCGCAAATTTCACAAATTGTCATCCGTGGCAGTATGCACCACCGAGAACATCCCGAAGCGGTTACTACTCAGGTTCCAAAGAATTCATGGCAGAATCATTTACATCGGAGTCTTGAATCACGCCGGTTGCAGGTGGCTGAATCATGAGTCTTGGCTCGACCGGCAATTATCGAAATCCGCCATCATTGCCAAGTGGCGCTGGCCATGAAATTGTGAAATTCACCAAAAATTCCGTTAAATCCACAATACGGGCGGGGAATTGTCTGTCAGTCTCCCTGCCTCACCCAGCAACCCCATGTCAGCACTTATCACACTCGTCGTGGCGATGATCGCCTTCCGTTTCATGCCTCATCCTGAGAATGTCGCTCCCATTGGCGCTTTCGCGTTGATGGGGGGCCTCTTCCTCAGCAAGCGTTTGGCCCTGGCCGTGCCGGTGCTGGCGCTGGTGCTGAGCGATTTGGTCTTGAATGCCCAGATGGGTTATGCCGTGTTTCACGCGCCGCGCCTGGTGGATTACAGTGCCTTCCTGGCCATCGGCATGGTGGGCGTGGCCATCCGCAACCGCGGCTGGAAAATGCAATTCGGCAGCGCGGTGGCGGTGCCGTTTTTCTTCTATGCGGTTAGCAACTTCGGCGTCTGGCTAACCGGCCTCAGCCTCTCCGGCCAGCCCTATGCGAAGACCCTAACCGGCTTGGTCGAATGCTATGTGGCGGGGCTGCCTTTCCTGCGCGGTTCGATGTTCGGCGACTGGGGTTTCATGGCGCTGTTTGCGGCAGTCATGGCCTTGGCCGCAGTGGGTTCACGCACCGAGCGTGCCGCAGTGACTTCAGGAAATTGAGCGAAACCTCCCAGCCCCCACCGAACCATGAGCACTCTATCAGAACTGTCGCTGGCCGTCGAAGGCGGCAAACGCAATGACGCCAAACTCATCACCCAGACCCTCCTCGAGCAGGGCCTCAAGCCGCTGGAAATCGTCGAGCAGGGCCTGGTGCCGGGGATGTCCAGCATCGGTGAGAAATTCAAGAACAACGAGGTCTTCGTGCCGGAGATGCTGATTGCCGCGCGGGCGATGAAGGAATGCATGGGCATTCTCGAACCGCTGCTCGCCGCCGCCGGCATCAAGCCGAAATACACCGCCGTGATCGGCACCGTGCAAGGCGACCTTCACGACATCGGCAAAAACCTCGTGGCCATGATGCTCAAGGGCGCCAACTTCGGCATCGTCGATCTGGGCACCAACGTGACGCCGGACAAGTTCGTGGCCGCCGCGCAAGAGCACCAGGCCCAGTTGATCTGCCTCTCCGCCCTTCTAACCACCACCATGCCGGCCATGAAACTGACCGTGCAGGCCGTCCGCGACGCCGGGCTCACCAGCGCCAAGATCATGGTCGGCGGGGCTCCCGTCACCCAGGATTACGCGGATGAAATCGGGGCCGATGGTTACAGTCAGGATGCGGCCAGCGCGGTGGATCTTGCGCTCCGCCTGGCAGAAACCTGCTGAGTGTTTCACCCCGACGGTCATGGAGCGAAGTTATTATCTCGGCCTGGCCGAGGCCGGGTTGAGAATGCCCATCGGCACCCACCTCGTCCTGCATGAGGCGGCGGATCACGCGGCGGTAATGTTGGATGGCGAGCGCCTCGGCGACATGGTGGTCAGAGCGGCGGGCCGTTTCAACACGCCGCTGGCCGTGCCCTTGATGGACCTCAAGCTGGAAAAGGAAGCCCTCCTCGCCACCCGCGGCATCGCCACGGCGGAGATTGATTCCTATCACTTCAGCGAACTGCCGTCCGCCGCGCCGGACTTCGTGTTGACGCCGCGGATGCGGGCGACCTGTGAGGCGATCCGCCAGGTGGCACGGCACCCCGACCTGGTGCCGCTGGGCATGGGCATCGGGCCGTTTTCGCTGATGACCAAACTGGTTGGCGATCCGATCACGCCGGTGTTTCTGGCCGGCACCGGCCTGACGGCGGCCGAGGATCCGGAGGTGGCACTCATCGAGCGGGCCCTCGAGTTAGGCACCGAGCTGATCCTGCAATACTTCACCGCCCAGATTGAGGCCGGGGCCAAGGCCCTCATCGTCTGTGAACCCGCCGCCAACCTCGTCTATTTCTCGCCCAACCAACTTGCCAATGGTTATGCAATCTTCGAGCGCTATGTGATCGCGCCGATGCGGCGGATCAAGGCCTTGTTCGACGCGCGGGGCGTGGATCTGGTCTTCCATGATTGTGGCGAACTCACCACCGGCATGGTCGAGCGCTTCGCCGCGCTGGATGCGGCCATGCTCAGCTTCGGCTGCTCCCGCCTGCTGTGGGATGACGCGGCCTTGATTCCGCCAACCACGGTGCTCTACGGCAACCTGCCGACCAAACGCTTCCCGGCCTCCCAACTCACCGTCGCCGAAGTCGAACGCTTGGCCCGCGAGTTGTTGGAAAAAATGCGGGCCACCGGCCACCCGTTCATTTTGGGCAGCGAATGCGACGTGCTCAGCGTCCCCGGCAGCGAGCGCGAGATCATGGCCAAGGTCGAGGCGTTCCTGAAATGTTAGGCCGGCGACCCCGGAGGCGGACCGGTGCGCTGGCGCTGGTGCAATCCGGTTCGTTGGTGCTGCGGCGCATCAGGTTTGTGCAAGGAGGTCAGGCGCAACGGGCCGCTTGCGGGCGGGCGGACTCAGGAATTCTTCCGGGCTCACTGCGGCGTTACTACTCAGGTCCGCTAGAATTCGCATATCCGACGAGGAATAGCCGTTGATGAAAGGGAAGGCAGGCGGATGGACCGCGATTGCCCAATTCCAATCCTCAATGATTCTGTCATCCAATGATTCTGTCACAAAATTCTTCCGTACCTGAGTAGTTACTGAGCCCTTACGGATCGAAGCGGGCCGTTGGCGACCAGGGATTCTGGCAATTCGCAGTGGACCGGCGGGGGGCTGCGGCTCATGCTGCGGGCATGCGGAAGCGTGCAGGATGGATTCGATTGGCTGCTGCCATCAGCAGCGGCTTGCTGGTGGCGGGGTTGTTTCCCCCGTTCAATGCGGTGGGCTTGGCGTGGGTGGCACTGGTCCCCCTGCTGCCTGGCCTGTGGTCGCTGGAGGGGAAACGCGCGGGATGGAAAGGCTTCGGCCTCGGTTGGCTGGCTGGCAGTGTGAGCAGCGGCGTGCAGTTTTCCTGGATGGCGGTGGTCTCACCGCTGGCTGCCGTGCTGCTGCCGCTCTATCTGGGCTGCTTCTGGGGCTTGTTCGGCGCCTTTGCCGCCACCTTGGGCAACCCGTGGCACCAACGCCATGCCACCACTCCCGATCCACATCCGCATCCCCATCCGCATCCCCATCCGCATTCCCATCCGCATCCGCAGGCAACCCGCCGCCAACGCCTGTTGGCAGGCGATTCCACTGCGGTGCCCAGCGCGGCCGGAGTCAGCCTGCGGACGGCCTTTTGCCATGGCGCGGTGTGGGCGGGGCTGGAGTGGTTGCGCAGTTGGCTGTTCACCGGCTTCGGCTGGAACGGACTCGGGGTGGCGTTTCATGAAACCCTGGTGATGGCGCAGGCGGCTGATTTGTTAGGTGTGACCGGACTCGCGCTGTTGTTGGTGTTTGTCCAAGCCGTGATGGTTCAGGTCGGCCACCGCCTGCTGCAAAGCGCCGCCGATGGCAAGCGCCGACCACGCTGGGATTTCGCCCTGGCCATCCTGCTGGTGGGCTTGGTGGCGGGCTACGGCTTCGTGCGCATCACAACGGAAGGCCAGCGGAAATCCGTCCGCCTCAAGGCCTTGCTGGTGCAACTCGACATTCCGCAAGACGCCGCGCGGATGCTCTGGGACGACCTCACCATCCACCGCGCTTACGAGGAGGAAACCTTGACCGCACTCGCCGCGCTCTCCCAAGCCAACGAGGACATCCTGCACAACGCCATGCGCGACGCCGACGAAGGCCAGATCACCCTGCGCTGGCCGGACTGGGTGATCTGGCCGGAAAGCGCCTTGCAGGGGCGCATCCTCCGCACTGCCGACGGCGGGTGGGGAACCTGGCAGGAAAACCTCGACACCCTCGCCCAAATCCGCACGGCCGGTGCCTTCAGCCTGATTTTCGGAGTGACCGAATTGGACGCCGAGCCCAAGGGTGAGGCCTTGATTGCGAAACCCGGAGGCCGCATGTTCAACTCGCTCGCCGTCATGTCCCCCCGCGATGAGTTGCAGACCTTCCGCAAACACCACCTCGTCATTTTCGGCGAAACCATCCCCTTGGTGGATTCGCTGCCATTTCTCAAGAACATCTACGAACACGAAGCCGGGGCCGAGTACGGCGGCTCATTCACCTCCGGCGACTCGTTCGAGCCCCTGTCCCTAACCATCGGCCCCCGGACGGTCGGCGTGATCCCTTCCGTCTGCTTCGAGGACAGCGTCCCACGACTCCCCCGCCAATTCGTGCGGCCCGGCCCGCAGGTGCTCGTCAACGTCACCAACGACGGCTGGTTCAAGCACTCTGCGGCGGCGGCCCAACATTTCGCCAACGCCCGCTTCCGCGCCATCGAACTGCGCCGACCCATGCTGCGTTGCGCCAATACCGGCGTCAGCGCCGCCGTCAACAGCAGCGGCTCCACCGCCCACCCCGACACCGCCGCCCCGCAGGTGTTGGCCGACGCCGCCGGCAGCCATTTCACCCGCGGTTCCCTGCTGACCGAACTCAACGTGCCGCTGGAGCCCGCCGTCACGCTTTACGCGCTCATCGGCGATGCCGGCATCA
Source organism: Verrucomicrobiota bacterium (assembly GCA_026397725.1). Lineage (GTDB taxonomy): Bacteria > Verrucomicrobiota > Verrucomicrobiia > Verrucomicrobiales > Akkermansiaceae > Luteolibacter. The sequence continues at coordinate 765 of JAPLUI010000230.1, read as the reverse complement.
TCCTGTTAGCCCTGTGCGGCCTGGCCATCCCGCTGCTCACGCGACCGCGCTTGCCACGGCCTTCTCCTAACACGCAATGAGGAACCTGCGCAATGCCGCAACAGGCCCCGACTTCCCGGCGACCTCGTTCATGCGCCAAGTAGTGAAAGTCTGGAGTGCGGTGGGAAGGGCGCAGCCCGCCACACCGCTGTGGCTAAACCGTTAGAGCTGCGGGGTTCCCATGAGGCACGGTCCGTCTCGCGGCGGGCACGCCCCTCCCGAGTAACTTGGCTCCGAGGATGCCCGTTAGGGAGCGACGACATTCCTGTCGTCGAGCGGAAGGAACGTCCATGAACTGAGCCTTCGGCACGCACTCATGGGCCGCCCTTCCGCTACCACCACAAGAATGTGGTGGCTCCTTATCGCGCCCACGTTACTCCCGGTGCCACACCCGCCCACCGGGTTCTGATGCTGAGAACGGGAACGCCGAATCCTGGTGACGAAGAACCGTTTTGTCCGCACTTCGCAACGGGCTGACGGCAGATGCCTTTCTCCGCCAATGGGCCGCAACCAACCTCGGACAACGGCATTTTGTGAGCGTCATTTCCCTCGGCGAGATCCGCAAGGGCATTGAGCGACTCAGGCCGAATGTGGGCGGCGGCGTGAACGTCGGATGGAACGGGCGGTTTGAAAATCGGATGGTTAGGCACGGTTAGATCGGGCGTTTGCCCGGGGGGGGATCAGTTTTCGATACGGTCTTTCATGCGGTAGCTGGGGCCTTCGATG